>NZ_JAWPMM010000001.1:3436250-3742500 GCF_033344935.1 Reichenbachiella sp. | reverse complement strand
GCGAACCCGAAAGGGGTAGTCGATGGACAATGGGTTAATATTCCCATACTACCATACTCAGTGATGGGGTGACGGAGTAGTGAAAGCGCTGCGTGCTGACGGAATAGCACGTTGAAGGGTGTAGGTATTGGACCGGTAGGTAAATCCGCCGGACTAGCTGAACCTGATAGTACAACAATCCTTCGGGAGCGTTGATATGCGCCTAATCAGACTTCCAAGAAAAACCTCTAAACTTATGAATATGGTACCTGTACCGTAAACCGACACAGGTAGTCAAGGAGAGAATCCTGAGGTGCTCGAGTGATTCATGGCTAAGGAACTAGGCAAAATGGCCCTGTAACTTCGGGAGAAGGGGCGCCAGCTTCGGCTGGCCGCAGTGAAAAGGCCCAGGCGACTGTTTAACAAAAACACATGGCTTTGCGAAATCGAAAGATGATGTATAAGGCCTGACACCTGCCCGGTGCCGGAAGGTTAAGGGGGGGCGTTATCGACTTTTAGTTGAGAAGCGCTGAACTGAAGCCCCGGTAAACGGCGGCCGTAACTATAACGGTCCTAAGGTAGCGAAATTCCTTGTCGGGTAAGTTCCGACCTGCACGAATGGTGCAACGATCTGGGCACTGTCTCAGCCATGAGCTCGGTGAAATTGTAGTCGCGGTGAAGATGCCGCGTACCCGCAACGGGACGGAAAGACCCCATGAACCTTTACTATAGCTTCACATTGGTATTGGGTAAATGATGTGTAGGATAGCTGGGAGGCTTTGAAGCTGCGTCGCTAGGCGTGGTGGAGCCGTTGGTGAAATACCAGCCTTTATTTATCTGATGCCTAATCCGGCTTTGTCGGAGACATTGTGTGGTGGGTAGTTTGACTGGGGTGGTCGCCTCCAAAAGAGTAACGGAGGCTTTCAAAGGTACCCTCAGCACGTTTGGTAACCGTGCGTAGAGCGCAATAGCATAAGGGTGCTTGACTGTGAGGCCAACAAGCCGATCAGGTAGGAAACTAGGATATAGTGATCCGGTGGTTCCGTATGGAAGGGCCATCGCTCAAAGGATAAAAGGTACTCTGGGGATAACAGGCTGATCTCCCCCAAGAGCTCATATCGACGGGGAGGTTTGGCACCTCGATGTCGGCTCGTCACATCCTGGGGCTGGAGAAGGTCCCAAGGGTTGGGCTGTTCGCCCATTAAAGTGGCACGCGAGCTGGGTTCAGAACGTCGTGAGACAGTTCGGTCCCTATCTGTTGTGGGCGTAAGAAATTTGAGAGGCTCTGACTTTAGTACGAGAGGACCGAGTTGGACGAACCTCTGGTCTACCGGTTGTGGTGCCAACTGCACCGCCGGGTAGCTACGTTCGGTGAGGATAAGCGCTGAAAGCATCTAAGTGCGAAACCCTCCTCAAGATGAGATTTCTTTTAAAGGTCGTTAAAGACGATGACGTTGATAGGCTACAGGTGTAAAGGCAGTAATGTCAAAGCTGAGTAGTACTAATTACCTGTAAACTTTCTATAACAGTGCTTTGCACGTTCTTTCTTTCACAATATTCATGTCAAAAACAGTACTAAGTACCAGGTATTTAGTACAAAGTAATAATCAAATGAGATTACTACTTAAAGAAATTAAATGATGTCTTGGTACTATATACTTAGTACTAGACACTCATCAAGACTTTATGGTGATTATTGCGAGTGTGTCCACCTCTTCCCATTCCGAACAGAGCAGTTAAGCCACTCAGCGCCGATGGTACTACGGTAATACGCGGGAGAGTAGGTCGTCGCCAGATTTTATCAAATAGGGATGTTGTTTTTACAGCATCCCTTTTTTTATGTCCAAAAAATGAAATGCTACTACGGTAATACGGGTGAGAGTAGCCGGCGGGGAACGAGCTGTCTATCGATACAACGCTCCGGGATTGTCAAATATCCTGTATTTCTTTGGTTCGGGTTTTTATACCTTATTTCATTCTAATTGGATCTATTTAAAGCCCATTGATTCTTCCTTATAGATTGGTATTATAACACTAGTACCGGACTACAGCGCTGTCAAAGGCTATGGTCTCATTGAAAGATATGGCTGGAGTTTGAAATCAACTCGAAATAGTTGAATGCAACAATGTCCTTGTAGCAAAGTGCTCATTCAAATTTCTTATAGCAGCAATCACATGTATACCGAAAGGCGTCTGCTTTAGTAATAAGGGGAAGTCAATTATTAAAACATTACCCGAACAATTGCACTTCTTTCTACTATTTCAAAACCGTGAATCTTGGCTGGTTGCCAACTTGGACCATTGATAAGTAGATGTTCTGCGTGTTTGTCTAATGTCGGGTGTATGCTTTTGGTAACAACTATCTCATGAATACTTCCATTTTTCCTTACTCTAAACTTTAATTCGACATAATCATCAAAGTCATCGGATTTCATTTGATTGTTGGCTTCAAAGTATGCCACTAATTTTTCATAGCCACCAGTTGGGTATGGCCAGATAGTATGTTCCTCATAGCGATATACATTGCCTAAAGAGTCATATGAAATGCCATAATCCAAAAAGCCTTTCTTATGATATTCTATGAAATAAGGGTCTCCATTTTCATAATACCCTTCATATACTCCATGGTTCAATCCTCCTTCAATTGTTCTTTTAACCGCAATGGCTCCATTTGGGTGATAATCTATATCAATGCCTTTACCATCTTTGACCAATTGTTGCCCTAAAGAATCATATATATTTTCAATATAAGAGAAATTATTAATGTATCTAATTTCTGAGCTCAGCATATTATTGGAATAATAGTATTCCCATTTGCCTATGCGTTGGTCATTTTCATAGCACCCAGCAGAAGAGACGGTACCGTCTTCGTTGTAGTATATGAATATTCCTTGTTTGAGATCTCTATGATAAGTGCCCCTCATTTGAGGTGTATCGTCAGCATAGTAATCAATAATTTTTCCGTGCCAGTTGCCGAGACTATCTTTAGTGCCTATTCTATAATATTCGGCCTTGTATACATATGGGGTAGTGTCCCAGTTTTTATCATAATATTCTCTTTCTTGCTTCAATCCTTGGTTATTGATGTTAACGGAATTTTCATTGGATTTGTAATTAAAATCCAAAGCATAATGGGGTCTTGCCGATTGCGCTAATTGATCTCGGATGAATAGAATGCTGTCTTCATACAAGAAGGAATCATTCTCTAATAGCATTAGAAAATAAAAAATCTGTTTTTTCCTAAGTCTGAAAAAGTCCAGGATGATGGCAGTGTCAAGTTGAAGTGCTTTGGGTAAGTTTTTAATAGTTGCAAATTGTATGGCGATAGAGTCTGGTAAATCTTTTATTACTTTGATTTTAGCTGCGTGCTCATCATTATCTAAGTGACCCGTCCTAAAATAGGTTGACGGTTTTTAAAAAGATTTAAGTAAAACCTGTGGATTGATATTCACAGGTTTTTTCATGTATAAAGTTAGGTGTTTTATAGTTGAGACTTAGATGAGGTCTTTGATTGTTGTAGGTATCTATTGACTCTTTGATCAGTATTTTCAATTCTTGGCCAGTATTGCATTTATGAATGAGGAACTCCCCCTTTAGGATACCATTAACTCTTTCTGCTAGTGCATTTTGATAGCAGTCATACCCATCGGTCATAGATGGGGTGATTTGATGATTACTAAGCTCAGACTGATAAAGAGTGGAGCAATATTGTAATCCTCTATCGGAATGATGAATAAGCGTTTGGGTTGTTTTTCTGTTTTTGACAGCAACTTTCAGTGCTTTGACCACGTGTTCAGCACTCATGTCATCACTGAGGTGATAGCCCATAATCTTTCTACTATATGCATCTGTGACCAAAGAGAGGTAATGGGTTCGCTCCCTACTTTTGATGTAAGTAATATCACTGACAAAAACTTCTTCAGGGCGAATAGCTTTCCGATCCTTCAATAGGTTGGGGTATTTTCTCAACCAATGCTTACTGTTGGTAGTTTTTGTATAATTCTTCTTTGGCTTGATGAGCAGGTGTTCGGCTCTTAAATAGTTGAACAAAGCATCTCTACCCACTTTTATGTTTTGCCGGTCAAATTCACCTTTCAATGAATGGTACAGCTTCCGCGTGCCCAGTCGGGGCATTTGCATCCTTACCTTTTGGACAAGGGGTTTGATCCTGGAGAGTTCTTCTGCTCTTTGCTTAGATCTCTGTATTGATTGATAAACCGCCTGTCTACTAATCCCAAACAGTCGACAGCTACGTGAGAGACTCACGTGCTTTTCTTCTCGGATGCGCCAGATTGTTTGGGTAATCCCTTTTTTCTGATTGAAGTTCCGTGTTCTTTGTCTGAGATGTCAATCATCATATTAAGAATCTCATTCTTCAATCGCTCATCAGATAATTCACGTTCTAATCGCTTGATCTTCTGTGCTGGTGTCTCTTTTGATTTAGGTGAGGCCATAAAGTGTTGCTTCGGGTGACTCCAGTCTAATTTACCATATCTGCGTAACCAAACCAAAACTGTACTCCTTCCTTGTATACCATAAGTTTTTTGGGCTTGCTTGTAGGTCATTTCGCCTTTTTCCACTTCAGATACAACCGCCAGTTTAAAGCCCATGTTGTAGTCGCGCTGGGTGCGCTTTTTCCCTCCTAAAGAACTGCGCTTCTCGTCTTTCATAAATAAGTCGTTTTTGTGTCAACTTATTTCAGGACGAGACAAAGTAATAAGAATTTAAAGCTGATCTAATGTGGTCGTCTTTTTGAATTGTGTAATTGTAGGCACTATAATACTGAGGTTGTGTGTTGGGTATAAAAAAATACAAACCAATTGGTAGTACCCAAAGTAAGAGGCTTGTTGTTGATTTTTGGAAAACCTGTAGTAAAATGAAAGAGCAGGCTCCTGCTAAAGTGCCTCCTAAGTGGGCATACACATCTATATTAAGGTGACGAATGAAAATGGTATTTATAAAGGCAAAAATGATAAAGTTTATCAGGAGTGATTTTCTTTGAGTATTGCTTTCGTTCCACTCTTTGAGAAATAGAAATGCATACGAGCCAAAGATGGCTCCACTAGCGCCAACACTTATCGTAAAAAGATTGAATTGACAACTCGCTATGGATGCCGTAATTCCATAAAAAAAATAGAGGTGTAAGAATTGAATAACACCTACCTTTTCTTCAACTGTTTTCCCTACAAAGTAGAGATTATAGAGGTTGATAATTAGATGGATAAAACCTCCATGTAAGAATACTGAAGAGATTAATCTATAGGGTTGATTGGTTAAAGAATATGGAGCAAAATTGGCACCTTCGGATAACAGACTTCTTACATTAAATGAATGATCTTGAAAACCAAAGGAGATCACATTTAAAATAATAATTAGGTAGGTGCCAATGTGATTTTTGAAGTTTGCAAGAAATTGGTAGGGTAAAGTTGATAGGTGCATAAAGTCGGGTTAGTTTTTAATAATGCCCGCTCAACTCAAACTCTTCTTTTTCAGAGTCTAAGAGCTTGCCTCCTTCGCATTTGAGTGTGCGGTGAGGGTATTCAGTGATAAAGGTGTGATTGTGGGTAGCCATCAGTACAGCTGTGCCACTTCTATTGATTTCTAAGAATAGATTGAAAATGCCATCAGATACTTCAGGGTCGAGGTTTCCAGTAGGTTCGTCAGCAATAAGGATGGCAGGTTCATTGATGAGCGCTCTAGCGATAACCACGCGCTGTTGTTCACCCCCAGATAATTGGTGAGGTTGTTTGTCTGCAGCTGCGCCCAACCCTACACGCATGAGTACTTCTGCTAATCTGGTTTTGATTTTTGACTTATCCTTCCAGCCTGTAGCCTTCATGACGAATATAAGGTTCTCTGTTACCGTTCGATCTGGAAATAGCTGAAAGTCCTGAAAAATGATGCCTATTTTTCTTCTTAGAAAAGGCACGTCTTTAGACTTTATGTTTTTGATGTTAAATCCAGCGACATCAGCGGTTCCCTCTCTTAGATCTAGGTCAGCATATAAAGTTTTGAGTAGAGAGGATTTTCCACTCCCAGTTCGTCCTACCAAAAAGACAAATTCACCCTTTTCAATTTTGAAACTAATAGAACTGAGCACGGCCTGATTTTCTTGATAGATCGTTGCGTCGTTGACTTCTACCACAGGGTTCGAACTAAATTCCATTGTGTCTATATGTTTAAAGGTTGAATTTTCCCGAAAGGAAGTTGCTCTATAATTGCTTTGAGTGCTTCCTCTTTGCCCTCCAGACCATATTTGTCTAGTTTTTTTAACGGGCGATCCGCTCGAAAATAGGCAATTAAAACGAAATCATCATCCCGTAGTTGGATGTAGTCCGGTATTTTGGCCTTTCCTTTTACCTTAATGATGTGCATGAACTACGAGATGATAAAATCAGAAATTAGTTTCCTTTTTGGTGATCAGCTAAGAACTGAGCTAACCCACTATCTGTTAATGGGTGCTTGAGTAGACCCGTGATTACCTTTAACGGACAAGTGGCTACGTCTGCACCAATTTCTGCGCAATGGATCAAATGCATATTGTGTCTTACAGAAGCAGCTAACACCTCTGTATCTAATTCTGGGTAGTTGCCATAAATGTGAACGATCTGCTCGATCAGTTGTAAACCGTCTGTTGAGACATCATCCAAACGGCCAATAAAAGGAGATACGTAAGACGCACCTGCTTTGGCTGCTAATAGGGCTTGTCCAGCATTGAAGATTAGCGTACAGTTAGTACGAATCCCTTCGCTGCTCAATGTCTTAATTGTTTTGATGCCGTCTTTGATCATTGGCACTTTCACCACGATTTTATCATCGATTTTGGCGAGTTCATGCGCTTCCTTCATCATATTATCATAGTCAGTGGCAATAACTTCTGCACTTACATTGTTGTCTACGATATCACAGATTTTTTTGTAATGTGCTAAAATGTTTGCCTGACCCGTGATGCCTTCTTTAGCCATCAATGAGGGGTTTGTAGTCACGCCGTCCAAAACGCCTAAGTCATAAGCTTCTTGAATTTCGTCCAAGTTGGCCGTGTCGATGAAAAATTTCATATTTTCTTTTTTTTAGTGTGAATGAAATTGCTAGTCCGACAAAATTATAAAGAAAAGAATCAAGGAATTAATGATTCATTGATTTAATAAAATAAGGAGCTTGTTGCGTAGCTTCGACACGTTGGAATTGATAAAAAACAGATGACTGAAGAAGAAAAGAGGGAAATAAAAATGGCAAACCCATATCGCACCGCTACGACTATTTACCCTTGCTGCCTTCCGGCCCTGGGGGAGTTCAATAGGAGCTGGTCGTATTGATTTGCCACTGCAAAATTAGAACGATTTTTTCCTAAAGCCAGACATCCTTCAATTATTTTTCAAAGAATTGGAAACCTATTATTTTCAAGGCTGTCTTTTGCTTAATTATATATGGAATTTTAATCAAATAATGAAAAAGACTCAAATATTACTCGGACTTCTGCTGCTTTCTGTTTCGACTTTTGGTCAGACCATTATTTCTCAAAAATCGGATACGATCAATGAGAAGCCAAAGCTTCAGTATTTTGGAGATGACAAAGAGGAAGTGAAAACTCCGATAGTTGAGGATAACCCTAACGAGGAATTACCTATAAGAGTAGACACAGTAACAACTCAGCCTGTGGTCATTAAATACTATCAAGCCACTGAGCCCTATCAAAGAGAAGAAGAACCTAAGAAAAACAAAAATCAAATCAAAACCCTTACTGGTAAGATGCATCACAGTGGTGGTTATGGTGCAGTGAGTTTTAAGACTTCAAATTTTAAAGATAAAACACTTGTGATGGCTGGAATTCGAGGTGCCTGGATAGTCAATAGAACTCTGGCTATTGGGATTGATGGCTACGGAATTATTCCAACTACTAAGTATCAAAATATTGACCCAGATGACGCTACAAATGAAGTTCGTTTACAAGGGGGGTATGGAGGCTTGATGCTTGAGCCAATTTTCTTTTCGAATGAAGTCGTACATATCACATTTCCGGTATCAGCCGGAGCGGGTTGGCTTGGGTATGAAGATCCCGATAATGAAGACTTCTGGGACAATAGAGATAACCTGGTAGATGAAGATGTCTTTTGGTATATCGAGCCAGGAGCTAACCTTGAAATAAATATTGCTCACAACTTCAGACTGGACTTAGGAGTCTCTAAAAGATTTACTCAAGATCTACAACTGGTGAATACCTTGTCAGATGAGTTTGACGAGATTAATTATTACTTAACGCTTAAAATTGGTGGATTTTAAGGTCTGATTTATTTTAGTTGAGTCTCTATGTTGAGTACAGATAGGGTTTCATCTACATGTCGTCGACCATTAAGCTGAGATTTGATGGTATGCATGAGCTTGCCATCTTTGTCAAAAACAAAAGTTATTCGGTCCTGAAGAAGGCCGAATAATTTTCTTCCTACACCAAAGAGCTTTTCGGCTTCTCCATTCACATCACTGAGTAATCTATATTCCAGATGAAATCGAGTGGCGAATTTCTTGTGGGAGGATACGCTGTCTTTACTTATTCCAAATACTTTAACACCGGCACTTTTCAATTCCCCGTAATGAGCTTCGAATTCACAAGCTTCAATGTTACACACCGGAGTGTTGTCTTTAGGGTAAAAAAATACTACTACAGGTTGACCCACATAATCCCTTAGCTTTAACCAGGCGCCATCTTGATCTGCAAGCGTTACCTCTGGTAAATCGTCTCCAATATTTAGTCCCATTGTCAAATGTATTTTAAAGCTAAAATCTAATGAATTTTATTCAATTATATTACCAAAGTGGGCTAGGATATTTTCCGTCAGCAACGTAGCCTTGAATGGTTTCAGCAGCATATTTTGCATCTTCCTTGTAAGTAACTCCAAACCATTTGGCACCTGAGTGAAGCACTGATACTTCGATCATTCCTTTTTTTATCATTTGGTCAATCACTGTTGGGATTTGATATTCATCCTTAGTGAGGTCGCTAGCGGAATTTAGAAAGTCTTTAAACTGAAACTTCAACTCTTCAAAAAGATTGTTTTGAAATCCCCAAAAATTCATTGATGCCAATCCTTCTGTAATCTCAACTCCTCCTTCTGAGATGATTTTATCTCCATCAGCTTGGATTTCATGCGTTTCCTTTATGGAAGCAAGGAAACCATTTTTGTCGCTAATAGATATGCCTCTGGAAACTGTGCCATTGGCTGATAATGTATTTTTTAGATCGTAGCCTACCATGCTGTAATTGTTTGGAGCTGTGTGAGACTGAAGGTAGGTCGCCATTGTTTGGAAGGCGTCTTTTCCGTAGTAATCGTCCGCATTAATCATAGCAAAGCTCCCATCAATTAAATCACAGGCGCTCATTATAGCATGAGCAGTGCCCCAAGGTTTAAGTCTTTGCTTCTGAATCTCAGGATGGATCATTTCTGTATATAAATCCTGATAGGCGTAAGAAATTTTATCTTTGGCTCCTGTCATTTTATTGACAAGGTCGAAAGTATCTTGTTCCACATCTTTATTGATCACAAGGACTACCTTTTCGAATCCATTGTTCAATGCATCGTAGATACTATATTCCATAATAGTTTCTCCGTGAGGGCCCATTGGGGCTACTTGTTTGGCTCCGCCAAATCGACTGCCACGGCCGGCAGCAAGAATGAGTAAAGTGGGTTTCATTTATAAAATTAGTGTATTGGATTAGCTAATAGGTGGCAAGTTAATATTACTCTGGAAATAGAGAAGCATCTATATTAGGAATAACCTTCAATGCATTTTTATAGTAGAGCTTTTTCAATACCTCATCGCTCAAATCCAAGCCATACATTTTCCAAAAGGCATGGTATTTTTTATAGTATGGGAAATACTCGTCGGCAGTTTCAAGTACACGGAAGTAAGTGTAGTATTGCTCTTTGTTGTATGAATCTTTGCCAAACATAACTTTGTCTTGGTATTTGGTTAAAAAAGCTTTTGCCGCCCTGGGTTGTCTACCAAGTTCTGCAATTACTGCTCCGATCTCTGAATACATATTAGGATATTTGTCCATCAACTCACCGAACGTTTTTAGGTCATTGGCGTACCAGCCCAAGTGAGCATTAATGAATTTGGTATTTGGATGCTTTTCGAAAACATGATGTTGTTCTGATATGATTTGTTCCCACGGGGCGGGATCATTTGCGTTGCGCTTTCTATTAGGTCTTACTTTAAGTTCTAGCCAGCGTTCGTTGTTTTCGTCATGCTCGTCCCAAAAAGGTTTAGGATCGGCGGAATGAATCAATACCGGAATTCCTAATTCGCCACATTTTGCCCAAATCGGATCTAGCCTTATATCATCCACGGTAATGCGATTGCCATTTTTATCCGTATGTCTAAGTCCAAGACTTTTATAAATTTTCAATCCATTGGCTCCAGCTTTTACATCAGATTCAAGCTGCTTCACTGTGTTTTCTGACCAATTAGGTTCATCTATGTTATCAAATGATATGTTGGTAAATATGATGAAACGATTCGGGGCGTTTTCCTTTACATTTTTCATTACTCCATTAAAGTGTTCATCGCTTCCCCTTCCTCGACCACTAAGGTTAACCATTACAGCCATATTGAGGTCATCCATATCCTGAACCAGTGGGGAGAGATCCTGATTGTTCATTCCAAATTGATGATTGTGTACATCAACGAAAGGGTATTTGGCTTTGGTAATTTGGTGCTCAGGAACTACCAGGGTAGAAGGAGGATCGTATGTCTCAAAATCCATCGTTTGGGCAATAGTATATAGACACGGCAAGTAAAGAAGAGTAAAGAGTAGTACAGATAATCTCATAAGAATTGTTATTTGAAGTATACTGGATTTGTAAACCAAAAAACGGATACAGAGTTGCGCAATAATAGAGTTAATTTTCGTTATTTTGTAAACTTACAAAGTGTCTATGCGATTTCTTATTTTATCCTTTTTAGGAATATTCTTCATACTCATTTCAAATGAATCAATAGCTCAGTCTTCGAGAGAGTCTGAGGTTAAGGAGGCTGCTGCGTCTTCTTCACAGATATTTTCCACTAAAAAGAAGGCTTCAAAAAAATCTTATAATCAACAGTATGATCAGAGTATTAAGGATTATGAAAAGTTGATGAAGGCGAACAAGAAAAAGTACCGTAAGATGGCCAAGGGTATGGAGAAACCTCAGTATTCAGACCCTACCTATTTTGGTCATAAAAAGAAGCCAAAGAAACGTCCAAAGGGTAAACGAAAGTTTTGTGACGAATGTGGAATCGTCCACTAGCTTCATTATATTTCCTTTGTGATTGCGTCCCCCAATACTTACATAGAGCATACAAATCTTAAGGTAGATCTTATTGATCGTGATATTGATCAATTGATTGCAGAGGCGAAATTGTATGATTTCAAAGGCTTGTGTATACCTCCTTTTTGGGTAAAGAAGGCCAGTCGGGAATTAGCTCAGAGCAATGTGCAATTGGTTACGGTTGTGGGTTTTCCCTTTGGCTACCAGCGTACAGAAACCAAAATCAAAGAAATCGAACTTGCCATTCAGGATGGTGTAGATGAGTTGGATTTAGTGATGAATATTTCAGCCTTTAAGTCAGGAATGAATTGGCCGAAGATTGAAATGGCTAAAGCAGCACAGCTTGCTCATGAAAACAATAAACTGTTGAAGGTAATTGTTGAGACAGCATTGCTATCAGTAGAGGAATTGGTTATCGTTTGTAAAACTGTATCAGATGCTGGGGTGGATTTTATTAAGACATCAACTGGCTATGCGTCACGAGGAGCAAGTATTCAGGATATAGAAATCATGAAGGAAAATATTTCTCCCAATGTAGGAATCAAGGCTTCTGGAGGAATCCAGTCATTGGAGCAATTGAAGCGACTAATAGAAGCTGGTGCAGAACGCATTGGTACTTCGTCAGGTGTTGCTATAATGAAAGAATATAGGGATGAGTAGTTTGATTGGACGATCAATATTGGTATCAGGCAAAGTACAGGGAGTTTTTTACCGAGCTTCTACATTGGAAGAGGCAAATAAATTGGGATTGAAAGGGTGGGTTAAAAACCTCCCAGCAGGAGAAGTATTTATAGAAGTTTTTGGGGAATCTGAAGCAGTAGAGAAGTTAATTGCTTGGTGTAAGCATGGCCCGCCAATGTCTAAGGTTAGTAATGTCAGTATCAAGGAAATCGCGTTTCGAGAAGAGCGAATTTTTGAAATTACCTATTAGCTTGTTAGGAAGCCTTTTTGAGTGACCTTTCTTTCAGTACCACTCTTTTTACTCCATTTCTTTTCAAGATCTTAATTTCAAAGTAATCATTGATAAGACCTTTTACGGCATTTCTTACGAACGTAAGGTTTTTCTTATTCTCATTAAAGACGGTCAAATGTAGGATTCCTTTGATCACACTTGGGTTTTCTGTCAAGTCATTGACCCATCTTTCAAAAGTCTCACCCCACTCTTCTTCGTACTTTTCTTCATGAGACTTTCCGTCCCAGATGATTTCGAGTTGGTTGTCACCGTATTTGTATCGATAAGCGACGCAAAGGTTTTCATAAATCCCTTCGAGCTCATTAGTATTATCATATTGATAATCTAATATCTGTTGAAAAGTATCATCGATAAGTCCTAATGGGTTGAAGTGAATACTGTATTTGTGAATCGTCATTTCAACCAAACGACGAGCGAGATCAGAGAAAATTCGATCTTGAGCAGTTTTAAGAAGTACGTTTTTGTCCTTTTCAAAACTCTGTAGAAATGTTACCTGGTTGATTTCGTGATTCAAAGTATGCGCTTTATTAACAAGTTATACACAAAAGTAGATAGGAAACGCCGTAATTGAAAGGTAATGATTTGATAATAAAATAAGATTTATTCAGGTGTTCAGGATTCGCTAAACTTGCAAAGTAAAAATGATGTAATGTGTTTTGTGTTTAAATTAATGAGGCATAAAGTCACATTGCTTAACTAAATAAACTATTTTTAATTGAGTAACTCAATACTCAAGAAACCCATTATTAACTAATTCTATTCTCAATTATGAAGCAGAAAAACTTTCTTTCTCGCGTACTTCTGGCTTTTAGCTTATTGCTAAGTAGCCAACTACTATTAGCTCAGGGGGTAACCACCTCTGGTATGAACGGTAAAGTGGTAGATGACAAAGGAGCCGAACTTCCTGGAGCTACCGTGATAGCTATTCATGCGCCAACTGGCTCAAAATATGGAGCAGTAACAGATGCCACTGGTTTCTACAGAATCCCAAATATGAAAGCAGGAGGGCCTTATAACCTTACTGTATCTTTCATAGGATTTGAAAACTATACTCAAGAAGGTGTCTATTTGACTCTTGGACAGACCTATAAAATGGATGCTTCTCTTTCTTCTGGGGCGACCGAACTTCAAGAAGTGGTGGTGACTGCCACTGAGGGTGAGGTTTTTGATGGAAACAGAACTGGTGCAGAGACCACTGTTTCTACTAGGGAGCTGATGTCTATGCCAAATGCATCAAGATCTTTGAACGATTTTACGAGACTGACTCCACAAGCTTCATTCACTGGTAATGGAGGGATATCTATAGCTGGTACCAACAACAGATACAACTCTATATTTATAGATGGTGCCATGAGCAATGATGTTTTTGGTTTGGCCGGCAACGGACAAAACGGAGGACAATTGAATGGATTGTCTCTTATTAGTATTGACGCGATGGAGCAGATTCAAGTAGCAGTTTCTCCATACGATGTTACTCAAAGTGGATTTACTGGAGGTAGTATTAGTGCGGTAACAAGAAGTGGAACCAATGAATTCGAAGGGTCTGCCTATTATTTTATTCGTAATCAGAGTCTCGCAGGTAAGACTCCTGGGTTTTTGGAAGTAGACGGTGAAGACAGAGAAAAGTTAGATGATTTTACAGCAAAGACATATGGTGCAAGATTGGGAGGCCCAATTATTAAGGACAAGCTTTTCTTTTTTGTAAATGCTGAGATTCAAAGGGATGAAACACCACAACCATTCAATTTTTCAAACTATACAGGAAGCGCAACTCAAGCCGACATAGATGCACTTGTTAGTCAATTGAATGCATACGGTTACGATCCGGGTAGTTATGAAAATGTTGTTCAGAAACTTGAGGCTGAGAAGTTTTTGGTGAAACTGGATTGGAATATTAATGAAAAGCATAAGTTGACTGTTAGACACAGTTATAACAATGGAGAGAGTTTCTCTCCGAGCAATTCAAATTCTTCTAGGATTAGATTTGCCAACAGTGGTGTATTTTTTCCTTCAAAAACCAATTCTTCTGCTTTGGAACTGAACAGTAACTTTGGTGACAAATCAAATAAGTTAGTGATTGGCAGAACAAGTGTAAAAGATAATAGAGACCCACTGGGCGATAGATTCCCTTATGTCGATATTAGCACTGGCGATGTAGAGGCAGGTAGTGAGCAGTTTTCTACTGCCAACTTGTTAGAACAGGAAATTTGGACACTTACTGATAATTTTAATATTTACAAAGGCAAGCATACCCTTACTATTGGAACACACAACGAATTCTATGACATCAATAACGTCTTTATCAGACAGAATTTTGGAGCTTATAGATTCGATGACATAGCTGGGTTTTTAGCGAATAGTCCTACGCAATTTGACAGAAGTTATTCTTTGGTGGATAATGTTACAGGAGACGGGACATCAGCCGCGGCAGCCTTCAAGGCCATGCAAGTTGGATTTTATGTTCAAGATGAGATCCAGGTAAATGATCAACTTCGTGTGACTGGAGGTATTAGAGTTGATATTCCATTTTTCCTTGATGATCCTGCAGAAACAGTTGATTGGGCGACTACTAAGGCAGCCATTGAAAGCTTTGGCAATGACTTGAGAGGAGCTGAATCAGGAAAAGCACCGGGAGCTCAGCTTTTGGTTGCCCCAAGGATTGGATTTAACTATGATGTAAAAGGAGATCAAACTACTCAAGTAAGAGGTGGAATTGGTGTTTTCACCAGTAGAATCCCATTCGTATGGCCAGGAGGCATGTACAACAACAATGGAGTTTCGGTTGGTGGAACCAGACAGTTTGCTGGATTGACTTTTGAGCCAGATCCTGACAATCAGCCAACGCTTGGTGATTTTGGCGGGACTGATGCCACACCTCAAGGTCAGTTGGATTTATTTGCAGATGATTTCAAATACCCACAAGTATTTAGAACAAGTCTTGCCGTTGACCAGAAATTGCCGTGGGGTATGATTGGAACCGTTGAAGTAATTTATACGAAAACGATCAACAATATTTTCTATCAAAATGTTAACCTTAAGCCTTCGGTTGAAAGCTTTGGAGGCGCAGATAAACGTCCTATCTTCGATCGAGGAGATGAAATTGATGATAGATATACAAGAATCATAGTGGGTTCAAATACAAGCGAAGGCTATACGGCTAACTTCACTGTTTCCTTAACCAAACCATGGGAAAATGGATTGACTGCAGGTCTATCATACAACTATGGTACTGCGCAAGCCATCTTTGAAGGAACGTCTTCTCAAAACTCATCACAATGGAGAGGGGTTTATTCAGTAGAAGGAAGAAACAATGCGAGTATTGGACGATCTGATTTCGATGCAGGCCACAGAATCAACTTGAACGTATCTTATAGAAAAGAATATGCAGGATTCATGGCTTCTACTGTTTCATTATTCTATAATGGACAGTCAGGCAGTGCGTTCTCTTACACTTATGATAGTGATATTTCAAACGAAGATTCAAGAGAAAGAGCTTTGATTTTTGTTCCTGCCAATGAGAATCAAATCGCATTGGTTGACAACGGTAGCATGACAGCAGCTGAGCAGTGGACTGCCTTGGATGCTTACATTGCCAATGATGACTACTTGAAAAATAGAAGAGGTAGATATGCTGAAAAAAATGAAGCAAGAACTCCGTTTGAGAGCATTGTGGATTTGAAATTTATGCAAGATTTCTACCTAGAAATGGCTAACGGGAAGAGAAACACACTTCAAGTTACATTTGATATTTTCAACTTTGGCAATTTGATTAACAAGGATTGGGGTAAAAGATATAACGCTCCTAACGGAGATGGCACATCTTTACAATTGCTTAACTATGAAGGAAATATTACTCAGGGTGGTGAAACCATTCCAACCTTCACATTTGATGGAGCATCTGAAAAAGAAGATATGCTAACTAAAGATGATTCTGGTCTTGTAAGCTCAAGATGGCAAATGCAGCTTGGCGTGAGATACATCTTTGGAAACTAAGATATAATAAGTTTACAAAAACCTTCCTGGGCAATCAGGAAGGTTTTTTTGTGCCCGTTTATAAAGTTTCATTTTCTTAATTGATGTTTTCGGATTAATATAGCTGTTGAGCTTAAACATTCAACCCTATGAAATTACGTTTACATCCCATTTACTTATTATTTGTCCTGTTAGTTTGGAGCGCCTGCCAGCCTCAGCCTCAACAAACCAAAGGTTTTGAACTTGAAGAAAAGACGGTGGCCGAGCTTCAAGCCATGATGGAGAATGGTACGCATACCGCGGTGTCAATCTGTCAACTTTACATAGATCGAATAAATGCGATTGATCAAGGAGAGAATGGCCTTCACGCGGTGATCGAATTGAATCCTGATGCGCTGATGATTGCCGCGGAACTAGATAAAGAAAGAGCTGAAGGAAAGATAAGAGGCCCACTTCATGGAATTCCTATCATGATAAAAGATAATATCAATACCGGCGATAATATGGAAACTACAGCCGGATCGCTGGCACTAGTGGATAGTGAGATAGAGAAGGATGCATTTATTGTATCTAAGTTGAGAGCATCTGGAGCTATACTTTTAGGAAAAACAAATCTCAGCGAGTGGGCCAACTTTCGATCCGAAAGATCATCTAGCGGTTGGAGCGGCCGGGGAAGACAAACTCGTAATCCCTATGCCATGGATAGGAGCCCGTGTGGGTCTAGTTCAGGATCTGGTGTTGCGGTTTCGGCCAATTTATGTGCCATTACCATTGGTACCGAAACCAATGGTTCTATCGTATGCCCGTCATCGTTAAATGGTGTGGTAGGTATCAAACCTACTGTGGGCCTATGGAGTAGGTCAGGAATTATACCTATTTCAAAAACTCAGGATACTGCCGGGCCAATGGGTAGAACCTTAACCGATGCTACAATTCTATTAGGTGCTTTGGTAGGTTCGGACTCGGATGATGAGATGACGAATGATAGTGCCGCAGTAACCTATCAAGACTACACGCAATTTTTGGATATCAATGGGCTCGAGGGAAAACGAATTGGAATTTTTAGAGGGCCAATGGGACTTCATGAAGGGGTGGACGCTATCATGGAGCAGTCATTTGCTGCTATGAAGGAAGCTGGAGCCATTCTGGTGGATTCTGTTGAGCTGGGAGAGATGCACTACTTGGGGAATGCCGAGTACGAACTTCTGCTTTATGAGTTTAAAGATGGCCTCAATGCTTATTTGGCTGGGCTGAGAGAAGATTTTCCTTTTAAGACTATTGAGGATTTGATAGCATACAATAATGAAAACAAGGAACTGGAGATGCCTTACTTCCAACAAGAGATATTTGAACTAGCACAAACGAAAGGAGAGTTAACCGACGAAGCCTATCAAGAAGCTCTGGCGCTTTGCCAGAAAATATCTAGAACTGATGGAATTGATCTTGCCATAGAAAAACACAATCTGGATGCCATAGTCGCCCCCACGGGAGACCCTGCTTGGGTGATAGACCAGATTAATGGAGATAATTATAGAATATCAAGTTCGTCTATGCCTGCTATGGCGGGGTATCCGAATATTACCGTTCCAGCCGGGAATGTTCAAGGTTTGCCTATTGGCATTTCATTTTTTTCTACAGCTTACACAGAAGCAGAGTTACTATCGATTGCTTATGGATTTGAACAGAAAACCAAAGCTAGAATTGTCCCGAAATTATTACCAACATTGGAGTTGCCTTAAGTCTACTCCTCTTTTTTTGGCAAAAAATCTTTAGTGAAATGGGCTCTTTCTTTTTCTTTAGAGAACATCTCCTTATTGTAGGAAACTGACTGACCTCTAGGAATCGAAAGAGATTGCCATTGGTCATTCTGAATCATTTTCCCAATAAACACAATTTGCCCCACATGATAAGAGTAGTGGGAGAGTTGTCTGTTGATGGCTTCTACAACCGTATGCCCTTGATTTCTAATGTAAACTATTTTTTCAAGATCTTCGGAATGCAGGCTGTCGATAGTATCCAGCAAGCAGTTCCACCCTTTATCCCATGTATCTTTGATTTGTGCCTGAGTCAAGTATTCGGATTCGAATTCCGAATCTCGTACTCTCCAGTCTTTTTCTCCATCAGAGTTTAAAAAATCGGTCCATCTAGACAGCATATTAGCAGAGAGGTGCTTGACTACTTGTGTAATGCTGTTGCTTTCCTGGTTGTATTGCCAATTGAGCTTTTCTTCAGGAAGTTGCGCTATGGTCTTCCAGCCAAGTTCTCGATTATACAGCAATTGTTTTTTTATACTTGATAGGTAATTGTCCCTCATGATTGTTGAATAGCGTTTGTTTCTTGGTTAACTAAGAGAAAAAGAAAAGGTTTAGGAAAAAGCATTAAAAGATTTGATATTGAAAATTAAGTAAAATCACCAATTGTAGGGCCTATTTTGATTGGGTAAATTTGGCGTTCGATTTGGATGATATGAGCATTATTTAGGTAGGTATCTTTTGATGTGTGCTACAGACCTCTTATTTTTAATAGTGCAACCATGACGACAGCTAATTGGCTAGGCGGATACCAAACAACTTTAATGCAAAACCAGAGCAACCAAAATGAGTAATCAAATGATTGAAAAATTTACAGATCAGGAAATGGCTGTGGCTGTCGAAATGATCAACAGAGGACTTGATCGAGCAGCAGTTTCACTAAAAATGATCCTTAATAGTCAAATTGAGGTGACCAATGTGGACTTTGATATCACGGTACTTGACAACGAGCCTCAATACTCAACTAAGAAGGATGATCGAATTCATATTCTAAGAACTGAGTTGGCTGGTGAACTCAGAGGTATTTGTCATTTGATCTTTACCAGTGAAGAGGTTGATAAAATCCATAAGAAATGTTTACCTGAAAGTGTAATCAATAGCGACAATGAAGATGCACAGATTATGCGGTTGGAGTTGCTAAAGGAAATAGATAATATCATGGCTGCTTCTGTAATTACTGAATTTGCAAACAGTTTAGATGTGGGGATTTACGGAAATGTACCATCTTTGCACATCATGGAGGCAGGAGAAGTAAATAAATACATCCATGCCGAATCGGTGACCTTGAGTCCATTGATTCAATTTAGCTCTGTTTTTCACACGGATGACATTGATATTAAATCGGATTTCATTTGGTTGTTGGAAGAGGAGTTTATTCAAAAAATAAAGAACTTAGCGTTAAGTAAATAATTATAAAAATACCACGATAATGGGCAAAAAAGTATTAGTCGTAGATGATTCAGCTTATATGCGTACCTTGATTAAGGATACGCTGACAGAAGCAGGCTATGAAATAATAGGTGAAGCACCAAATGGTGAAACAGCGATAGATCTTGCACTGGAACTGAACCCTGATTTGATTACTTTGGATAATATATTACCAGATATGATCGGAACAGATATTTTGAAAGTGTTCAAAAGTCAAAACCTGGAGGCTAAGGTCGTAATGGTCAGTGCAGTGGGACAGCAATCTGTAATCAATGAGGGAATTGAACTTGGGGCTGCAGATTACATTGTAAAGCCGTTTACTGGTGAAGATCTGATTGATGTAGTCAATCGAGTAGTGAGCTGACACCTTTGAAAAGAATGCAAAAGCCATCTCGGTAGTTAACGGGATGGCTTTTTTTATGCACATTATCAAATGTGTTATGCATGCATAAGAAAATCTCTTAAAGTTGTTTTTCAGTTTTTTTACGGTTGATTTTCCTTGTGAAAACGACGTTAATTGCATTCTGTTAGGAAGAGATATGTGGAGCATGGAGAATGAAATTTTAATTGGGAGTAATAGCGACTTAATTGTGCGCAGGTTGGAGCGGGAACTTGCCGATTTGCGAAGGGATTTACAAGTCAGAGTGGTGGATGATTTATCGTCCATTCATTCGTTAATGGATCGTCAATTGGTGATTATTGATTTGTCGGTGTATACGCCGGGTATCATTGATCGTATTGAACAGTTTAAGGCTAGGTTTCCAAAGATTGAATTAGTGGCAGTTACCTATACCAATGATGAATTCATAGACCAAATGCTGATCAGGCGAGGTGTTGATCAAGTTTCAAGCAGAGAGGAACTTCCCTCGATAGTATCGCGTCACTTAAAGCCTGATTTACAAACTACCGGATAGGTTAGAGAGACCAGAAGTAGTTCGCAAACTTTTTAAGGTCTTCTTCATTTTTGAATTTGAGTTTTTCAGTTTTGATATACGTTTTAAGGGCGCTCTGTTGATCAAACTTCAGTAATGTTTTGGACTTGAAGTTTTCTAATACAAAAAGCTCTTGATCTTTACTTATCAGAATTTCTTCTTTTGAAGAGAACTCTGGTTCTTCTTCCTGAGGCGCATAAACATCGGTAGAGGAGACACTCGAATTTGGCATTGCTTCCCTTTGTTCAAAGGATTCGTACTTAAGCAAATAACTATCTGAGCTCTTCAATAAGACAGAGTAGAAACCTCGTCTACCGTAACTTCTTCCAAGTTCTTGAACATTAATGAGTTCAAGCGTTTCAGAATTCTGAAATTGAATCCTTCGAACTACATTTGGCGCACCAACGACCACATGATTATCCATTCGGATTAGGAGCACTATCTCATTGAAATCATATTTAATGAGGACGTTTTCAATTGTATCATTGTTGCTAAGGATGAGGTTGGCATAAGTAAAGTCAGTAGGGATGCATTGATCAGTTCGCTGAGCGGCTTCCTCTAGAGATATTTTTTTTTCATCCGATTGATTCCCAGCTCCATAGCTCAATATTTTGATCCAATCTTGTGAAGGACTTTCCTGGCCAAATGCGGAAAGATTCAGGTAGATAAAAAAGAGAAAGTAGTATGTTTTCATAGGCCTTCTATTGAATTGTTCATAGATAATTTAACTAAAAACAATTCAATAGAAGAATTACACTACGGCTGTTACTTATTCTGCTTCGCCCAGTTGTCTCGTAAGGTTACTGTTCTGTTGATTCTAGGCTTATTTGAAGATGAGTCTTTATCTATTATGAAGTAGCCCAATCTTTCAAACTGAAACTGCGTACTCGGAGCCATATCACCAACAGACGGCTCTACTTTTGCATTTGACTTAATAGTAAGCGAATTTGGATTCAAATGATTTTTAAAATCATCGTCAATATCATTCAAATTCTCAGTAGCAAACAAACGATCATACAATCTCACTTCAGCTTCGATAGCATGTCCAGCTGATACCCAACCTAGGGTGCCTTTTACCTTTTTACCGGTGGTGTCATGACCACTTTTTGTCTCAGGATCGTATTCTGCATGTACTTCTATTACTTCTCCAGCACCATTTTTCTTAAAGCCAGTACATTTAATGATGTAAGCATATTTTAAACGAACTTCTCGGTCCGGCCCCAATCTGAAAAACTTCTTAGGCGGCTCTTCCATGAAATCGTCTTTCTCAATGTACAATTCTCTACCAAAAGGTATCTCTCTCTTTCCTGCAGATTCATCTTCAGGATTGTTGACTGCAGGCAACATTTCAGTTTCGCCTTCTGGATAGTTGGTAATGATCAACTTGATTGGATCCAATACACCCAATACCCGATTGGCTTTTTTATTTAAGTCTTCACGCACACTATGCTCCAGCAATGCTACGTCACTCACACCATCTCTTTTCGCTACGCCAATTTTCGATGCAAAGTTACGGATCGAAGCGGCGGTATATCCTCTTCTACGAATGGCAGCCAGTGTAGGCATACGGGGATCATCCCAACCTTCCACATGACCATTCTCTACGAGTTCTTTGAGTTTTCTTTTGCTTACTACCGTATAGCTCAAGTTTAGTCTCGCAAACTCTGTTTGTTTAGATGGATAGAGGTCTAGTTCTTTGATAAACCAATCGTAAAGCGGTCTGTGAGAAGCAAACTCTAGAGTACAAAGCGAATGTGTAATCTTTTCAAATGCATCGGACTGTCCATGAGCAAAGTCATAGGTAGGATAGATACACCATTTGTCTCCTGTGCGATGATGAACGGCTTTTTTCACTCGATAGATCACAGGATCTCTCATTTGCATGATCGGAGAGGTCATATCAATCTTGGCCCGTAGTACTCGTTTACCTTCTTCTATTTCTCCATTTTTCATGGCTTCGAATAGCGCCAAGTTTTCGTCGACAGGTCGATCTCTATATTCACTAAGGATGCCTGGTTTGTTCGGTGTCCCTCTTTCTTCGCTTATTTTTTCTGCTGAGTTATCATCGATATAGGCCTTTCCATCTTTGATCAATTGGATGGCATAGTCATACAATTGATCAAAGTAGTCTGATGCATAAAACTCATTGTCCCAATTGAATCCAAGCCATTTGATATCCTCCTTGATCGAATTAATGTATTCGATATCCTCTTTTTCAGGATTGGTATCATCAAATCTCAAATTGCATTGACCATTATATTTCTGAGCGAGTCCAAAATTCAAGCAAATAGATTTGGCATGGCCAATATGCAAGTATCCATTTGGATGAGGAGGGAATCTTGTTAATACTCTCCCGTCGTGTTTTCCTTCTGCCAAATCCTTCTCTATCATCTGTTCGATGAAATTCAAAACTGGACGTTCTATATTTTCTTTCTCGCTACTCATACTTATAAAAATTGAACTGCAATTTTAGTGAATTATTAAATGGGAGGAATTGCGTTTTGTCAGAATAAATTATCCTTTATCACCAATTCCCAAAGGGGACACTAAACTTGCTTCATTTGTTGGATAGTGGCTATAGGATCTTTGGTGTTGAAAATGCCCGAGCCTGATACGACTACCTCAGTGCCGGCATCTATCACAGTTTTTAAATTGTCCAGTTTTACCCCGCCATCGATTTCGATGAAGATATGCTCAAGGTTTCTTTCTTTCAAAATGGATTTGAGTTTGGCAATCTTATCAATGCAAGAAGGAATCAACTTTTGTCCACCGAAACCAGGATTTACAGACATGATCAGAACAAAGTCGACTTCGGGTAGGATTTCGTCGATGCTGCTCAATGGCGTATGAGGATTCAATACTACACCTGCTTTTTTGCCCAATTCTTTAATCAATTGGATGGTTCGGTGAAGATGTGGACAGGTTTCTACGTGCACGCTTATCCAGTCTGCACCAGCTTTCGCGAAATCCGGAATGTATTGATCTGGATTCTCTATCATGAGATGCACATCGATCGGTAGCTTAGTACATTTTCTAATGTCTTTGAGTACCAATGGGCCTATGGTAAGATTGGGTACAAAATGACCGTCCATTACATCATAATGAATCACTTCCGCTCCACCTTTTTCCACCATTTCAATATCGGCACCGAGGCGTGAAAAATCTGCTGAAAGTAGGGAAGGGGCAATTTTGACTGAATTGGGCATGAGGCTTATATTTTTTGTGGCAAATATAAGATGCTCAAATATGAGATGCTTTCCTAGGCAGATTTATTTGTATTTCCCCTCAGTTTTTCTTCAGCATTTGCAGTCAATTCAATTTCAAAAGTTGTCATCAAATTGCCAACTAGCTTCGGTATTGGTCAAAGTGAGGTAGTCTATCTCTCCTTGACCATCAAATTGGTAACTAATACCTACTAAATATCCAGGTTCTTTTTTGAATGGGACCGATAGCAGTTGATGACCAATTGAGATGGTTAACACCTCGTTATGACTGGATATGTTAATCTGCTGCCATTCGGATAATGAAACGCCAAGAGCGGATAGGTCGTTTTCTTTTCCAGATACGAAATTATCCATGGCCATCAGGCTTATTTCACCGACACAACCTGGTATGACCAAAGGAACTAAAAACGCACCTTCAGAAAAATGAAGAACCACCTTGGCATATTTACAAGCTGAAGATTGATTTTCGTTGGCATACTGGATACGAGTTTCAAAATCAAAGTTATTGCCTGAAATGTTTTTTTGAGCCGTGTAATAATGAAAACTGACCGGTTTGTTCGCCTTATCACGTTTTACAGCACCACTCGGTGATAGGGCCAACTTTTCAGTTCTGGCTAAATCGTTTGAATTGAGATAGATCGGTACGGGCTGGGTATTGATTGTGCCTATCCAGCCTTCAGTTTGAATATATACGTCGGATTCCTTGAGTACCACTTCGTCAGCAACAAACTTGGACCTGAAATATCCGGGGTAGTAATAAACGGAAGTTGCGGTGGCCTGATTTCGATCGACTTCAATTCGCCTTCTCTGATCCCAGTTTTGTTGAATGACCAATTGATCAGCTTCAATTTTACTAGCATCAAATGAAAAAACAACTGTATTGGGTAATCCTTTAGAGGTATAAGAAGCTTCAAAGTTCAAATTGGCCGATAATTCTGAAGGGTCGTCAAGATTGTTGGTAATTATAAACCAACTACTGAAGCTTAGCAGAATAATCATTGCTATAATTGAAACTGGCTTTTTGGATTTCTGAAAAGACCACTGAGATTTCTTTGTGGATCGATTTGTTTCTTGCGCTCTTTTGAAAGCAGACCAGCTAGAATAGTCCAAAAATTTAGCCAAAGTATCCAGCGTACTGATGCTAGGTTGATTGTCATACTTTACCTTGCCCCATACGCGTTTGAGTGTGGTATGACTGAGGTTGACGCCGGTTTTATTAAAAATAATCTGACTTAGCTCTTCGAACTCCTGATTTTGCCATTGGTCATGTGGCCCCCAGTTCAGCTTTTCTTCTATTTGTGATTTGCAATTGTTGAGTGTTGATTGAAGGTCCAAGGTTATTGATTTGGTTACATGCCTAACTTAAACTTGAAAAGCGGGTTTTGGGTTTTCTGAATTGTTTGAGCGGTAAAAAGCACCCCGACTCCTCGGGGCGCTTCACTCATTATACCAAACTATGCTATTTTCTTTATTCGTATTTCAATACGGTCGATGGGTTGGCTGAGGCTGCTTTGTAGGACTGCAGACTGATGGTGATGAGAGCAATACCTAAGGTGCAAACTCCCGCTAAGACAAAAATCAATGGATTCATCGAGATGCGAAAAGCAAAATTGTCCAGCCAGCTATCAATAGACAGGTAGGCCAATGGACATGCGATCACAAAGGCTATCGTAATTAGTTTGGTGAAGTCTTTGGAAAGCAGTAAAACCACTTGCGGAACCGTACTGCCCAAAACCTTCCGTACAGCAATTTCTTTCTTGCGTTGTTCGGCGGTAAATGAAGCTAAGGCAAACAAGCCAAGACAAGCTACTACAATGGCCAATCCAGAGAAGAGACTGGCGACTTTGCTCAACTTGTCTTCATCCTTGTAAAGGGTGTTCAATTCGTCTTCCAAGAAGAAATAGTCGAATGGCCAGCCAGGAGCAAACTCGTTCCATTTGCCCTCTACGAAAGCGAGCGTTTCTTTTATATTCTTTGTATTCATTTTGACCGCTACGTACTTCACCAGAAAGTTGAAGTTTCTCGGGTCATTCCGAGGTTGTATGACCAATGGTTCTATATTTCGGTGCTTCGATGCAAAATTGAAATCTTCTACTACCCCAATTACCTTTCCCTGTCGGTTGTTGTATTCACAGCTTTTTCCGATCGCTTCGTCTTCACGCCAATTCATTCTGCGACACATCGCTTGGTTGATCACCACTGCTGCGGTATCATCGGATAGAATATTCTTTTTAAACGCCCTGCCTTGCACAACATTCAGCCCGAATGTCTCAAAGAAATCGTGCATAGGCCAAAAAACTGAGAACAAGGTGGATCGCTCCATGCCTTCAAATCTGAAGTTGTCTCCTTGATGCCTGGCTCCAAGCGCATCTACTACGCCTGTTACATTTTGGATGTCTGTATGTCTGGTAATTTCTTTTTTAAAGGCTTCGTATCGTTGTACCATCGGAGTACGTTGAGCAGAGATATATAGAATTTGTTCTTTATCAAACCCAGTATCACTCTGCCTCAAAAAATCTAGCTGATTTACTGCCACTGAAGTACCAATGATCATGATAATCGATATACTAAATTGTATGATCACTAAGGTCTGACGTAGTCGGCTGCTGCTGCCTTTTTGCGTGCCTTTGAGTCCTTTGGTAATGGAAAATGAACTTAGTATGAATGCCGGATAGATACCTGCACCAATGCCTATAAACATTACCACCCCCAGCAAGCCAAGCAAAATTTTTGGTTGTAGCAGCATGACAAACCCAATTGACTTTTCTGTGAAGGCATTGAAAGAGGGAAGGATCAGCCAGAATAATATCAAGGATACCAATACAGCAATTCCCGTAATTACGATTGACTCGAGTAAGAACTGTGAAATCAGATATCTTTTTTTACTTCCTAAGGTTTTTCGAATGCCTACTTCCTTGGATCGCTTGGCTGATTTTGCAGTCGAAAGATTCATATAATTGAAGCATGCAATAAATAGAATCAAGACCCCGATGATAGAAAATACATATACATTGTTTTCGCTGCTGTTGGGTTGGATTTCAAATTCGAGGTCGGAGGTCAAATGAATATCAGTGAGTGCCTGAAGTTTCAACACCACGTCACCTTGCATAAAATCAGGAAAGAACTTGACAATAAAATCTGGGAAAAGGGATTCCAAGTTACTGGCTGTAGCTCCCTCTTTTAGCACCAGATAGGTCCAGCAGGGGTTCCAGTACCAGGTACGTGGTAGTCTTCCGCCAAATCCCTGACGTACTGAGCCCATGGACCCAATAAAGTCAAATTGGAAATGTGTATTGTGTGGTGTATCGGCCAAAATACCTTTCACGATGAGATCTCTTTCATTTTGAAAGCGAAGAATTTTCCCAATAGGATCTTCATTGCCAAAGTATTTCTTGGCCATCGTTTCCGTAATTAGTAAATCGTTGGGGCCATCCAGTGCTGTGTTTTTGTCTCCTTTGATCAATTCAAAATCGAATACATCAAAAAATGTAGAGTCGGCAAAGAACATCCGCCTTTCGTTGAAAGCCTTATTGGTTTTTTTGTTTTCGACCATTAATGTAGGCGATTGATAGTCGAAAAGTCGAACTTGAGTTTCTACAATCGATGGATATTCTGTCGCTAGAGTGGGTCCAACAGGAAAAGGAAGACTGGATGACCTTTCACCACCACTTTCGTCTTCCATAAATTCATTGATACGATAAATGCGATCAGCTTTACTATGCATGCGATCATAACTCAGTTCATCACTGATGTAAATCATAATCAATAAACTGCAGGTAATTCCCAGAGCCAGTCCTAAAATATTTATGGAACTGTAAAATTTGTCTCTAAGTAGGCTGCGGATGGCAACCAAAAGGTAGTTCTTTAGCATGAGTAGTAATCTTGAGTTTGGTTATAAAGTGAACGAATCAAGAATAAAACTTATGTCTGTTTTACACGAATGGTTGATTGTGAGGGTCGAAAAACAGAAATTAAACCCACAAATACACGGACGGTTATTTAGGTCGGTAAATGGAGCGTGGATAATCCTGAATATTCACTTTTGGTGATTCTAATTCTTTGATGGCGTCTTTAGCGATCCATTGTGCGGATTTAGAATCTAGCGTAAGAATTTCATGGGCAGTAGTCAAAGCCAATTTATTCAAATCTTTATTTCTTTTACCAATAGTCCTAAGCGCCCAGTTCACTGCCTTTTTTACAAAATTTCGTTCGTCTGTTGCCTGGCTTTTGATTATTGGAAGAAATGCTTCGAAGTCTGTGTTAGGTGCATTCTTATGACCAAAGTGATGACCTACCATGAGTACGAAGCCAGCACGTTTTTGAAATTCATTTTTGTGATTAACGTATTCAAAAATTTTGTCGTAAGCATACTGACTTTGCCCCATAAAACTCATGCAATAGGTGTCGCATATTTCCCAAGTATTAAAGCTGGCAATCCATTGTTCAATTAGTTCAGGGGTGATGGACTTAGGGTTGAAAAAAAAAGGGATTAATACCTTGGCTTCATATACATCAGACTCAAAAAGCTCAAAAGCCAGTTCATCACTTTTCTTAACCTGTTTAGCTAAGGCCTTTAGGTCTTTAATGTAAATGCCTAGACTATTCGATGTAGTAATTCCGAATTTTTTCTCTTTGGAAATGACCTTTTCTGGGTCAGCCATTTTTTTCAATTCCGATAGTACATCTTCAGCTGTGATGAGTTTTTTCATTTATTTAAGATACCAAACCTATAAGGTTTCTAAAACCATATCGGTTTAATTTTGCCAAATATGAAACAAGTACCATGCCCTTGCGGATCAGGAAAACCACTCGAAGACTGCTGCATTCCAATCATAAAAAATCAATCAGCTCATACGGCTTTGGCATTGATGAAATCCAGATATACAGCGTACAGTATTGGAGAGGCTCAATACCTCTATGATTCTACGCATCAAAAGCATCGCTCGGAATACAAGATTGAGGGAATCGAACAATGGTCTAAAGAAAACACCTGGACGAAACTGGAAATCATCAGTGAGGAACACGGCAGTGTTTCTGATACTATTGGTGTAGTTGAGTTTAAGGCTTATTTCACTGATGCAAAAGGTAAAAATCACGTCCATCACGAGCGTTCGAATTTTCAAAAAGAAGAGGGTAAATGGTTTTACCTTGATGGAAAAATCAATCCTAAAGAAGTGGACCTTATGAAGAAAGTTCATCGCAACGACCCCTGTCCTTGTGGTAGTGGAAAGAAATATAAAAAGTGTTGCGGATAGACTGGTTCTTAATCTCAATCTGACTTAATTTGAAATTCAATTAGAAAATTTCATTAGCATAACAGCTTAAACCCATCCATGAAAGTCTGTATCGCCGAGAAGCCCAGTGTTGCCAAGGAAATCGCTCAGGTGATAGGCGCCAAGGATCGAAAAGATGGCTACTTCGAAGGCAATGGCTACCAAGTCACCTGGACTTTCGGACACTTCTGCACACTCTATCCCCCAGAAGATTATAAACCACATTGGAAGCGTTGGGATTTGAATACCCTGCCCATGCTGCCCGAAAGATTCGAAACCAAGGTCATGGACGATGGTGGGGTGAAGAAACAGTTCAAGGTGATCAAGGGGCTGCTCGACAAAGCCGATGTAGTGATCAACTGTGGGGATGCCGGGCAAGAAGGGGAGCTCATCCAGCGCTGGGTGATCAAGCAGGCAAAGTACAAAGGCGAAGTACAAAGACTCTGGATTTCTTCACTGACCACAGAGGCAATCAAAACAGGTTTCGATCAGCTCAAACCTGCCGAGGAATTTGACAATCTGTATTACGCGGGTAGTTCAAGAGCCATCGGTGATTGGCTGTTAGGGATGAATGCAACTCGCTTGTACACACTGAAGTATGGCGGATTCAAACAGGTACTGTCCATCGGTCGCGTACAAACTCCGACCTTGGCTATGCTGGTTAATCGCCATTATGAAATTGAGAATTTCAAACCTACACCTTATTGGGAATTACAAACCCTTTATAGAGATTCGAAATTCAGTTCCCCGGAAGGCAAGTTTCAGCAAAAAGAGGAAGGAGAAAAACTGTTGGTTCAGATCTCCGGAAAAGACCTAGTGATCACAGACATTGAAAAGAAAGAAGGCAAGGAATACGCCCCAAAACTTTTTGATTTGACCGCACTGCAGGTGTATTGCAATAATAAGTTCGGGTTCACGGCTGAGGCAACTTTGAAACTGGTACAGACGCTTTATGAGATGAAGGTGGTGACTTATCCACGGGTGGATACCACTTTTCTGCCGAACGACATGTACCCGAAAATTCCTGGCATATTGAAGGGGTTGACACAGTATGCGTCATTTACCGTGTCGATCCTTGGCGGAAAAATCAGGAAGTCGACCAAAGTATTCAATGACAAAAAAGTTACTGATCACCACGCCATTATCCCTACTGGAGAAGAAAAGCCACTTAATGCTGATCAGCGAAAGGTTTATGATATTATAGTAAGAAGATTTCTGGCTGTTTTTTATCCGGATTGTCAGGTGGCCAAAACACAAGTAAGTGCGGAAGTAGAGGAGGTGAAGTTCGTGGCCAAGGGGAAAGAAATCCTAGAAGAAGGCTGGCGAGTATTATTCCCAAAAGAAAAGAAGAAAAAGGACGACGACGATTCAGACGAAGAAAACAAAGAAGACGACGACAACATTCTGCCATCGTTCGAAAAAGGCGAGCGCGGCCCGCACGAACCGTCATTTATAGAGAAGACTACTAAACCACCTAAGTTTTATACCGAAGCGTCGCTGCTACGGGCGATGGAAACGGCCGGCAAACAAGTAGAAGACGATGAACTTAGGGATCTGATGAAAGCCAACGGCATTGGCCGTCCGTCTACTCGTGCCAATATCATCGAAACACTTTTCAAAAGAAAATATACCCAACGACGAAAAAAACAAGTGATACCCACACCCATGGGTATTCAATTGATAGATACCATTCAAAATGAATTGCTCAAGTCCGCCGAACTCACTGGGCAATGGGAGAAGCAGCTCAAAGAGATAGAAGACGGCGCATTCAGTGCGCGTGACTTTATTATCAATATGAAAAAGATGGTAGACGAGCTGGTGTATGAAGTACGCATGGAAACGGGTAAACCCAGACTCGAACCCGTGTCGTTGAGCAAGTCTAAAAAACCAGCAGCCAAGAACAAGGCCGGGCTGGTAGGTATGCCTTGCCCGAAGTGCAACAAAGGTAATATCCTGAAAGGGCAATCGGCCTACGGCTGTAGTGGCTGGAAGGAAGGCTGTGACTTGCGACTGCCTCTAGTCTACATGGAGAAGAAGCTCACCGAAAAACAAGTCCAACGGCTCTTGGAGAAAAAGGCAACCACTAAGATCAAAGGATTCGTTTTGGATGGACAGAAAGTAGAAGGTGTTTTGAAATTGACTGATACTTTCGGTATTGAATTCGAAAACAAATCACCCAAGCCTAAGAAGGCGGAAGCTGATATGCCGCCCTGTCCTAAGTGTGGCAAAGGCACGATCATCCGTGGCCAGACTGCCTATGGCTGCGATCAGTGGAAAGCTGGCTGCGACTTCCGATTTGCTTTCGAAGACATCAAAGCCAGAGCCAATGGACGGCCTTTGTCTAAGGAGTTGGTTTTGGAGATCATCCGCGGAAACCTATAAGGTTTTGAAAACCTTATAGGTTTGTTAATAATTGACGTGGCAATCCCCATCGGCCTTCTACTGCCTACAACCTCACGAATACAATAAATTCACGAGATTGCCACGTTGTGCATTCGATTACCATCGAATCGCCCGCCTCGCAATGACGTCAATTAAATTTCGATCGCTCTTGCCGCCTTATACTGCATTTTATTACACTAGTCCAATAAAATGATGAGATTGCTTCGCTTCGCTCGCAATGACGTTTCAAAGAATGTTGTCTTAACACAAACCCTGTACCTCATAAAATTACCATAATAAAACCCTTCAATACTTAATAAAAGGATAGTCCTCTGACAATCAGGAGTTAATAGTCGTAGGCTTTTTTTGTAAAAAGCAGATGATGATTACGACACAACTAAAACCGGGCCTGTCCTTGTCTAGTCCTAAGTTGTCTTTCAATTGGAAAAGACCAAAGACAAGAGTTTTTAACGCGATGCAGCATTTCGTAGAAGTGCTGACCCTAAACCTCCTTTTAAACTTAATTAGGCCATTGCACTCTCCATTCAAAACCAAATGAAGAGCAGCAAGCCTCGAAAAAGGAAAGTAGATATTCTGGTCTTATCGGATATCCACTTAGGCACCTATGGCTGTCGCGCCAAGGAGCTTCTCAACTACCTGCGCAGCGTCTCCCCCAAGCAGGTCATTCTCAACGGAGACATTATTGATATTTGGCAGTTTAGCAAACGCTATTGGCCCAAGAGCCACATGAAGGTGGTGAGCCACCTATTCAAATGGATGTCGAAAGGAGTGAAAATGCACTACATCACGGGCAATCACGACGAAATGCTTCGAAAGTTCGAAGGGTTCAAAGTCGGATCTTTTCGATTGCAAAACAAGCTGGTGCTAGAGCTAGAAGGCGAGAAGGTATGGGTTTTTCATGGTGATGTGTTCGACGTGACCATGCAGCACTCCCGCTGGCTAACTAAGCTTGGCGCGATAGGCTATGATACTTTGATTTTGATCAATCAGGTGGTCAATGCCATCAGCGAATTTTTTGGAAAAGGAAGAATCTCATTATCCAAAAAAGTAAAAAACAGTGTGAAAGGCGCTGTAAAGTTCATCAACAAGTTTGAAGAAACGGCCACGACTATAGCTGCCGAAAACGGCTACAAATATGTGATGTGTGGGCACATTCATCATCCCGAAATCAAGGACTACGAAACAGAGCACGGCCATGTGACTTATTTGAATTCCGGCGATTGGATCGAGAATCTTTCCTCACTCGAATACAAAAAAGGCGAGTGGTCGATCTATAAATACTCTGATGAAGAATTTGTTTGCCAGACCGATGGGTCAGAAGAGCTACATGAAGTGGACTATCATTCAGATTTTTCACCGAAAGAGCTGTACAGTAAGATGCTTCAAGAAATGCTGATCGTAGCACCAAAAAACTAAACGATTCAGAAAATGAAAATACTATATGCGATACAAGGCACTGGCAATGGCCACTTGAGCCGTGCTAAAGACGTGATACCAGCGCTCATGAAACGGGCGCATGTCGATATCTTGATCAGTGGCGTACAGGCCGATATCGATTTGCCTTTTCCGGTGAAGTATGCCTACAAGGGCATGAGTTTCATCTTTGGCAAAGGCGGAGGCGTAGATATGTTGGCGACTTACAAGGCCAATCGTATAAGACGCGTTTGGAATGAAATCAAAAGTTGTCCGGTCAAAGACTACGATCTGGTGATCAACGATTTCGAACCGATCTCTGCTTGGGCCTGTAGGCTGAAAGGTGTGAAATGTATTGGCGTAAGCCACCAAAGTGCGCTACGCTCAAAAAAGGTCCCTGTACCGAAGCATAGTGACCCGATGGGGTGGGCGGTGCTCAAATTTTACGCACCCTGCGATAGCTACTATAGTTTTCATTTTAGAAAATACGACGACAATATTTTCACGCCGATCATCCGCACCGAAATCCGAGAACAGGAGATGTCTGACGAAGGGCACTATACGGTTTATCTGCCAGCCTATGGCGACAAGAAATTGATCAAAGTGTTGTCTGAGGTAAAACGTGCAGAGTGGCAAGTATTCTCCAAACACACCAAAGAGGCTTACGAAGTTGGCAACGTAAAAATAGAACCCATCCATGCCGAGCGATTTAGCAAAAGCATGGCCTCTGCTACAGGGGTGCTATGTGGAGCAGGTTTTGAAACTCCTGCAGAGGCGTTGTACTTGAATAAAAAATTGTTGGTGATACCAATGAAGCGCCAATACGAGCAGCACTTCAATGCCGAAGGGTTGAAAGACTTGGGCGTGCCGGTGATCAAAAAGCTCAATAAGAAAAATGTAAAGAACATTCGGAAGTGGGTGAAATCTGATCAGCATGTGCCGGTTCACTTTCCGGATGAAACGCAATTTATCGTGGACAAAGTATTGGAAGAGCACATCCAATCGCAACTGGCCCCTGTGATCACAAAACCTGGCCTTTTCTCTTTTTTGAAATTGAAATTATCTTAACGAGTGGGATATTCTAAGTTTGATTTTGGTGAAGACTTTCATTGGGGAGTCTCCACTGCCGCGTACCAAATCGAAGGAGCGCACAATTTACACGGCAAGGGCATGTCTATCTGGGACAAGTTCGTGCAAAACAGTTCTAAAATAAAAGATGGCAGTCATGCCAATGTAGGCTGCAATTTCTATGAGCATTTCGAAAATGACCTGGATTTGATTCAGGAAATGCAAATCCCCAATTATCGATTTTCAATCTCCTGGTCGCGCGTTTTGCCCAATGGCATAGGCGAAGTAAATCAAGCAGGAATTGATTTTTACAATCGACTTATCGATGCTTGTTTGGAGCGGAATATAATCCCTTGGGTCACGCTTTATCATTGGGATTTACCGCAAGTACTAGAAGACCAGGGCGGCTGGACGAATCGTGAGATTTTGAATTGGTTTGAAGAATTTGCTACACTTTGTGCGAGGAGTTTTGGAGACCGAGTCACCCATTGGATGGTGCTCAATGAGCCTATGGTTTTTACCGGAGCAGGCTACTTCTTGGGCTATCATGCGCCCGGGAGAAAGGGGATGAGTAATTTCCTGTCGGCCATGCACCATGCTACGCTTTGTCAAAGTTTGGGCGCACGTATTCTTAGAAATGAACTAGAGGATGCGAAAATAGGTACCACCTTTTCGTGCTCACACATCGACCCGCTGACCGGCGACGAAAAAGATGTGGCGGCAGCGAATCGCTTCGATGCGCTGCTCAATCGCCTGTTTATTGAACCTGCACTTGGGTTGGGGTATCCGCTGGATGACCTACCGATTGCCAAGCGAGTAGAGAAGTACATGCTGCCACATGACGAAAGTTTGATGCATTTCGATTTTGATTTTATAGGTGTGCAGAATTACACCCGTGAGGTGGTAAAGGCCAATTGGATGATCCCATATATGAAAGGTCAGATCGTGAATGCAGACGAGCGAAAAGTACCGTTGACCACGATGAATTGGGAAGTATATCCCCAGTCGATCTACCAAGTGCTAAAGAAATTTGATGCCTATGAGGGCGTGAAGGAATTGGTGATTACAGAAAATGGTGTGGCGTTTCCTGAAAAAGTAATAGAGGGTAGAATCAAAGACCTGGATCGAATCCAATTTGTGCAGTCCTATCTTAACCAAGTACTCAAAGCGCAACGAGAAGGCGTGAATGTAACGGGTTACTTCATCTGGACACTGCTCGACAACTTCGAGTGGGCGGAAGGCTTCACCCAACGCTTTGGCCTCATTCATACTGATTTCGAAACTCAGGAGCGAATTATAAAGGACTCGGGTCGCTGGTACAAGCGATTTCTGCAATCGGCGAAGGTTAGGAATTTGGTTGTTTAAAAATCAAGTTGATTATCTAAAGATTAGTCGAGATACTCAGATCTATGGATTGTAGCTAACCGTTGTATTTATTGTAGCGAGTCATCTTAGCAATTAACGTTATTTACGGAGTAGGAGACCATTTTTTTGTGACTTTCAATCTGTTGATGATTCATTACTTATTGAGAAAAATGCTTTTCATGGGGTGACAATTTCTGAACCTCTTTGATTATATTAGAGTTGAATACCTAACCTTTTGAGCATTGCAGTGTGGAACTTCAACTAGATCAATATCAAAGTCTTTTAGGATTGTCTCGATCAGAGAATTTAATAAATGGTTCGTTTGAATTATTTATTGATCAGGCTATTCATGTATTATCAAATGAGCTAAAGGTTTCGAGGGCTAGTTTTTGGTCTTATGATGCTGAGAATGAGTTGATTTTTAACGAATTGTTGTTTGATCGAAATGCTAACAATCAAACGTCTGGGGAAATTTTATTGAGGAAAGACTTTCCAAATTATTTTGAGGCATTCAAGAATGAATTGGCCATCCTGGCTGAGGATGCCGCAGAGGATCCACGAACAAGAGAGTTTAAGGAAAATTATCTAGATGCATTTGACATAAAATCTATGTTGGATGTGCAAGTGTCTATTCAAGGCAAACTGTTTGGTATTATATGTTTGGAGCAGATAGCTGAAAAAAGAGAATGGAAAAAAAGCGAGGAATTATATGTTTCCTCTGTCGCTTCGTACATCGCCCAAGCCTATATAATTAAGCTAAAGAACAAAGAAGAACAAAGAAGAAAACAAAGTGAAATCAACTATCAGCAGTTGTTTTTGGATAGCCCGATTCCAATGTGGGTCTATGATATGGATTCATATTATTTTTTGGATGTGAACACCGCAGCCATTAGCAACTATGGGTATTCAAAGGAGGAGTTTTTAAAATTAACGATTTTTGATATTCGCCCTGAAGAAGAGGTTCAAAGGCTTGAACATTTTTTTAAAACAAATAAGCGAAAAAAATGGAGTAGTAGAGAATGGAAACATCAACTCAAAAATGGCGAAATAATAGATGTTGAAATATCGTCTGACTGGACAACTTATCGAGGCAAAGATGCTCGGATTGTTATTGCATTAAACATTACAAATGAAAAGAGACTAATTCAGGATAATGAAATCAGCTTAAACAAATTTAAGGACTTTGCCTTTTATACATCTCATAACCTCAGAGGGCCAGTTTCAAGACTTCTTGGATTAAATAAATTACTGAAATTCGAAAGAGAAAAAAATGAATCGAGTGATTCAACCTTAGATCATATTCAGAATACCATTGTTGAAATTGATGAAATGATTATAGAGTTAAATAAAATGCTTGAAAAGTAGCACCCTTCAAGCATTTTATGCTGTGAAGCATCTCTGAATTATGAGATCATCTATTATTTACCCCACCTTCTTCAAACTCATCTCAAAAAACTGTTGCCAGTTTTCGCCGTCCATGGATCGCTCGCCTATTTCAGTCCAGGTGCCATCCTTGATGGTCAATGAGTAGCGAATGGTGGAGGGGCCGGCTTCGATCCACCAGACCATATTGTTCGCATCTTTGATCTCAAACTTGGCCTGTGTACTCATGCCTTTCGATATGAAAGAATTCATTTGGTATTGCTTGGTGAAAGGGTTGAAAGAGATCACACCTAAGGCGTTATGTACTACCTGTTCGGTACCATCTTCGAGTGTAATTACACCTTTTCCTTCGGCCACCACTACAGTTTTATCTAGTTTGTATTGAATTTTTTCAGTGACCTTGGAAGCCTCTTTGCCTGTAGGTGTGATCAAATATCCGGTGCCTTCCCAGTTTCCAACCATGAGGTCGAGTGCTGCTAGTTTTTGTTTGGCCTGTTGCGAAAAATCAGGTTGAGCAATTGTCAACATTGGCATTAAGCCAAGAATGGTTATTATGATTTTAGTTTTCATGATTATGGTGTTTATGGTTATTCTATATAATTCTTTAATGCCTGTACATAATTCTCAAAAGCGGAAATCCCGTCCTTGGTAATCTTGCAGGTGGTTAATGGCTTTTTGCCTTTGAAGCTTTTGGTTACTTCGATATATCCTGCCGTAGATAGCTTGTCGATCTGCACGCTGAGATTTCCAGCTGTGGCGCCAGTTTTTTCTTTGATAAAAGTAAAATCTGCCGACTCCAAACTGATAAGTAAACTCATCACCGCCAGTCGGAGTTGGGAATGTAACAGTGGATCGAGTGGACTGAATCCTTTCATTTTTCAGCTGATTTCAATAGATAACCAGGAATCAGATAACCCAATAAAATGCCAATGGCACCCACCAGGTATTGATCTGTCATGGGTAGATTGAAACAAACAATAGCAGATGCCCAAAGGGCAATGGCACCAAATACCAAAGGCCTGAATTTGAGCATGCGACCAGATAGATAAGTTCCAACTCCGGCCAACATCAGTATCACGGCCGAATGATTGTAGTTGATTTTAGACATAAAAAACAGAGATAAAATCAGACAAACGCCGAGCGCTGCCCATACCTCGCCATATAATCTGGCTAAGTGTGTGGTTGTTTGGGCTTCCTTCTTTTGTTTTGAACTATACCATGCCGCTGCGATACCCGCAGGAATGGTTAAAGCCCAGAAGATAAACGGATACTCGAATGAAGTGTATTTGTCTAGTATGAAATGTCCAAGGTTGGCGATCATGACCACCCATCCCCACAACAAGAAATAAAAGCTGCCGCTTTGTTCATAGTTGTTTTTGGCCTCTGTAATCATCTCATTGATGATCTTTAAGCTTTCTGTATGTGATAGTTCTTCTTTCATGACGTAATTATAAAGTAGTTTATATTATAAACAAAATAACGCAGAGAAATTGAAAAGGTTGTGATTGGTGTTAATAACATCGATTGCTTAGTTTAGAGATTAGTAATCATCAACTATGAGAAACTTCAGTATATTCTTGCTTCTTGCAATCTTGAGTTGTCAACCCCTTCAAAAAGAAGACCTCATAGGCCTATGGGAATTAGAGTCTGCGCTTCGAGACAAAATAATGGTAGCTGGCGAGGCCACTTACTTGCAGATAGATCCCCATGGTAGCTATGCCGTCTCCAGAACCACCGGCGACATGAGCGGTGTGTATCAACTCGGAGAGAGCAAAATCCACTTTCAAGGTACAGATGCCAAAGGGTGGTTTAATTCGGATTGGAAAGCCAAACGAGTCAAGGATCATTTGCTTTTAGCTGGTAGAGACGAAATCAACAGAAGGATCGAGTTGAAGTTTGTTCTCGTAGATCAAATCCCAACTTTTGATGAATTTGAAAAGCGTGTGATTGGTAAGTGGGAAATGTTTTTGATGATGAAAGAAGGAGTACCAGAAAAAATGCCCGAAACTTTCATGACTATCGACGAAGCTGGAAACTACATCATTTCAGATGAAAAAGGCATTATGGATCAGGGAAAGTCGGCAATCAACACGCGTCATCACAAAGTGATTTTCGAAAGAGATGATACACTTTGGGATGTCTGGTTTTGGGGTAGGGAACTTCGTCTACAAAACAAAGAGATGGATGTCCAATATCATTTAAAAAGAGTAGGATGATCAAAACATTTCCTCATTCATCTTTATAGTCACTTCTGAGTCATCACAGATCGTCTTATGCAGGCCTTTGCAGCGTGACATTTCGTACTTGTAGAAATAATCCAGCGTGTGGAGTTTGCTTGCTTTAAAGTTGGCGTCATTTTGCTTTAAAGCTGCCAGTCCCATCTTCAGCCATTGCCAGCCGATTACCACCGTACTGAATAAATCCATAAAAATCGTAGCGTCGGCCAGATATCTCTCATGGTTGCCTTTCATGGCAAATGGAACCAAATGACCTAAGGTAGTTTGAATGAGTTGGGCGTTTGCTCCGAGCGTCGTGGCATAGCTTTTCAATTCTTCTTTGCTTATAGCCAATTTAATGGTCTCTTCTATTTCATTAGCTAAAAGCTTTAAGGCTGCACCATCATGCATCGTTACTTTTCGTCCCATTAGATCGAGGGATTGTATGCCTGTAGTGCCTTCATAAATCGATATAATTCGAATGTCCCTGAGGTATTGCTGTGAGATGAAATCCATCATGTAGCCATAGCCACCAAGGACTTGTAGTCCTATATCCACGGCATCCTTGCCAGCTTCAGAAGGGTAGGTCTTGGCAACAGGGTTAAGAATTTCTGTCAACAGGTGGTATTTCTTTTTTTCCTCACCTTCGGAAATGACATGCTGATCCAGGTAATAAGAACATTGCAAAATCAAACTCAAACAGCCTTCTACGATAGCCTTTTGATGCAATAACATGCGTTTCACATCCGGATGATTAATGATAAGGGTTTGCTCCACGGAAGGATCTTTCTTGCCAGTGCTTTGTAGCTTACGTCCCTGTGGGCGTTCCTTGGCATACTGCAAAGAAGCATAGTAGGCCGCCGAAGCAATACCAGTGCCCATGCGCCCTGTGGCTACTCTGGCCTCATTCATCAATTGAAACATATAGCTGAGCCCTTGATTGGCTTCGCCGATGAGATACCCGACACTTTCACCACTATCCCCAAAGGCCAAATGATTGGTGCAGTATCCGCGTTGACCAAGCTTCACGAATTCGCCGACTACATCCACATGGTTGTAATCATCCGTAGATCCATCGTCATTCACATGATATTGTGGAACTACAAACAAAGAAATGCCTTTGGTGCCTGCTGGAGCGCCGTCAATTCGAGCCAACACCAGATGAATGAAATTATCAGAAAACTGATGATCACTCGCGGAAATGAATATTTTTTGACCTTTGATGGAATAGGAGCCATCGTCCAATGGCTTAGCCGAAGAAGTAATGTCTGACAAAGAGCTGCCTGCTTGGGGTTCGGTGAGGCACATTGTGCCGCCCCATTCCATAGTGAGCATCTTGGGGACATACTTTTGTTTCAATTTTTCAGATCCGAAAGTCAGAATGACGTTGGCCGCGCCGGCGGTAAGGCCTAGATATCCTGTGACGTGATTATTTGCAGCTTCCATAATGAAATACAAAGCATTGACGACGAGCATCGGCATTTGCAAGCCATTGTCTTCCTCATTCATGGCCGCACTGACCAATCCCATTTCTCCCGCTTTTTTCAGAATAGGGCCAAATTGCTCATGAACCGTCACCTTTCCATCTTTGAACACGCAAGGCTTCTCATCCATCTCCTGAATGTATGGGAAGAGCGCCGTATCACTAAAGTCTTTCACTGCATCGAGCAATAAATCAATAGAGGCCTTGTCATAAGCAGCAAATCGGTCAGCTTGTAGCAATTCATCCAAGTGATGAACTTCTGACAAAAGGAAAGAGAGCGTTTGGGGATCGTAGTATTTCATTTTTGAAAAAGTTAATGTCTTAAATTAATGGGGATTGACTACAATTCCTTTGGAATGGTTGGATTTTTGTTAGTCGAATAGACTTTGATATACTTGTGTTTGCGGCTATTAATTGATCGGTATCGCCAACAGTATTCACTTATATTTACGCCTCTTCACAACTGAATGAATAAAGTAGTAACCAGAATTCGAAATAGTACTTCCGGACAATATCTCATCAGGAACAAAAAGTATGCGCCTATTGTTTTCTTTATAGGCGGTTTTGTTTTCGATTCATTAACCTTAGGTCGCATCGATCGAGCGTATGACTTGACTATGCTGTGCCTGCATATGTCATCCCTTTCATTTATGATTTATGCTTTCAATCTGGCAGAAGATGGCAGATGGAAGAACACCTTTCTAGAGCGATTTGAAGAATACTTCCCCTTGGCTATTCAGTTTTTCTTTGGCGCTTTATCGAGTGCCTATGTGATCTATTTTTCACGAAGTGTGTCGCTGTCCAAGACGGTTTCTTTTTTCAGCATTATAGTCATTCTATTCATTACCAATGAATTTCTGAAAAGGAAATTGTCCAATAAATATCTGCAGTTTAGCGTCTACAGCTTTATCAGCTTCACCTTTTTTACTTTTATGATTCCTGTATTTATCAAGCAGATGAATACAGTGGTGTTTGTGGTTTCTGGTCTGATCAGCATGGCGTGTACTTTGGCGCTTGTTCGAAAAGTCTATCTACGAAGTGCTAGTACCAGAAGGCAGGTGCACTTGGGTAAACTGCTGAGTTTGGTTGTGGGCATTTATTCGCTCATTTATGTTTTCTATTTTTTCAAGTTAATTCCACCCGTTCCTTTGGCACTTAAGAGTGGATTAGTAGGTCATCAGGTGAAATATGAAGACGGTAAGTATTCAGTGCTTTACGAAAAAGACGAATGGCATGTCTTCTGGCGGGCACACCGTCTGAAATTACTTTGGCGACCGAACGAGAAGGTTTACGTCTTCACTTCCATTTTTGCCCCGACTAATTTGGAGAAAGAGGTCTATCATCGGTGGAAATGGTACAATGTCAGCTTAGAAGAATGGGAAGTAGTAGAGGACATTGGCATCAATGTACGAGGAGGACGCACGGACGGCTATCGCGGTTATACCTACAAACATTGGGTCAAGCCGGGACGATGGGAAGTGGAGGTTATCACGGAAGAGGGCTTGGTTCTTGGTATGGTAGACTTCGAAATAGTGAAGACCCGAGAAGGCGCAACAAGGAATACGGCTGTTAAGGTTTTTTAGTCTCATAGAGTCCTTGCCCCAATTATTGCGTTATTCTCCCTTTAAATTGATTAAACCTGTAAGGTTTTTAAAACCTTGCAGGTTTCGTTTCAGAAGTATTCGCTGCTGATATTGCTGTAACTGTATGTGGCGGCTGCTGAACTTAGCCAAATAGATCGTACAACTGGTGGGAGAAAGGAAGTGCCAAAAGTTTCTAAGATTGCCGCGTTGTCCATTTGATTGGCATCAAATAGCATGCCTCGCCATGACGTTAAATAAGATTGATTATTTACTTTTAACATCCGAGGCCTATTTCACCACGTCATGGCGAGGAGTTTTGCAGTATCTTCCTATTATAAAGAATTAGTCCAACGACGTGGCCATCTCCTTCGGATTCTACTGTCTCTATCTTTGATCTCATTCCAAAACTTCCTATCCTTGAGGAGCAGCCCTTCTGAGAATTAAGAATAGTACAAATGTTAGCATACAATTCATGCATAAAGCTAGAATTCTAATACTTCTGATAATTTTAAGTTCTTGTAATACACAGAATAAGACTTCACAACAGAAAACACCTAAGAAAGAGCAAACTAACATTTCTAATAATGCATTTAGATTTGAGCCGAACGATGAATTTCAAATTGTAAGGTTTGAGCATTCGAATGAATATGAACTTACTGATTCCGCATGTAATGAATGGAAACTTTCGGAGTCTGATATCGAACAAATATTGAAACTTCTTATTCCAATCAACGGAAGTCAATGGCACTACGAATTTGGTCAATATCCATGCTACGTGAACGGAATACTTAACCAGAACGAGAACAACTTTAAATTCAGCATTAACTCTGGTTCATGGTTGACCATATCTTCGGACACAACAATATTTTACGGCGATATTGATGGTAAACTAACCAATCTATTTTTAGATGACAGATGGACTGAAGAAGACTATCAATAACAATTGCTAACAATCGCGAGCAATGTACCAAACTGCTTATCTGCTGCCCCCGCTCGATCGCATTTGCAATGCGTTCATATCTACCCCTTCAAAACCCCTTCTTCCAACAACTTCTTGATCACGATCTCGGTCATTTCACTTTTGAATTTGAACTCATCGCGGATGTCTAAGACGTAGGCTTTGATCTTCATTTTGATGATCGACTGTCTTTCCTTGTATTCATTGGAGAAGACCACCACGATGGGTTTGTTGAGGAAGATGTATTTGGATACCTGAGCCGCTTGTGTGGCCAGTGCACGCACATGCACGGTGTCCGCATCTATGGGCAAGTATATTTCTGCCACCACCTGACAGTTGGCTTCTCCGGCATTGGCATTGGAGACGGAGCTGTTCATGATTTCGCCATTGGGTATCGTGACTAGGTTGTCATCAGGCGTGACGATACGCGTCGAGCGCAGACCGATTTCTACCACTTCGCCATAAGTATCACCTACTTGTATTTTATCTCCCGAGTTGAATGGTCTATCGAAAAGGATCACAATTCCGCCAAATATGTTTTTGAGTATGTCCTGAGAGGCAAAGCCCACCGCTACACCGATAGAAGCAGAGAATGCCAATACAGTAGCCGCCGGTGGTTGATAGATACCTACCACAATCAGAAAGATGACCATTACCCAGCCCATAATCTTCACCACCGGAATGATACTCTTGATCGTAATTCGATACTTGGTGCTTCGCTCCGCAAAGATTTCTAAAATGCGTGAGGTAAACTTGATCACAAAGTAGCCCACGAGGATAAAGATCAAGCTCCAAAATAAATTAGGAAGGGAGATCAATTCAGAAACTTGCGGAGGCGTCTTGAGGTCCACTTTTTTCTTTTCGGCCGTTTGCGGTGCGTACTGCGCCGAGTCCAAGGAATGCACTGAATCTACCTTGGCCACCACGATCGAATCGATCAGTGCCAGGTCCAGACTGTCTGTTGCTTGACCAAAAGTGGTAAAGCTTGTAATCAGCCAAAGGAATATGAAAACTAACTTTTTCATTAGTGAATTAAATTTCTTGATTTAAGTAAGCTGATCGTATTTCTATAGACCACAGGGTTGACCATGTAACTTTCCTTGGTTTTTACCAATATACCATCTTCCAGTAGGGCCAATAAGGTCAGTTCACAATTCTTTACCGTTACATTGAGTATCTGAGACAGCTGATCGATGGTCAATCCGTCATGCAAGACCAGGGCATGCAGCGCATAGATCTTGTCCATAGCCAGCACGGTCAGGAAGTTTAGGTTTGGTCGTTTGAACGTACCTACTGTGATGGTGCTATCGTCCACTTCTTTGGTAGACAGCAGCCAGTAGATCAGCGCCAGACTGATATTGCTTTGGGCAAAGCTGTTGAGCTCGGAGAAAAATTTCTTCTTCAGCCATTCCTGCTGCTCGGTTTCCTTCAGCTTGAGAAACTTCTTATCGCTTGCTGAACTCGCATCTACCTCAAATTGGATTTTGAAACCACTGATTCGATTGCGCTTCCAGATGATATTGATGATCTGCTCGCTAGACAATGTTTTCAATTCAATGATATAACTGAAGTACTCATTGATGTTGATGGTTTTCTGTAGATAGGACCAGGTATAAACCGTAGTAGTCGTTACCCAAAAGACATTTTTATAAGTCTTGTTCACCAATTGGAATAGCAGTTGAAGGGCTTCGAAACCATGCACTTTTCGCTGAAACAAGTTTTGAATGTCTTCCAATATGATCACCCGCTTCGGAGAATTGTTAAGGAAACTGATGACATCATCCAGGCTTTCGAACGTGTCTTCCTTGAGCGCGGCTCGCATCATTTGGATAAAATGATCTTCGTTGCAGCCATTGTCCGTCATCTTCATTCTGGTGATGGTGAACGGAAAACTGCCTTGATGTAAGCTATACGTCAAGAAGGAAGTCAGCCCACTCCACTTTTCGCCTAAAACTACAGTAGCTGCATAGTGGCCTTTTTGCCAACTATCGAAAGCTTTTTTTAAAGTGGTCAACTCATCCTTTCGTCCTTCGAAAAGCTCCAAATCCTCCAGCGGTTCGATTTGATACAGTCGCTTATAGATCAAAGGCAACTTGTCAATGGCCTGTTGTGATTCCAACAAGAAATCAGAGACTTGCTTAGAGATCTCCGGTTTTTTTGCCGTGAGCACAAAGTTTTCACTCAGCGCGCTGAGTTGATGACGAGCGTCGTTGTACACGCTGAGCAAAGTGAGCGTGATACGCTTCTTACGCGTAGTCATTTTTTCTTCCAGCCTTTGACGAACCTCTTTGGCCTGCTGGGTGGCTTTGGCCTTAGTGATACGCAGGCGAAGCTCCCTGACATTCTCATTGAATGTCAATTCCATGAGGCCATCACAAAAGGTGTTTATAGCGGTCTCCAACTCATTGCCGTTGATCACCATGGCTTCGGTGAGCTGACTGCGCTCTTCGATCAATCGGGTGGTAGCGCGTTTCAAACCTTCTTCAGCAATAGAAATAGCTTCTTGCGGATCACGCTGCTGGTCCATGGAGGCTATACCTGACGACAAACTAAAAGTGATGATGTGATCCAAATCTTTCACATTCTCCACCATTTTCTCCAATGAAGAAAAAGAGGATTGTTTGATGAGCTCCACTTGCTTTTTGAATGCTGGCAAAGTTTCAAAGGCAATCAATTCATACGGAGAGATCACATTCAACTCTGCGGATTTTATGGGTCCATCGTAGCTGCCGCTTTTCACGATCACACGTTCATCTGATAGCTCGGCTACCTGATCGGCAATGTTTACCTCCAGTTTATTAATCAGATTGATAATCGTCTGATTGGATAGCTTGTCGCACAGGCGAGGCACGACCTCTTTATCTAGTTTCTTTACGGCTAGATAGTTGAGCCGCTTGAGTTCTTTGGCGATAGACTCATGCTCCTTATTCAAAGAGCCCATGCATTCATCAATGAATGCATTGATTTCATCCATCTCTGGACCAATGTATTCGTCTATTTTCTTGAACTGAGTGGATTGAAACTCCAATAAACTGGCGAGCGTTTTGTGCTTGAGCAAATTGATGTTAAGATCCATGCGCCATTCTTCGAATAGGGCGTAGTTGGTATTGCGCCATTCAAGGTCATTAAGACTCCACTGACTCTTGGCGGATTCTATTTTTTTGATCGTAATCTCATTACTCAAGCGAGCTTCGGGTAATTCAAAGGTGCCCGCTTTTTCGTATTCCAATTCAAAGTTCCTGGCATTGGGTCCGGTGATCTCTTTGATTTTGGCTTTTACCGATTGAACTAATTCGCTTTTAAAATTGAGTATTTCATCCGCTGAGTATTTGGGACTCTCTTGATCTCCATGACTGAGCTTTTCCTCCCATGTCTTGAGCTCAATATACTGTTGGACTAGAGAGAGGTAAAGTAATTCCGATACCGACTGAAGGTCATTCAATACCTGAGCGAAAAAGTGCTTTTTAGCTAGGTTTCTCAGTGGAATTTCATGTTTCCAATAGGGCTTCTGTTTTTTCTCTTTTCTGAAAATATTGGCGATCGTATTGGGCAAACAAGTAAGTTGATAACCAAACCTTTTTCCAACTTTGAAAGCTTTGATCCAAGCCTGATCGGTGTCCACAGCAAAAAACCGGTCATGACTTTGTTCTATCGTTTGGTAGATCGATACTTCTTCCAAAATCTCTTGCAGCTCATGCAAGAAGGATTCATGAAGCACCGCCAGGTCATTCGATTCGGGTTTAGGCCACAGGGATTCAATTCGACCCAGTAGTTCAGACTTGAACGTGGCCAATTGTGCATCGGAAGATCGTTTTTTTGCTGGTAGGGCATAGTAGGTATTCACTTGCTCTACGATCAGTAGCATGTGATCAATTTCCTGATCCAGGAGTTCTGTAATCTTAGCCTGAAAGTGTTTTTTCAAGCATTTATCAATTTTACTAACTATATCCTCTGTGATAGAAGTCATTACTTTTGAATTATAAGTAAAGATTAGTCAATAAAAGTGATTTTACCCCTAATTAACGGGCGGCATTTTGAAAATATTCTTGAATATATAGGTTAGTAAAAGGCTAGAAGGTTTCGCCAATCTGAAAGCTAACGCTCCAATCGTCTACGCCCACACCTGCATCAAGACCCACATTCATGTGATTTTGAGGGAATACATTGATTCGGAAGCCACCGCCTACAGTAGGAAGCAACTTACCATTATCGGCAGTCATATTTTTGTTGTGCACCATGGCCATGCCTGCAAACCCTACCAGGCCAAATCGCTCTGTGGGATTCCACCGATACTCACCTTACAGGGCATAGAGTTGTTCGCCCCGATACTCACCCTGCGAATAGCCTCTCAAATCTTTTCCACCTAAAATAAACTGCTGATTGAAATCCAATTCGCCAATGCCGATACCCAGAAATAACCTGGCTGCAAAAATATCCTTGTTTTGTCGGGCACTGAAATACTGATTATGGTCGATGGTGATTTTATTCGAAGACACTTCGTTGCCGAAAAAATCTGGATAGAAGTTGTAATTGAAGTTAGTGAGATAGCCACCTCTAGGGTAGTATACATCACCTCGCTTGTCGTATGACCAGATCAGTTTCCCTCCATGTAGGGACGTAAATTCGGTAGGGGAGTTATCAACATCATAGGAGGTAGCAAAGTGAGTATAAACATAGCCCAAACCTACATACATAGAGGGCGCCACTTTTCGCTGTACATCTATGCTCAAGTAGTCGAGTCCCGTACTATAATCGATAATTTCCGGGGCTCCGGGCAGATCCGGGTAAAATTGAAAATTTACGTTACCAGTGACAGCCGCAGCAGTGATTCTGTAGGTATCTTCTTTTAAGTAGAATTTTCCGAAAACTCCACCCATCCAGGTTTCATTGGACGTGCGCATGATGATGCCTCCGGTCAATGATTGAGGGGAAATCGTGTCTTTTTTATTGATCGTGTACATCGCCATAGGAATCAAGCCATACGAAAATCCCAGACTTCGATCATAGTTGACATAAGGAATGGGTAGGAAACTGAAGTTTTTAGTGCTGTCCGATCGTGGAGCAGCAGCACCCATAAATTGGCTGAAACTTAAGTGGTAAGAAACGAGCAGGACTGCAAGGAGGGAGATGTACTTCTTCAAATCTTTTAGTTAATCATGTTTTGATTAGATAAATATATACTGATCTGCTGAACCTGCTGAAGATTCATGTATGGTTTTATTCGATTGTAGGATTGATTTCTTTAAAGAGAGTAATGGTGAGGATTCGAGATTGCTGTTTTTTGCTTTAAATTTTGTTTTGGGTAGATGGCTTGAGATTGCCGCGTCGTCTGATTTGCCTACCATCAAATCATTCTCCTCGCAATGACGTTTTTAAGTTCGGGACGAGAATTCTACAGCTGAAGCCAGCTAAAACCCGTCATTGCGAGCCTGCCGGTCGGCAGACAGGCGGAGCGCGGCAATCCCTTTCGGTCTTCCACTGCCGCTTGTCTTTGATCTTACCCCAAAAAACCTTAATCTTGAGTAGCAGCCCTTCTGAGAATTACTAATTATTCAATTTTATAGATTATGATGCAGTGCGGATATCTTGCATTGCTTTTATGTAAATGTTATGATCAACTAATTTATAAATGAAAAGCAACGCTGATTATTTGAAGTCTCAATTGCTTTCAGCTGATTGGGAAGATCAGAAGTCCATTACCAATCAACTTTTTGAAGATGGCGAGAACAGTTATCTTTTGGAACTCCTTCAACATGAAGACAGTTCAATAAGAAATTCGGTGGCACTTACATTCAAAGAACACAAATATCAGGACGCACTTGATCCCTTATTTAAAGCAGTCCAAACAGAGGCATTTAGAAACTCCAGAGGAACTTTGATTTTTGCACTTCAATCATTGAATTGTAGCAACAAACTAAAGGAATTATTCAACATTCTCTTTTCAGCTACTCACAATTGGGAAGTGCAGAACGGTGTTCTGTCAATACTAGATGAACAGGAATTTGAATTTACTACCGAAGAACTACGTTCAATAGAGTCTACATGGATGGAGGTCAGAGGTGATTGGAATCGTAACAACGGGATTCAAGAAGAGAAGCACACAAACTTTCAAATTGATGAGAAAATTATAACAGAAGTTTTAAATGGGTTCTTGTCTCACTTGAATACAGAAGACAAAAAAAGATCATAAGATTACCTATATCACCCATGGTGATTGCTGCTAGAGTTTGGTGCGATGGTTTCCTTCAGCCTTCCACTGCCGCTCGTCTTTGATCTTATCTCAAAAATCCTTCTTATCCGCCAATCTCAACAGATTCAAAGCAGGCACCAATGTCCAAATAAACAAGGCCAAAAAGGAAAGGACAGCACCCAGGCCAGAACCAAAGAACTTTTGAAAAATGGCTCCGGTATACCCGAGTAAAGCGGCGATATCCAGCTTAAGCAAAATCAAAATTCTGGATAAGTCTATAGGGTTGGCAATGCTGGCGATAAGTGCAAACTGATCTAATGGGTAATCCTTGAATACCATCAGGAGAATCATGAATATCCCATCGTACATCACCGCCAAAAAGAGCCACAGCAAAATGGCATAACTGAAACCCTTGATTCGGTTTTCATTCGCCAAAGCAATATTGATAGCCAGTCCTACAAATATGAATGTGAGGAAAGTACCCGTGATGATCAGTAGTGCAAAATTCCAAAACTCAGAAGACTGACTCACTCCATAGATCAAAAAAGGAATACCCAAACCCAGAATCAAACTCAGTGATAAGGAAGTAGCAATGCCCAAATACTGTCCTAGAAATATCGTGCGACGTCTGATCGGCTGCGCCAAAAGCAGCTCAGTGAATTCTCGCGCACTATAATGATACATGATACCGAATATGGTACCGATCATAGGGGAGAGCACGACGATGATATTCATCAGCGTGATCACTGCTTTGGAAATGCTGCTATTCAAAAACAAAAGCACAAATCCCAGTAATAAATAAAAGGCGAAATAGACATAGCTCCAGCGACTTCTGGCCAGATCATAAAAGCTATATTTTAGAATCTTAATCATTGTAGTATTTGTGCTATGGCGTGTTCTAAATCTGTTTGTTTGGTCTCGGTTTTCAGCTGATCGAGTGTGCCTTTGAAGTAGATCTTTCCGTCGAGGAGGAAAACGACTTCATCCGACAATTCTTCCACCAGATTCATAATGTGGGTAGTGATGAGAAAGGTTTTGCCTTTGGCCTTTTCTTCCATGATCAACTCTTTTAGCTGAATCAAGGCCACCGGATCCAATCCAGCCGTGGGTTCATCCAAAATGTAGAGTTGGCAATCAAACATGAAAGTCAAAACGATGTTCACTTTTTGTCTGGTTCCACCAGATAGCTTGCCCAGTTTTTTGTTCATAAATGGCATCAAACCAAATCGATTAATCAATGGTTGTTCGTTTGCTTCTTGCTCACGAATAGACTTGATCATTTCGATGACTTCGCTCACGGTAAGGTTGTCGGGAAATCGGGCGATCTGTGGCAAGTAGCCTATCTGATCTCTATAATCCCATGCCCTGAGTGTAGACTGACCATTGAGTTTGATGTCTCCATCTTGTGGAAGCACCATACCCAGAATGCTTTTCAGTAAGGTGGTCTTCCCAGAACCATTGGGTCCAAGCACGGCAAAGATGCCGGGCTGGTCTATCTGTAGACTGACCCCATCCAAGACCTGGAGCTGGTCGAATCTTTTCTTTATGTTTTCTATATGTATCATAGCAATTGCTGCATGGCAGGCGTTGGGTCCAACAAATTATCTGGCGTGAATACCGGAGAGACTTTTTCTGAAAAGTTGATAATATCTACAAACAGGCTTCTGAGTAGCACAATAGATTCCGGACATTGACCGATGATGTACGAAAATAGCTTCACAGGGCGGTAAGGCACATCCCCAATACCATCGCGATCAAGATCGTAGCCAGTGTAGCTGCTCCAGTAGTTGTGTGTGAATTCATTGTCATTCATCTTGCTGTTGTAGGCAATATCTAGTGCATTGTTGATGAAGTTGTTGTCGAAGAATCGATTGGTGTAGCAGCCCCCGGAGACTTTGATGCCCCAGCCATTGTTGAGGAATTGATTTTTTTGATAATTGATTCGGCCTGTGCCTTCCAGGAATATGGCGATGGTGTTTTCGTCGAATATATTCCCCTCGACTTCCGCATCATAAATCTCTTTGAGCAGTAAGCCATAAGAAGCCGTTCCCCAGTTTTTGGCAAACGTATTTTTCTTCATGATGATAAACTTGGAAAACATGACGGCGACTCCGGCGCCATTGTGATGGAAATTGTTGCTCGTGTATTCGTCGTTGTTTGAAAACATGAAGTGTAGTCCATAGCGTACATTGTGGTGGCTGTTATTGTTTTTCACCAGGCTATTGGTTACAAATTCGAAGTAGATACCATCTCGTAAGCCGTAGGTGTTATTATCACTGATTACCACTTCTGAACAGTGCCATAAGTGAATGCCATTGCCGGAGTCTGTTTCTGTTTTTGTTTCTCCGGAAATGATATTGTTGCTAATGATGCCGTAGTGTGATTTTTCAATCAAAAAACCAAAATAGGGTTCAATGACTCTGTTGTTCTTTAAGACAAAGTAGTTCACTTTGTGTGCATAGATAGCTGCATAATCTTTGGTGAAGCTTCTGCCTGCGTTGATAAAAGTCAGTCCTACTACATTCACACTATCGGATTGTAGATTCAGGATATGGCGTTGTGTTTGCCCATCCAAAACGGCGTCCTTTTCTCCCAGTAGTGTGAGCGGTTTGTCGATAATGATTTCGATCGCCGCATAGGTGCCCGCTTGGACCTTGATAGTGTCATGAGGTGCAGCTTGCGCTACCGCTTGCTTCAGGTCATTGATTGGGCAGGTTTTGCATACAGTCAATTGACCAGCTTTAGCCATAGCGGTCGAAAGAAAAAGCCAAAGAAAAAGATATCTGAACATGATGTGGTCAGATTAATTGATAGAAAATTTCAGTTCGCTCCAGGCTAGTTTTTGGTCGGTAGGATTGCTGGCCAATTCATCTCTGTTTTCCTTTTTAGAGAAGGCAGACAGATGAGCCCCCATAGGGCTGGGAATGGCCTTGCTGATGAGATAGTGCGCACTTTGTGCCTCTATCAATTGCTTCGGCGTAGTGTAGTCCGTGACGAGTAGGATTTGCAGTTCTTCAGGCTGCCATTGATCCAGGCTTCTCACCATACATTCGATGGCATCGAAGGAGTAGGTGCGTCCTTTTTTAGTCATGACCTGTGCGGCGTGTTGCTGATCCACAATCGTCATTTTGCAGGAATGGCAACTGGTTTTGCCATAGTCAATAGCTGCTGGTTCGCGATCGCAACTGGTTAGAATGAAAAGTAAAAAAAGTGTATAAAGTGTTGGTCTGATCATCATTGATAACTGTTAAGTTTCGACAGATTTTTCTTCTTCTTTTTTTGCTACAAAGAAGGCGGCTAAGGTGATAAACATGCCTCCAAAGAGGCAATAGGCTCCGCTCATGGGCAGAGAAATGGCATTGAAATTCAGAATCATTTTAGAACCAATTAATGGCGGTTGGTACGCCATCGGCTCTCCTTTTTCATCCAAAAATTTAATGGCCGCGTTTTCTTTCAAGTTATGGCCATAGTCATATTCCCATCGGTAGAAATCATACATACCAGCCGTACCCAACAAACTCATCACAATGAACCAGGTCAAATACAATTTCTTATTGCCAACAAAGCCAAATAGAATCCCGAGTACTGCCATGCCAATGATGACAGGAGGGAAGATGTCGAATTCGGCCATTTCTGTAGGAATATCTTTCATACCCACATAATGGTTCATCAAGTTGATGTTTTTGATGTCGTTAGGATTGTGATCTACGATCTTGTTGATCCAGATATCCATGCCTATGGCTTCCGGATATTGAGGGGCTTCCAGGGTGATGTTCCAGAGCGGTAGGACGAAGAGGAGGAGGATCATCGCAGAACCTACGACCATCATTATTTTAGATAATTTCATTTTTTTTGTTGTTTGTGATTGGATAGGTGTGGTAAAGTAGGGGGACGAACCTTAGCAAAACGCCCCCCTCAAACCAACACTTTTTATTCTCCGTCGAGTGTCCAGCTTAGTTCTATGTTAGAACTAGCAGAAGAAACTCTCACATATCCTTGCATTTCCTGGTGAAGCGCAGAACAGAAGTCTGTACAGTAGAATGGCCATACACCTTGTCCTTTTGGTTCCCATACAAATGTTTCCGTTTGCCCGGGCATGATCAGTAGTTCAGAAGTATTTGCTCCAATCATACTGATACCGTGAGGCACATCATAGTCTTGCTCCAAATTGGTGACGTGGAAATATACTCTGTCCCCTTCTTTGATTCCTTCGATGTTGTCAGGTGCAAAGTGGCTTCGAATCATCGTCATGTAAATGTGCACGTCTTTGCCATCTCTAACCACTTTGGCATCTTTTTCAGATTTGGTCACATAAGGGTGCTCGTTTTCTTCCAAAGGATAAATCTTCTTAGAATTTGGCTTGATCAAATCTGCTGGGATACCAGCTGCATAGTGAGGCTCACCTAGCGTAGGGAAGTCAAGCAGCAATTCCATTTTTTCGCCAGAGATGTCATACAATTGGGCAGACTGAGTCACTTCAGGGCCAGTAGGTAAGTACCTGTCTTTAGTGATTTTGTTCATGGCAATCAGATATTTGCCGAAAGGTGCCTGAGAGTTACCCCCTGGGATCATCAAGTGACCCACAGAGTAGTACGTAGGCTTTCTGTCGATGACTTCCCAAGTGCCCAGTTTCCATTTTACCACCTCAGAAGAGATGAAGAAAGTGGTATAAGCGTTGCCTTTGGCGTCAAATTCTGTGTGCAGTGGACCTAAGCCCGGCTGTACAACCACTCCAGCCAATACGTCTTCGAAGTTCAGGATTGGAATACCATAAGCTTCTCCATCGAATTTTTCGTTTTCGATCGCGTCAATCATTTTGGTGAATGAGTGAACCGTTACGTTAGCAGATAGTTTGCCACTACCTACAATGTATTCACCTGTAGGGTCAACATCACATCCGTGAGGAGATTTTGGCATTGGCATGAAATACACTAAACCAGGGCACTTAGCAGGATCAAGTATTTTCACTTCTTTTTCCCAGGTAGTCGTAGCCATGTGTGTTTTTTCATCATACACATTGTGTGCATAGTTGGTCTCCATAGTAGTGAAGTTGCCTTGAGCGATATACTCTTCCGCTTTTTTCCAGTTGATAGCCGCTACAAAATCCTTGTCGTTTTGTGAAGCGTTTACTTCCATCAAAGTGTTGGCCTCTTCAGTATTGTAAGTAGTAAAGAAGAACCAGCCATGAGACTTGCCTCTACCTGGGTGCGCTTTGTCATAATCGAATCCAGGCATCATGATCTGGAATTCGATGTTCATTTCACCTGATTCCTGATCTACTTTCAAGAAAGACATCGCGCCTTTGAAATTGCCTTTGTAATCTGCAATAGGCATGTCTCTTTGAGGAACTGGTACAGCGAATCTGGTACCGGCCACCACATATTCCGTATTGTCAGTGACATAAGATGAACTGTGATTACCTGCAGAGTTTGGAATCTCAATGGTCTCCACTGTTTCGAACGTAGTCAAATCGATACGCGCGATTCTTGGCGTATTGTTTTCATTGATAAATACCCATCGACCGTCTAGTTTTCCATTAGTTTGAGAAATGTCCGGATGGTGGGCATCACCCCAAGGAATGAATCCATAAGAAGTGTTTAGCAAAGCTTTAGTTTCTTCATTGAAACCGTAAGCTTTCTCTGCATCCACAGAAAATACAGGGATGTTTTTGAATACTCTACCAGAAGGCATACCGATGACAGACAATTGGCCATTGAATCCTCCAGATATGAACCCGTAGAATTCGTCGTGCTCTCCTGGTGCTACGAATGAGCGTGAGGCTAAATCGCCGCTCAAAGCACCGCTATTTTCATTGCCTCCTGGCTGGCAGCCTACTGCAAAAAGTAAGGCTAGACTGGCCAAAATGCTTGTTATGTTTTTGATACTCATTTTATGATCGTTTAATTGATGATTTATAATATGATTTTGTCTACTACATTGATGACTCCGTTGGTAGTCTGGATGGTGGCTAGCACTTTAGCGCCAGCAACAAAGACATCGTCGCCTTCCACCGTTACTTCCAGGTATTGTCCGGTAGCCGTGTAGATCTTGCGCCCTTTACGAGCCTCTTTTTTTAGCGCTTCTAAATCGTATGACCCCGGTGCTGCATGTCCAGTAAGAATATTGGCCAATTTGGCTTTGTTCTCCGGCTTCAGTAGGTCATCTACCGTGCCCTCAGGCAATGCTCCAAAAGCGTCGTTAGTAGGAGCAAACACCGTCAATGGGCCGGCATTGACCAATACGTGTTCTATTTCGGCAGCCTGTACAGCGGCAACCAGCGTGGTATGAGCTTCTGAGCCAATAGCCACTTGTAAGATGTTCGCCTCAGATACATTGTCTTCTACAGAAGCCTGTCCTTTAGGGTGGGAAACTGCTGCTTCTGGTTCCGAGACTGGTGCTGTATATCGCTCTACGTTCTTATTGCATCCGATGACAGCAAAGACCATCAGCGCAAGGAGTAGTTTGGTGAATGGATGAGTTTTCATAGTTTAACTTTTAGTTGAAAAATCGTTTTATAGTGTTCTGAAATATTCCAGAACCGCTCTTGCTTCATCTTCGGTTAGATTTTGGTTAGCCATTGGAGAGCCGTTGAATTCAATGAGTAATTGCTTGGCCAATGGGTCTTTCTGTACCATTTCATCTGGGTTCAAAATCATATTCATCACCCAAGCTGGATTTCTTCTTGTCAGAATGTCTTTTGGAGATGGGCCAATGAATTTCTTATTCACTTTGTGACAAGCCGTGCATTTAGCTTCAAAAATGGTTTTGCCTTCTTCAGCTTTGGTCTGATCAATATCCGCAGGAAGCTCGAAAGAGGAAATAGGTCCTATGCCGTTATACTTTTGGTATTCTTTTTCTAGCTCTGCTAATGATTTTGGTGCCTTTTTGGCGTACTTCTCTTTGACACTTTCGCTGCTACTTTTTTCGCCACCGCAGGCTCCTAATAATATGAGAAGGCAGATCAGTGGATATGTTAACTTTTTCATAGATACTCGAATTGTTTTGCGAGTAAAAGTATTGTCGTATCGCAGTTCAAACTATGACAACGGTCAGGTTTGGATAAGAGAGATGTCATCGGAAACAGGCGTTTTGCCTTCTGTTTTTTTTGGAAATAGAGAATAGCTGAATTTTGATAGACGGTCATGATTTTATCACATTGACAATAAAACACCAGTATTATTGAATAATATACCAGAGATATTCCCTATTACTTAGTAGGTTTGCAACAGCTAGTGCCAAGAATGCAACTAACCCAAAATTGAGTTTAATAGTAGGAGAATTAAAATCAAGCATGATATGGTAATTGGTGTAGTAAAATGCCCAGAAGAAAATCTGGTCGCCCTGGTACCGCAGGTGGCTACTAAACTGATCAAAGACGAATATCAAGTCGTCGTAGAATCAGGAGCGGGAAAATCATCCGGCTATAGTGATGAATTGTATGAATCTGCTGGTGCGGTCATATCCTCGAGAAAAGAGGTGCTATCCAAAGCAGACGTGATACTCACAGGTACTAGCATTCCCAAATCAGATTTAGATCAAATTAAAACCGACGCAATTTTAGTTGGGAAATTCAACGGTAGAGTCGAATCCGAATTAATTACTAATCTCAAAACATCTAAAACACAAGCATTTAGCTTGGATTTATTACCTAGGTCGACTATTGCACAATCCATGGATGTGCTTTCCTCTTTAGCTTCGTTGTCAGGATACAAAGCAGTAGTGACGGCAGCGGATGAGTTTGCCGGTTATTTCCCTATGATGACTACTTCAGCGGGTACTATTCCGCCGGCCAGAGTATTGGTGTTAGGCGCAGGAGTGGCTGGGTTGCAAGCCATTGCTACAGCTAGGAGACTGGGTGCTATTGTGGAGGCTTTCGACGTGCGTACCGCAGTGCGAGAAGAAGTACAAAGTTTGGGTGCCAAATTCATAGAAGTAGAAGGTGCGCAGGAAGACAGCGCCGCTGGAGGTTATGCTGTAGAGCAGTCTGCGGAATACATTGCCAAACAAAAGGAATTGATTCATGACACAGCTGTAAAGGCTGACATTGTTATCACCACCGCAAACATCCCTGGTAGAAAAGCGCCAGTATTGATAGAGAATCGTACGGTCAATGCCATGAAGCAAGGTAGTGTCATTGTAGATATGGCTTCGGCAAGTGGAGGAAACTGTGAATTGTCGAAAGACGATCAGACCGTGGACATCGATGGTGTGAAAATCATTGGCGACGCGAAATTGTACAATCAAATGGGCAAACAAGCCAGTTTGCTGTACAGCAACAATATTTACAATTTCTTGAAATACATTCTAAAAGAAGGCAAAGATAAATTGCCGTACGACAGCGAAATCGTAAGTCAATCACTCCTTAAGGTAGAGGAGGAATCTGCAGTTACCGCCTAATTATTACCATTAAATTCAGAAAAAATGTTAGAGATATTAGATTATCTGAAGGATCATGTGCTCATGATCAACCTATTAATTATTACGATTTATTTAGGGTTTGAAGTCATTTCTAAAGTACCAACCGTATTGCATACTCCATTGATGTCAGGATCGAATGCGATTAGCGGTATTGTAATTATTGGTGCTATTATTTTGGTGAGGCAGGCAGATGCAACGGACTATCTGACACTAGGATTAGGAGCGTTGGGAGTGGTACTTGGTACTATCAATGTGGTAGGTGGTCATGCCGTGACCAACCGTATGTTGGAAATGTTTAAGAAGAAATAAGATGCAGTACATAGAATTATTATACATCGTCTCAACTGTATTGTTGATTATTGGATTAAGAAAATTAAGTAGCCCATCGACGGCTAGAAATGGCAACGTGATTGCAGCATTAGGTATGGGGTCTGCCATTTTTGTGGCCATCTTTAGCCCGATGGCTAATGACCAAGGAAATTTGCTTTATATCTTCGGAGCTATTGCCATAGGGTCCATCATAGGTCTGGTTTATTCCAAAAAAGTAGAAATGACAGGTATCCCGGAATTGGTATCCGTTTTTAATGGCTTCGGCGGTGCTTGTGCAGTGAGTATCTCTATTCTGGAGGCCTACAAGTTTGATGCTGCTTCATCCTATGGATTGATGGCTACTACTTACATGGCCTTGTTTATTGGTGGGGTTGCCTTTACTGGCAGTTTGATCGCTTATGGGAAACTCGCTGGAAAAGTGAAAGACTGGAGAAGTGGAATTTCTTCCTATTTCAATTTGGCATGGTTGGCGTTGTGCCTGGGATTGATCGTCTTTCAAGTAGCTAACCCTACCGCATATGCATACCTTCCTTTAGTGATATTGGTGGTTTCATTGATCTATGGTTTGACGTTCGTTTGGCCGATCGGTGGGGCTGATATGCCAGTAGTTATTTCCCTATTGAATGCCTTGACGGGTATCGCAGCCGCTTTGGCCGGCATGGTCTATGGCAATATGGTGATGCTATTGGGTGGCGTATTGGTAGGTTCTTCGGGTGCAATTCTTACGGTACTGATGTGTCAGGCTATGAACCGATCGTTGATTAATGTAGTCGTAGGAGGTTTCGGTGCGTCAGCCTCAGCAGCAGCAACCGACCAGGGCGATATCAAAGAAACCACAGCCAACGACACGGCGATCATGATGCGCTATGCACAAAATGTAATGGTGATACCAGGCTATGGAATGGCTGTCGCTCAAGCACAAAAGGCTTGTAAAGAATTGGATAAAAGTTTGACCTCTAGAGGGGTAAATGTGAATTACGCCATTCACCCTGTAGCAGGTCGTATGCCGGGCCATATGAATGTGCTCTTGGCTGAAGCTGACGTACCATACAACAAGTTAATCGACCTTGACGATGCCAACAGCATGTTGACAGACACGGATGTTTGTTTGGTTGTAGGCGCTAATGACGTGGTGAACCCATCGGCATTGGATGATCCAGGAAGCCCAATCTATGGTATGCCAGTGTTGGAGATTTTGAATTCTAAAAATGTAGTAGTACTGAAAAGAGGAATGAGCAAAGGCTACTCTGGGATAGAAAATCCATTGTTTTTCCACGATAAAACCAAAATGCTTTTCGGCGATGCCAAAGACACCATTGAGACTTTGAATAACGAAGTGAAAGTGATGGATTAATTCTAGGATAGCAAAGGGTCAAAAGATGAAAGATGGCTCGTGAAGACACGAGCCATAGCAGTTGCAACTTTTCCAAAATTTTAACTTTGGAAAAGTTCGCTGAGGATGAAAAATCAACCATCCAGCGAAAAAGAATCCCATCTATTCTTTCATCCTTTATTTTTATGGAAATATTTAATCATATGCGAATTGTATTTTCATTTGTCTTTTTTGCCTTGCTATTTCAAAGCTGCACTAAAAAACCAGTTTTATATAGTGCTTCCGATTTTGCATTCGTTGGTGACTTCACTCTAGGCCTTGAGGGTCCCGCTGTGGATGCAGATGGTAATCTCTTCTTTGTCAATCCTGAAAGAAATGGCACTATTGGCAAGGTAGGTCCAAATGGGGATTTTGAAATCTATATTGATAGTTTGCCTAATGGCAGTGTAGCGAATGGCATTCGCTTTGATCAAAGTGGAATTATGTTTTTAGCTGATTATGTTAATCATAATATACTCACCATCGATCCCATGCATAAAGAGGTTGTCATCTATGCGCACGACAGCACCATGAATCAGCCCAATGACATCGCCATTGCGAGCAATGGAACCTTATACGCTAGTGATCCGAATTGGGCGGAAAGCACAGGTAACCTTTGGCGGGTGGATCAGGGCGGAGATTTTGTTTTGCTAGAATCAAATATGGGTACCACCAACGGAGTAGAGGTTGCACCTGGAGATAGCTTGCTCTATGTAAATGAAAGCGTCCAACGGAAAGTTTGGGTATACGATCTGTCGTCAGAAGGTGAAGTTTCTAACAAGCGTATGCTAATTGAATTTCCAGACTATGGATTGGATGGCATGCGTTGTGATGTAGAAGGTAATCTTTACATTGCGAGGTATGGCAAGGGGACTATTGCAGTAGTTTCGCCGGGTGGGCAATTACTATATGAAGTTGAACTGAAAGGCCAAAAGCCAACGAACATTGCTTTTGGTGGGCCTGAAGGAAAGACTTGTTTTGTAACCTGTCAAGACCGAGAATATATTGAATCTTTTGAGGTGTCTTCTGTCGGAAGATCCTATTCTATTCTCAAATAAGTAAAATCCAGAGATTGAGTTAGATATTTTTCTTAGTTTAGAGATTGAATCATTTTAATCCTAAATAATGAAACTTATGCTAACCAAAATTCTCAGCTTCTTTTTAGCAGTAGTTGTGCTGTTTACGTCCTGTCAACCAACAAAGGAAAACACGGACACTGGATTCTCAATAGAATCCGAAAAATACCAATTGGCTAATGGCTTGGATGTTATCCTGCATCAGGATAAGTCTGACCCAGTGGTCTCGGTAGGAATATTATACCATGTAGGATCCAATCGCGAAAAACCGGGCCGTACAGGTTTTGCTCACCTTTTCGAACACATGCTTTTTCAGGAATCTGAAAATGTGCCCCAGGATCAATTTTTCAAAATCGTTCAAAACGTAGGAGGTACACTCAATGGGTTTACCTGGAAAGATGGTACCATGTATTTTGAAATTGTACCAAAAAATGCACTGGAGACCATGCTTTGGTTAGAGTCAGATAGACTTGGCTTTTTGTTAAACACAGTTACCGAAAGCGCATTCGCCAATCAGCAAGAGGTGGTGCAAAATGAGAAAAGACAGCGTGTAGACAACAGACCCTATGGGCATACCAATTATGTGATTGACAAAAACATGTACCCAGAAGGCCATCCTTACAACTGGCAAGTGATAGGAGAGTTGGTGGATTTGCAAAATGCCACGGTAGAAGATGTCAAAGAATTTTACAACCAGTTTTATGGGCCAAATAACGCCACATTGGTTATTGCCGGTGATTTCGAAAATGAAGAGATAAAACCATTGGTAGAAAAATACTTTGGTCCGATAGGGAAAAGAGGAGAAGTGATAGAAATGAAACCTCAACGAGTAAAATTGGATGAGTCTAAAAGATTCTATCATGAAGATAACTTTGCTACTGCCCCTCAGTTGAATATGGTTTGGCCTACAGTAGAGGAATATAGCAAAGACGCGTATGCCTTGGATTTTCTTGCGGAAATCTTGTCGGATGGTAAGAAAGCACCACTTTATAAGGTGCTGGTTAAAGAAAAGAATCTAACATCAAATGTGGCTGCCTGGAATAGGTCTCAGGAGTTGGCTGGCGCACTGAGAATATCTATTAACGCCAATCAAGGTGTTCCATTAGATTCGATTGAGTCTGGCATTTATGAAGCTTTCGCACGTTTTGAAGTAGATGGAGTAACTGACAATGATATTGCGCAGGTAAAAGCTAAGATCGAAACGGATTTTTACAACGGTATTGCTAGCGTGTTCAATAAAACTTTCCAAATAGCCTACTACAATACTTTCGCAGGAAGCCCTGATTTTATAGAAAAGGATATCGCCAACATTCAGGCGGTGACCAAAGAAGATGTCTTGAGGGTATATAATACCTATATTAAGGACAAGCCATTTATTCTTACCAGTTTCGTGCCTAAAGGAATGATGGATTTGAGCGCTTCAAATTGTGAAAAGGCAACTGTGGTAGAGGAGGAGATCAAAGAAATGGTGGCCGATAATTCGGACACTGAAGAAACAGCAGAAGAAATAATAAAATCAGAAACAACTTTCGATCGAACTGTCGCTCCAGAGATGGGGCCAATGCCAGAACTTACCATACCAGCTCAGTGGAATACCACACTGCAAAATGGTCTGGCTGTTTATGGAATTGAGCAAAGAGAGCTTCCATTGGTTCAAGCCAGTTTGGTTATCAAGGGAGGACACCTTATGGATGACATGAACAAAATTGGTGTAGCCAATTTGATGACTGATATCATGAAAGAGGGGACTGCCAATAAAACGCCTCAAGAGTTGGAAGAGGCAATCGCTTTGTTGGGGGCAGATATCGGTATGTTTACTTCGGAGGATGCCATCACTTTTACGGTCAATTCTTTGGCCAGGAATTTCCCTGCTGCGATGTCACTTTTGGAGGAAATACTATTAGAGCCGCGCTGGGATGAGGAGGAATTTGATTTGATCAAAACAAGAACCGTAAATATTATTAAAAGAAGAAATGGTGACCCAGGTGCTGTATCCGGAAAAGTATACAAAAAGCTGCTATACGGCACAGATAATATTCGAGGGTACTCTACTATGGGGACTGCAGAGGATGTAGAAAACATTAGTATTGAAGACCTCAAGGATTTTTATGTTAATAATTTCTCTCCATCTATATCAACCTTCCATGTAGTGGGAGATATTTCTCAAGCGGAAGTTGCCGAGGTACTTGGTGGGATTGAATCAAGGTGGAAGGCAAAGGAGGTCCAAATACCTTCGTATGAAGCTCCGTCAAATCCTGAAAAGCCCTCTTTGTATTTTGTTGATTTTCCTGATGCAAAGCAGTCTGTGATTAATATTGGATACTTATCCATGCCAAGAACGGATCCAGATTATTATGCTGCCACAGTGATGAACTACAAGTTAGGTGGTTCGTTCAGTGGTAATGTGAACTTGATCTTAAGAGAAGAGAAAGGTTATACTTATGGAGCCAGAACAGGATTTTCAGGAGATGCAGACTCTGGCGAGTTCACGGCTAGCTCAAGTGTAAGGACTAATACCACATTCGAGTCAGTGAAGATCTTTAAAGAAGAAATGGAAAAGTACCGAGAAGGGATAAGTGAAGAAGATCTTGAGTTTACTAAAAATGCCTTGATCAAATCTAACGCTAGAAGGTTTGAAACCCTTGGTGCCTTGCGAGGAATGATTGAAACCAGAAGTAAATATGGTTTTGGGCCGAACTACATTAAAGATGAAGAAAATATAGTTAGGAACATGACCCTAGAAGAGCACAAAGCTTTGGCTCAAAAGTATATCACCCCTGATCAAATGGTTTACCTCGTTTCTGGAGATGCCAAAACTCAATTGGAACAATTTCAGAATACTGGTTTTGAAAATGTGATTCTCTTGGATAAAGAAGGAAATGAAGTAGAAGAGTCCATTACTCTAGTGAAATAGCGAGTAAAAAAAGATTAATGTAGAGGCCGATAGAACAAGGGTTTTGTCGGCCTCTTTTTTTTATTTTTTGAAACTAAAAATGGCTTAAGTAAGTACATTTAGGTTATGAACAGAATCGATCGTCTCACCGCCATTATGCTCAAATTGCAGAGCAAACGACATGTAACGATAGATGATATCTCAGATCATTTTGACATTAGTGAAAGGACGGTATTTCGTGATATCAAAGCACTGGGCGAAGCAGGAGTGCCCATCGGATTCGAAAAGGATAAAGGATACTTTATCGTGGAGGGGTATTACATTCCTCCTGTTATGTTTACCAAAGAGGAAGCAGGGGCTATTCTTTTGGCGGGCAAATTGTTGGAAAGGCAAGGTGATAGGTCTCTGGTAGATCAGTTCGAACAAGCGCTTACCAAAGTCAGGGCTGTACTCAAGAATACTCAAAAGGATTATGTCCAGGAGTTGGAAAAGTATATTGAGGTCGTATCTCCAACCATTCCGGTAGAACAGGCTTTCCCAGATCTCTTCTTGAATGATATTAAGAATGCATTGATCAATCATCAGGTTTTGTCTTTTGAATATTATGCCAATTACAGCGACACTTATTCGTCCAGGGAGGTGGAGCCACTTGGCATTTGCCATTATGCCAATCACTGGCACTTGATCGCTTACTGTAGAATGAGGAATGGAGTTCGCGACTTCAGAACGGATAGAATCAGTAAGCTACATGTGCTGGATCAGCATTTTGACCCTTCGCTTAGAGACGATTTTAAGGATCATATTTTTGTGAGACAAATGCCACAGGATGTAAGTGAGGTGAAGGTGCTTTTTGATAAAAAAGTGGCGCGTATCATCGGAGATCAGCGCTACTATTATGGTTTTATCGATGAGAACAAAACGGTCGAAGGAATAGAAATGACCTTTATGGTAGGCGAGTGTGAGTATTTTGCTCGGTGGCTACTGATGTTTACCGATTCTGCCCGAATTCTTAACTCAGAAAAGATGGAACAACAGATGCAGGAGTTGATCGCTCAATTAGAAAAACACTATCAGGCCCAATTGATGCCATAAAAAAAGACCAGATGTAAATCTGGTCTTTTTTGTTTTTTTAAAGTGACTTCTTAGTCACATAGATCGTTACAAACTGCATTTATAACGATGCTATCTATTTTTCCTGAGTCTGAATTATAGGCATATATTGTTCTGCTTCCTTCACAACCAGAAGCAGTTACGACACCGGTTTCTTGATCTACTGTTGTTTGACTACATGCCAAAGCTACATTGGTAATCCGGGCAGCCCTAGGGTCAAAATTATACCAACTGATTGCAGGGTTGGTTGTGTTTTCTGGAAGTACAGTTGCAGATAGTGAATAGGTCTCACCTAATCCTACATCAATCGCATTGTCTCCTTGATCTATAGTGACACTTGTCGCTACCACATTTTCTACATCAAACTGAGCAGAGGTAGTACCTTCCACGCCTTCAATTTGAGCAACAATAGCCAGATTGCTACATGGGTTTGAGTAATTTTTAACAGCTGTAATTAAGCCATTTTCATCAACTGTAGCATAATCTGAATAATCTGGTGCAACTGCAATCTGTGTCCTCACTTCCACACACTCTCCACTATCTTGAGTCTCAAGTGACCAAGAAACATTTGGATTTTGATCATTAGCATTTTTAGGGACGACTGTAAAAACCATTTGCTCTGTTTCACCTGCTGTAATTGTGAAATAGCTGGCTTGCTCTAATTGAAGGCCGGTTACTTCTATGTAATCAATATCCAATCGAACTTTAGCTTGTTTTCCTCCTTCAGTGGCTGTTGCAACCAACTCCAAACCACAGTCGGTACATTCGTTTTTGCCTGTCACAACTCCAGTTTCAGTATCTACAGTAGCATAGTAATCTGCCGTTACTTCTCCGCTAGTTCTAGCCAGTACTGGTGTATATTCCAAAGACCAGGTGACTGTTTTAATCGTAGCATTAGCTGGTTCGATAGACAAAACAGGAGTGAAACCATCATTTCCTTCGGCTATTGCGTAGGTGGCTTCATCTGCTAGGACAATTTCAAGGCTGGTAATATCTACATTAGTAATCGAAAGGGTAGCGCTAGCAGCAAAACCGCCATCTTTTGATGTAGCAGTTACTACTACGTCACCTGCCGCTATGGCAGTTACCAAACCGGCATCACTAACAGTGGCGATATCCGTTGGAACGTCTTCTTTTGTTTTAGATTCTGAAGGGAAGGCAACAGTCCAAGTTACTCCCTGCTCAGTAGCATCAGCTGGAGCTATAGTGGCTGCAAGTTGTAGGGTTTCTCCAACCTTGAGATCCTCTGTTTCCTTGTCTAATGTAATACCAGTGACCGCAACGACTTTTGCGATTACTTCTACATTTACTGTAGCTGTTAAATCGGTGTTGGTTTCAGTTGCAGTTAAGGTTGTGGTTCCAACAGCTTCTGCTGTCAGTGTAGTACCATCCACACTTACTACATTGGCATCACCCGAAGAAAATACGATATTGGCTTGATCGGCATCTCCACCAGAGATGTTTAATTCTTCTGATACGTCGTAAGAAACGCCTTCTATTGCGATAATGGTATCGCCATTGAAACTGATACCAGTGATATCTACTTTTTCGTCTTCTGTACAGCCGACGAAGAGGCTGGAAATCATCAGTGAACCGATGATGAATTTTAATTTGCTCATGAGAATTTATTTATGTTTTGCGTGGCAATTTATGTATTGTTTTTTATCTCTTTAGAACTTTTGAATAATATTTAAATTCAACAATATTAATCATGGAGATTATTTAGTAAGCTTGGCGTAATCGCCTGAAGTTCAACAAAATTGAACGGTATTTTGGAGATGGATTGATAATCCTCCCCGGCCTCTAGCATGTCTTCATCGTCTTCATCATGATACCAGGATATGGTTACCGTCAGTCCATAGGATTGCAACTGTCTAAGAACCTTCATCAGATCAAATAAGCATTTGGCCGTACTACTATTGAAGTAAGCGAGACTGATATGAACGGCCAGTTTGTTTTTACCTGTGAGTATATAATTTTTCAGACCATGAAAGATTAGGTTATAGAATTTTACAGTGTCTTCAGGACTTGATTTGCCTTTAATCAGGCAAACCTCCTGCGTTGGGTCAATGAGGACGTAGGGAGTGATTTTTGAAGGGTATATTTTAAGTTTAGCATGTTGAGAGATTTGTTTTTTGAAGAGCAAAGTCGTCACATGAGGACTTTTCTTTTTCCTTTCCATAGCTGAATGAGTAAGTTAATTTCAACCCAAATAACGATGAAAACTGAGTGGCGGTAAAACGATCTGTGTTACGAAATAATGAACATCTTATGAAGATAAAGTGACTGATTCTGCAACAATTTGGTGGAGGTATGGTAATGAACAGAATAATTTCATTGATTTGCCTTCTTAAGAGTTGAACAATGAAAAACAATGTAACCCAAATAGAAACCCCTCACTTGATACTTAGAATCTTTCAGCCGCAGGATGCTGAATTGTTAAAATCAAGATTAGATGACAACCTGAAAATTATGATGCCTTGGATTCCATGGGCAAAGAATGAACCTGAGACTGTGGAAGAGAAGCGAGACCGAATCCGCAGCTGGATCGGAGATTTTTACTCCAATCGTGAATACAGCTATGGGGTGTTTGAGAAAGCAACAGGCGATTTTGTGGGGAGTAGCAATCTTTTTGGCCGTAGAGGCAAAGGCACAACTGAAATTGGATATTGGATAGATCATCTTAAGGCGGGGAAGGGATACGCCACTGAAGTGAGCTATGCGCTTACCAAGTTGTCATTTGAGCAAATGAATATAGAGAAGGTATTGCTCTACATTGACACACGAAATAAAGCCAGTCAACGAATTCCTGAAAAACTCAACTTTACCCATGAATACACCTACAGGGAGCTGCCCAAAGATGAGCATGGCGAAAGATTAAAATTTCAAGTTTGGGTGATGTTTGTTGAAGAATTCAAAAAAGTGGATAAATTCGAGGCTGTCGAATTTAAACTGAATTGATTTTGGAACTGATTGAAGAAGAAAATCTCTTATACAAAGCGGGCGATACAGGTATATTTTTAGGAAAAGTGGAGGAAAATGCCTTCCATCAGCACTATGCACTTCAGTTGACGATTGGTATTGATGAGCCATTTGAAATCGAGACTGAAGATGGAACTGTACAATCCAAGTCACTCGTTATACATCCTCAAGTATCTCATAGGTTAGACAGCAAAGGTCAAACGGTTTTAATTATCTTATTGAATCCGGCAAGTACCTTGGGCCACTTTCTAGCTAAGCACATGACTTCGGAGCCCATAGCAGAGTTTGAAGAAGAATGGATTGGCTATTTGCGAATGTTCGTTCAGGATTTGTTCAAAAAAGAAATTAATGAAAAAACCTTTTTGAGTGCCTGCATCAATTCCATGGCTGAATTCAATAGTAGATGCCTTGCGGCGAAACATCAGATTGATAAGAGAGTCTTGGCTTCTTTGCAGTACTTAGATAGACATACCAGAGAAGTGATTTCTCTTAAAGAGATTTCGGAAGAAATGTGTCTATCGGAAAGTCGATTTCAGCATTTGTTTAAGGAGCAAACGGGAGTTTCCTTTAGCAGAATGCAATTGTGGAAAAGACTTTTGGCTTCATTTGATCAAATAAAATCCACCAAAACGCTGACTGAACTGGCGCATCAATCTGGGTTTTCTGACAGTTCCCATTACAGCAAAACTTTCAAGGAGTCTTTTGGTTTTCCACCTTCTGAGGTGTTGGCCAACACTCATCTGGTGATGGATTGATTTACTTCAAATATTTCTTTGGAAGCGGATTGTTTTCTGTTTCTGCCGCCCAGTACATATTCACGATCCACCATCGCTCTCCATCATTCATCAGCTGAATGCTATTGATACCTCTGGCAAAAGGTTTCCCATCAGGTGTCCATTTCGATTCGTAAGTGCTCCATGCATGGGTGATGAGTCCATAGGTCTCGGAAGTTCTTGCAATTTCAGTTTCAAAAAAACCATTATCAATTAACCATTGATCACCTTGCTCTATAAATTGATCCAAAGTCAAATAGCACGGAACGCGCTTGTGCTCTGTAGCAGGACGAGTAGGAATAAGTCTCGCATCTGGAGTCAAGAGAAATTTTAATCGATCCCAATCTCTTCTTTCACCTTTGGGTCCCGATATAGTCTCATATAAGGCTTTGATGATGGCGTCTTCGCTCACTACATCGCTCTCATATTTCTCCTGAGCCAGAGACAAGGAACTCCAGAAAATGACAATTAAAAAAAGAAAGTGCTGCTTACTCATTTGGCAAAAGTAAAACACTGAGCCTTAAAAATTAAAAAGTTGTAATGATTGGTAGTTTAAAGGTATAACCGGTTCTAATTCTCAGCTTTATTTATCAAACCAACTAAAAAAATGAGCGTGTGAAGTCCTGTGCCTGCCAGAGAAAGGAAAACACCTATTCTTGTTATTGATCGATCAATATGTCCCAGATTGGCTTCCTGATAAAACCCATACAAGAAAATTGCCGGAGATATTAATAGCAAAACAGAGCCGACATATTGTACTGTCTTTTTCCAAGGTTCTATGGCAAATTGAAGTTGGACACCGATAGAAAGATTGAGTAAGCCACTGAATAAGAAATAGATGTGTCCAGCCCGGTAAATCATGCGTTGTGTATCAGATAGATTTCCAATTTCATTGGTTTTCATATACCAGCCCGTTTGTAGGAAAACCACAAAAGTGAGGAGTCCCACTATGGCATGAATAATTGATATTTTGATCGGTGCTCTCATCTAATTCTTGAGGACAAAAATATATTTTATTCTCAAGCCAAAAACCATAATGGCTATATTTACTGTTTTTAAATGACCCCTTAAAATGAATCTAAATTTAGAAGGAAAGTCGGCTATCGTTTGTGGTAGTACGCAAGGAATTGGAAAGGCTATTGCTGAAGAATTAGCCCTAATGGGTGCTAGCGTGACCCTGATTGCTCGAAACAAGTCTAAACTCCAAGAAGTAAAAGAAGGATTACCGATAGAACATAAGCAAGTCCATCAATACATTCAAGCAGATTTTAGTGATCCCATCGGGCTCAAAAGTAAAATTGCTGAGTATCTAAAAGAGAACTCTTCTCCAGAAATTTTGGTGAATAACACAGGAGGGCCTGCTGGTGGACAAATTATAGATGAGCCCTATGCTAAATTTATGGATACCATGACGGCTCATCTGGAATGTAATCATTTGCTCGTTCAAGCTCTAGTGCCTGGAATGAAAGAGAAGGGATATGGAAGAATTATCAATATTATTTCTACTTCTGTGTATGTACCCATACCTGGTCTTGGCGTATCCAATACAGTACGAGGAGCTGTAGCGAGTTGGGCTAAAACACTTTCATTGGAGTTGGGGCAGTTTGGAATTACGGTCAATAATGTATTGCCGGGCTTTACTGATACCGTACGACTAGAAGGAATTGTTCAGGCCAAAGTTAAAAAGACTGGAAAAACAGAGGAGGAAGTGATCGCAGCTATGAAGATGGAAACACCTGCTCGAAGATTTGGTCAAGCTGAAGAAACAGCTGCTGCTGCGGCATTTTTAGCTTCGCCTTCTGCAGGCTACATCAATGGTGTGAGTGTACCAGTGGATGGCGGCAGAACCGGCTGTATCTAAATCATAGCATTAACCCAAACACAACCCATGCAAAAAATTGAGAATTATATCAATGGAGAATTAGTAGCTCCGGTTTCCCAATCTTACATTGACAATATCAATCCATCCAAAGGGCAGGTATATTCCTTAATTCCAGATAGCGATACAGAAGATGTCGAACTAGCTGTTAAAGCAGCAAAGGCAGCCTTTCCTTCCTGGTCTACTTGCGGAATCGAAACTCGAGCAAATCTATTAAATAAGATTGCAGATTTGATAGATCAAAACCTTGATGCTTTGGCTAAAGCAGAGTCCATTGATAATGGTAAGCCTTTGAGTTTAGCAAAAAGTGTAGATATACCTCGTGCCTCGTCCAATTTCAGGTTCTATGCCAGTGGCATTCAGCATTTTGCTGCCGAGTCTCATTTTATGGAAGGCACGGCTATCAACTACACCAAACGATCTGCAGTAGGTGTGGCAGGCTGTATTTCTCCATGGAATCTGCCTTTGTATTTATTTAGTTGGAAGATTGCTCCCGCCTTGGCGGCTGGCAACACGGTGGTAGCCAAACCGACTGAAGTGACACCCATGACGGCATATTTACTCTCGAAGCTTTGCATGCAGGCTGGTTTGCCGAAAGGAGTTTTGAATATCGTACATGGTTATGGCCATAAGGCCGGTCAAGCCATAGTGGAACATAAGGATGTGCCTTTGATCTCATTTACAGGAGGAACAGAAACCGGGAAAAAACTGGCCACCACCGCAGCGCCAATGTTCAAAAAATTGTCTCTTGAATTGGGTGGTAAAAACCCCAATATCATTTTTGCTGATTGTGATTTTGATGACATGTTGAAAACAACAATTCGTTCATCATTCGCTAATCAAGGTCAAATTTGTTTGTGTGGATCGCGAATTTTTGTTGAAAGACCTATTTATGAAAAGTTCAAAAATGCCTTTGTAGAAAAGGTACAAAAAATGAAGGTGGGAGACCCCCTGAGCGATCAGACACGAATGGGAGCTGTGGTTTCAGAAGACCACATGAACAAAGTATTAGGGTATATTAAATTGGCTGAAGAAGAAGGTGGGAAGGTTTTGGCAGGCGGCGAGCGGGTGATTTTGGATGGAGATTGTGCTGGCGGATATTTTATAGCTCCCACTATCATCGAAGGATTAAGCCATGATTGCCGAACGAATCAGGAAGAAATTTTCGGCCCCGTAGTTACTATAATGCCTTTCGATTCCGAAGAAGAGGTTTTGATGATGGCAAATTCAACTCCCTACGGTTTGGCAGCTACCGTTTGGACTCAGAATTTGAAACGGGCCCATCGAGTATCACATCAGATCAAGAGTGGTATCATTTGGGTCAACTGTTGGTTGTTGAGGGATTTGCGAACTCCTTTCGGTGGTATGAAGCAATCAGGTGTGGGAAGAGAAGGAGGCTTCGAAGCCCTTCGGTTTTTCACTGAGCCACAAAATGTATGTATAAAATTATGAATGGAATGAGAGCCTTCCTCCGAAGGGCCTTCCATCACCAGCTATATGGCAATGGCTATTCAAGAGCCAGGTTTAGCCTTTTGGGTATTTTTATTCAAGAATGCAAGGTGATTTTCACGCAGTTTTTTTCGTGGAGGTTTCCAATATTTAGTCTTTATAGACTCGTTGTCATTTTTATATCCTCGATTGTAAGATTGCTGCTAGGTCGAAGTTTGAAATATAGTTTTGGATTTAGTGGTGAAGATAGAATATTGGAAGGTATTTATAAACCTGTCATCGATCGACCAGGTTATTATGTAGATGTGGGATGTAATCATCCAGTCTTTTTGTCTAATACATATGGCCTTTATCGAAAAGGTTGGCGAGGCCTTTGTATAGATGCTAATGAAGATCTTATTAAAAAGCATAGGAAATACCGGCCAAAAGATCTCGCCATTTGTGCCTTGGTATCCAATGAGGAAAAGGAACGAGAATTTTACAAAGTATCAAATGATGGTTTGTCTACAACAGAAAAAGGGAATCTAGCTGAACAAGAAATTCAGCGATTGGGTTATCAAACCGAAACCCATCATTCCAAAACATTGACCTCAATTTTGCGTGATGCTGGTGCTCCTGAACATATTGACATTCTTTCAATAGATGTGGAAGAACATGACTTTCAAGTACTTCAGTCATTAGATTTTAATGCCTTTAAACCAAAGGTAATTGTGATTGAAGATGAGACATTCGATGTTTATGATGCGAGAGATCATCGGATTGTGGATTTTCTGATTGCCAGAGGGTATGATCTGGAAGGCTATGTACTTAAAAATCTGTACTTCAGTCTTAAGAAGTCTATTTAGCTGTTGGACTTTTGAACAGCCAATCCCTCCTCAGGAATGTATTTCTGAATCAAAAATGCCATAAGGAATGAAGCCAAGGAGGCCAAAGTTGCATTGCCAATAAATCCTATATCTGTATAGATAAATCCAGCTACGGCAGAACCAAGCGCCATACCCAATTGGCCAATGGAAATGGTCATGCTCATCATACGTCCACGTTGATTGTCTTGTATGACTTCGGAGGCTAAGGCCTGAAAAGGTACCATTCGAGCCACAATCAAGAGCATAATGACAAAGAAAACTACGAAGTACATTTCGTAATTCATATTAAGAAAAAACACACAAAGTGGCATGATAATTACAAGAAGCAGATTGGCGAAAATAATGATTTGTTTTCTCCCTGTTTTATCCGAAATCATACCTGAAATAGGACCGGTAAAAACTGTGGCCAACCCACCAATCAAAAACAAAGTAGCAATATCGTAACTGTTCGCACGAAACGAATTTTCTAACCAAGTAGGAAAATATACAATGAAAGAAGAAATGCTCAGAAACATCAATAGATATCCCATAGCAATAGTTTTTACTGATGGGGTATGCAGAATTTCCCAATATTTTTTGATGGAGTGTTTGAGGTTTAATGGACAATTAGAGCTATCTACTTTTGGCTGTGGAACTTTGAATAGGATCAAAAAGAAAGCAAAAACCATCACAAATCCGAAAAACTGAAAGGGTGCAAAAAATCCAATCTCTCCGGCCAAAATGGTGCCTGCAGGAATGCCAAGAATCTGTCCTGCTGCACTGCCCGTGGCTACAACCCCATTGGCCCAGCCACGCTTCTCACATGGAAAATAATCTCCGATATACGCCACACATGAACCGGTGAGAATCCCTCCAGCGAAACCAGATAATATTCTAAAGCCTAACATGGACCAATAATCAAAAGCAAATTGATGGAGAAGCAGTGATATGGCCATAGCGCCTGCACCAATCAATAAAATCTTTCGGCGACCCACGCGGTCTGAGATAGGCCCAGTAATAAGTGCTACAATGCCTAATGTGATGGCGTAGGCCGTAATCAATGTTCCTCTTAGTGATTCGGAAATGTCCAATTGCTCCCCTATCTGCGAAAGAATAGGAGACATGATGAAGAATTGGCTGCTGGCCGCAAACATCAATAACCACAGCGAGAACAGAATGATTCGAGCGTTGAGTTGACCTTTATTCATAAGTTGAGTAATTGTGAATGGCTAACGGAACGTTCTTAGGTATGTTTGTTTTTTGTGACGAATTGCACTTATCAAGGGTTAGACGGTTGTATTACTCGGTATATTAAAAAATATTCCATAGTGATTTTAAAAAGGATATTCGCCATTCATAAAATACTAGTGCCATTCTGAAACAATTAACTCATTTTTGCGATAGAAGATTGACTATTACTTATCTATCACCAATGAGAAAACTTGTATCTTTTGCAGTTGTTATACTAACTGTTGTTGCTGTGTATTTTGGCTATCAGGCGCTTTCAAGTCAGAAAGAAGAACCACCTCAAAGACCAAAACCAATCGCGAAAAATTATGTATCTGCTAAACCCTTTCAACCTGAGACGGTAGAAACGGTCATTGAGGCCTTTGGAAGAGTAGGGTCTGCAAAACAGCTCAGCGTGATAGCTGAAGTAGGAGGGAAATTACTTCGAGGAAGCTCAGTACTGAAAAAAGGCTCAAGGTTTAAAAAAGGACAATTGCTTTGTCGGATTGATAACGTTGAAGAAAGCTTAACGCTACAAGCGAGGAAAAGTAGTTTCTTGCATACGCTGGCTTCGATTCTTCCAGATATCCGAATAGACTTTCCTAATAGTTTTAGCGTCTGGCAATCTTATTTTGATGGTATCAAACTGGATGAAAAATTACCGGCGCTTCCAGAGCCTAAGTCCTCTAAAGAAAAGACATTCTTAGCTGCAAAAAATATTCTCAGCGAATATTATGCAATAAAAAGCGAAGAGGAAAACTTGAAGAAGTTTCATATTTATGCCCCGTTCAATGGTAGTATTGTTTCAATCAATTATCAAATAGGTTCTGTAGTTAGCCCCGGAGCAAATATTGGGACTATCATTAGCACAGATGAATTGGAGCTAGAAGTACCCGTTGAGCAGCGAGATATTGAGTTTGTGCAATTGGGTAAAACGGTGACGATTGTTGATGAATCTGATTTCGAGCAAAACTGGATAGGTAAGATTACAAGAATCGCAGATTTTATCGACCCCAACTCTCAAAGTGTGAGTGTCTTTATCAACATCCAGAAGAGATCTAAATATGAGGCATTGGACGGCTTGTTTTTGAAGGCCAGGATTCCTGGAAAGTCAGTGAAAAATTCCGCTGAAGTACCAAGGCGAATCCTTAAGAATAAGGACGAAATTTTTGTAGTTCAGGATAGTGTGCTAGTAACTAGAAAAGTACGTGTGCACAAGATCTCCGAAAACAATGCCATTATTAGTGGATTGCAGCCAGGAGAAATGATGGTAACTGATCGCCCATCGAATGCTTCTGAAAACATGAAAGTAGAAATCATAAAACCTAAATCGTAAGTCATGAGAAAGGTTATAGAATTTTTTGTCAAATACCCCATTTGGGCCAATGCCATTATTATGGTAGGTGTATTTGGTGGGTTAGGAACTTACTATTTTAATCTAAAGAAATCGTTCTTTCCGGAGCGTGAGGCACGTTATGTAAGTGTAAATGTGTCCTATCCTGGGGCTTCTCCTGTGGAAATGGAGGAAGGAGTGACCATTAAAATCGAAGAGTCTCTCAAGGGCTTGGAAGGAATAGAAGAAGTAACTTCAACTTCATCAGAAAACTTTGTCAACATCAGCATTCGATCCAGAGATGGTTATGATTTGGATGAATTGACTACGGAAGTGAAAAATGCAGTCGATCGAATCAATGCCTTTCCGGTGTCGGCAGAGAAGCCTGTAGTGGCCAAACAAAAATCTACCAGTATGGCCGCATACATGGGGATACGAGGTACAGTTTCATTATTAGAACTAAAAAAAGCGGCAGAGCAAGTCGAAGATGATTTTCTGAAGTCAGGTTTCATTTCGCAAGTCAGGGTTTCGGGTTATTCCGATTTGGAGATTTCTATTGAAGTAAGAGAACAAGACCTAAGACGGTACAATCTGACATTTGCTGAAGTGGCCAGTGCCATTCGGATGAACAACCGTGATGTGTCGGGTGGTTCTATCAAAACCGTAGATGAGGAGATTCGTATCCGTGCCAATTCGAAAGAATTTGATCCAAGTATTCTAGATGAAATTATTGTCAGAGCAAACCCTGATGGGACTAAGCTCCATTTAGGGAAGATTGCTGATGTGAAATTGCAATTCGCAGATGTGCCTAACAAGTATTATTCTAATGGCAAACGTGCCATCAATATTGCTGTACAAAAATTACCCGAGGAGGATATAGAAAAGATATCTAAGTTTTTGGATGAGTACGTTAAAGAATTTAACTCACAGCAGGAGAACATCGAGTTATCCATGGGCTTTGACTTCAACTCGATGCTAGAGGATCGGTTGGAGTTGTTGATTAGAAATTTCGGTACGGGGCTGATACTTGTGTTACTGACACTCGGCTTTTTCTTGTCTTTGAGGCTTTCCTTTTGGGTGGCCATGGGAATTCCAATTTCATTCTGTGCCATGTTTATCATAGGAGATATGGCGGGCATTACGATCAACATGTTGACCCTTACAGGGATGCTCTTAGTAGTCGGTATTTTGGTTGATGACGGTATTGTAATTGCAGAAAATATTTATACTCATTTCGAAAGAGGTAAGAAGCCACACGAAGCAGCGATCGATGGGACTATGGAAATGCTGCCGTCAGTATTCACTTCCGTGATGACAACCATTGTTGCTTTTATGCCATTGATCTTTTTGGATAACAATGGCTTTACCAAGGAAATGGCCATTGTGGTGATTGCCTGTCTGGCATTCTCATTAGTGGAGGCGTTTTTTGTGTTGCCTGCTCACTTGTCTCATAAGTGGGTACTGGAAGGTAGGAAAACTGATGGATGGTATCATAGGTTCAGAGAAGGTATGGAGAAAATGATTGACCATGTACGGTTCAATATGTATTCACCGTTTATCGGTAGATTATTGAAACATCGTTGGATCTCCTTTATGGCTCCGTTTGTATTTATTGTCATGGTGCTAGGCATGTTTGCTGGAGGTCTTATCAAGTTCACACCTTTTAGCCGTCCACCAATCGATGATATCAACGTGGATTTGGTATTGAAGCCAGGGACTAGAGAGACCGTGACCGAAGAGTACCTTTGGAGTTTTGAGCGATCGATTTGGAAAGTGCATCAGCGCATGTTGGATGAAGGGAGAATCAAAGACACGATCATGACAGATGTGGATGTCCAATTGGGTTCTACATCAGACAGGCAAAATACAGGTTCTCATACGGGAGCCGTAAGGATTGATTTTGATCATCTCGATGAAAACAATATCTCTGGATACGAAGTTGCTTCTAAAGTTCGTGAAGAAATAGGCCTTGTACCGGAAGCTGAAAAATTCAGCGTAGGGGCAGCCAACTACTGGGGCAAACCTGTCGCAGTCTCTTTGAAGAGTAAGAATATTCCTGATTTGGAAAAAGCCAAAGAAGAGGTGAAAGATGCCTTACTCAAAATGTCTGATTTGATAGATGTAGGAGACGACGCCTCAGCCGGACAGCGCGAGTTGGAGCTGAAGCTGAAGCCACTGGCCTATCATTTGGGCTTGACACAAAATGATATTACCCAGCAAATTCGCCAAGGGTTCTTTGGTGAAGAGGTGCAGCGACTTCAAGTGAATACTGATGAGATTCGAGTGTGGGTGAGATATCCTAAAGAGGACAGATTGAGTATTACTCAGCTGGAATCAATGAAGGTGAAGAAAAACGGAGCCGAGTATCCATTGTCAGAATTGGCAGACTATGAGATTGGCCGTGGCATTACGAGTATCAATCACTTCAATGGCAAAAGGGCCGTACAGGTCTATGCTGAATTGGCTAACTCTAAAACTACTTTACCTCCGATCTTGGATAAGATCACCAATGAGATTATGCCTCCAATCATGAACAAATATGCCGGATTGGAATATAGCTTCGAAGGGCAATCGAGAGGATCACAACGACAAACAGACTCCTTTATGGAGATTCTGGTGCCCGTTATTTTATTCATGCTGCTTTTTATCACATTGAACTTTAGGTCATTTTACCAAACTTCCTTGATTTTGGTGTTGTTGCCACTCGGGTGGGCTTGTGCAGCCTTTGGGCATTTCTTCCACGATGCAGTAGTTTCCTTTGTGAGCTTCTACGGTATGCTGGCTTTGTCAGGAGTAATTGTGAATGACGCGGTAGTGATGTTAGATCAATACAACAGAAACCTGAAAGAGGGAATGAATGTGATGGATGCTATTAACAAGGCAGGTACTGCCAGGTTTAGGGCCATCTTATTGACTTCTATGACGACTGTCGCAGGGCTTTTTCCATTGATATTGGAGAAAAGTTTTCAGGCCCAGTTCATTATACCTATGGCCATTTCATTGGCTTATGGAGTGTTGTTTGGTACGCTTTTTATCCTGTTTTTCTTCCCAGTCATGATCTTATGTTTCAATGATATCAAGGTATACACGACTTGGTTTTTTAGAGGGATATGGCTGAGCTTAAGAGCGGTGTTCTGGGGTGACCATCAGGAAATATTGAAGCCGACGAAGGAAGAGGTGGAACCGGCGATCATCGAAGGAAAAAAATTGGCGGAGTATTAGAGGTCTCGGAAAAGCAAATCCCCCTTGTCCCCCTTTGAAAAGGGGGAGGAGAAGCTGCTTCGAGGACTAATTTGTTGGGAAGGGGGATTGAATAACACGAATCAATAATTCGAATATTTAATTTTCCGAAAGAATAAAAATAAATGAATAATCAAACTAGGAAAGCCACTTTGGTTTTGGCCCTTTTGGGTTTTTTTATAGGAAATGCAGTACAGGCTCAGGATGAATTGTCGCTGTCTCAAGCTATTGAGCAAGGGTTGGCTAACAACTTTTCCATTCAAATAGAAGAAAATAAAAAGGAGCAAGCGGCCAATCTCAACACCTGGGGGCAGGCTGGGATGTTTCCAAATATTTCATTGAACGCAAGTCCATCAATTTCTTACCAGGACCTTGAAACTGACAACCCTTTTAGGTTTGGGGGTTCAAATACCTCAACAGATGTTTCTCCAACTTTACAGGCCAGTTGGGTGCTGTTTGATGGAATGAATGTAAGGATGACGAAAGGGAAGTTGGCATTATTGGAAGAACAATCAAGCGGTAATGCTCAAATTATTATAGAAAATACGGTGCAGGCTATTATTCTGGCCTATTATACGGTATTGTTGGAAGAAAGAAGAACGGAGGTTTTTGCCAATACACTCAATTTATCCAGAGATAGATATGACTATGTTAAATTGAAAGGAGACTTAGGTAGCGCAGTTACGTTTGACATTCTTCGAGATAAAAATGCTTATTTGACAGATTCGTCAAATTACCTGACTCAGCTATTGAACCATAAAAATGCGGTAAGAAATTTGAATCTGCTTTTGGCACAGCCAGTAGACAAAACTTATCAGTTTACAGACAGTCTCAGCGCTCAGGAAACGAGTTTTAGTTTGGACGAATTGGCAGCAGCCATGAAGTCTTCGAATAGTAACTTGAGAAATCAGTATGTAAATCTTGAAATCTTGCAGAAAGAGATTGGTATTTCGCGCTCAGCCATGTACCCACGTTTAACATTTAATGTATCTGGCAGCAATGGTTGGAATCATGTGGAGTTAGGTACTCCGATCGGACCCCCTACGGATCAAATATCAGGTATAAATACAACTACTTTGTCTTTAGCTGCCAACCTCACACTTTCATTCACGCTCTACAATGGCGGAAAGATCAAGAATCAAATCAAAAATGCTCGCATCCAGGAGCAAATTGGTCAGTTGCAGATCAAAGACTTAGAACTGACTTTGGACAATTCTTTGATTAGTTCTTATGATCGATATAATCTCCGTCAGAATCTGAATAGTATCGCTTCGGTAAACCTCGAAACGGCTGATCTGAATCTCAGCATGGGAGAAGAACGCTATCGTAATGGTAGTATCAACTCCTTTAACTACAGAGACCTTCAAATCACTTATTTGCAAACGGCTTTGGTGTACTATCAGTCCATTTATAATTTGATTGAATCAAAGACTGAACTGCTACGATTAAGTGGTGGAATTTTGAGTGAAAACTAATCTTTTGGTCTAACGACCAGAAAACCCAAGAGTGCAATCAGAAGACACAGAGGAGAGTAGAAGAAGAAGTCTGCCTGCGCAAAGGCTGTTTGCATGGGTGGTTTAAAGATACCCACATACTTAAAGTCACCAACTGCTCTTAGCAGGAAGATGCCAGGTATGACCCACCCAATAATTCGGTTGAGTTTGTCTGGTAGTGTCTTATTAATCCATTGCGTTTGAAGCAAATAATATATGCCAAAAGCCATTAGGCCAAACCCTACAATTGCTGAATCTAGAGGTGTAGGTTTTAATAGAAGGTCACCTTCGGGCGTAGTAGGTAAGGCCGCCGTAAATCCCCAATGACTCCCTAAGGCCCAAGAGAAGTGGAGTCCTGCTAAAGCAGAAAATATTAGAAGGAGGATAATAGGGTTTTGGGATTTCATGTTTAGTATTTTTCGTAAATCAGTCGCATTACTTTTTCCATTTCGAGTTTCACCGGACGAGAACTAGAAGCGTAGTTGTTGTTCATGAAACTGAAAAACAGGTCCTTTCCTGATTTGGTCCGAATGATGCCGGTAAGATTATGGTTGTTGCTGAGCGTTCCAGTTTTGCCAAATACATAGGGTAACTCTCCTTCTTTTGGTTTGTACCAATTTTTCAATGTCCCGTCGACACCACCTACAGAAAGCACCTGTTTCATTTGATCTATGCTGATTTCAGTGGAGATATAATTCAGAACGCCTATCATGCTTTTGGGTGTGACCAGGTTGTAGCGTGATAGACCACTTCCATCTTTCCAGATCGGTGGTTTTGGGTAAATTTTAAGATTCTCTTCCTGCGTAAACAGCCTGATTGGATCGGCTTGTAGCGGCATGCGCATTTCAGTTGCACATAGATAAAGGATTTGTTCCGCTGCAAGGTTATCACTGCGTTTGAGCATAAATGCAAATAACTCCATAGAAGATCGGCTATAAGCCAGTTTTGAGTTTTCAAACTCAAAATCCTCTACCCAGTGGACTGGTCTGTTGATTGTGTCTTCTAGTAACGTGAGTGTAAGCGCATCCGATGTTTTAAAAGGTACGCTGTTTTTATAGGCACTTCTGGCGGTATCAGGTGCAAAACTAAAGATGCTGGTGTTTTGAAGTCGATAAGGACTGAGCTTCTCAGAATCTATTTCCCTGATTTCCGCAAAGTCTGCAAAGAACCTTGGTTCTACCGAAAAACTATCGTCTACTGAATCATAGACATAGCGAATCGTGTTTCCGTAAATTGGAAATGCAGTTCTTTCGGGTTGAAAATAATATTCATAATCTTCCCATGACCAGCCTGGTGCAAATGGCTCGTCTTTGAATTTTGGCTTGACATAGTGCAAACTATAACTGCTGTCCATCAATAGGTCATAAATGGGCTGATCCTCAAAATCCGGGTGCAGAAACGTTGGGTCGCCTGTTCCGGTAAAAAATAGAGAATCTCCTTTTAGGAGGTATCTAAGCCCTGGTAGAGAATCTCTCATCAAGGTAAGCCCAGCATAGAAAGTCAATAATTTGGTATTGGAGGCCGGGGTGAAATATTTGTCTTCGTTCCAGGTATAGAGGAAAGAACTATCCGCAGGATTGTAAAGCGCAAAGCCGGTCAAGTGACTATCAAACAACGGGGAGTTTGAAAGACTCTTGTTCATCATCTTTCTATTAGACACACTTTTGATAGTAGTACAGGCTGTGAAAATGGAAGAAACGGCCAGGAAAAAGAGAAACTGTTTGAGGGTCATAGATGTACTTGCAATAGAACTGAAAATTAATAGCTCAGGAAATAATTATACTATTAAAGTCTTTTTATTTTAGTTGAATCTAAACGTAATCATACCTGATTTTTGAAAAAGTACTTTCTTATTTTTCTGATTTTAACGACAAGCCTTGCCCTGTCTTCTTATCGTTGGGGATTTTATGCGCATAGAAGAATCAACCGTTTGGCTGTATTTACTATTCCACCGGAGCTCATAGGCTTTTATAAAAAGCACATTGTGTATTTGACTGAAAATGCCATCAATCCTGATCAGCGCCGATATGCCGTAGAAGGAGAGGCACCGAGGCACTATATCGATTTGGATATTTATGGTGATAGTGCGTTGCAAGTGGTGCCTCACAACTGGTTCGATGCGGTAGAAAAGTATACCGAAGACACCCTGCAGGCGTATGGTATTGTACCCTGGCATATTGTTCTGATGAAGTATCAACTGACGAAGGCCTTTGAAGAACGGGATCTCGACAGAATTCTAAGGTATTCGGCAGACATTGGTCATTATATCGGTGATTCGAATGTGCCCTTACATACCACAGAAAATTACAATGGCCAACTGACTGGGCAATATGGTATTCATGGCTTTTGGGAATCCAGACTTCCTGAGTTGTATGCGGATGATTATGATTTTTTCGTAGGCAAGGCCGAATATGTCGAAAACGTACAGGAGCGAGCTTGGGAGGCCGTGACAGCGGCCCACCTGGCGATGGACTCCGTGCTTCGTTTTGAGAAGGAGCTATCGAAGAAATTTCCAGAGAGCAAAAAGTACTCTTACGAAGAAAGAGGTAACTCAACCATAAGGGTCTATTCACAGAAGTATGCTCATGCGTACGATCAAATGCTCGATGGCATGGTGGAGCGTAGAATGAGAGCCAGTATTAAAATGGTAGGAGATATTTGGTTTACCTGCTGGGTGGATGCTGGTCAACCGGATGTAAATGCCTTGATGTTGTTGGAGACTGGAGAAAAGGAGAAGAAAAAAATGGAAGAAGAAAAGAAGAAATGGGAGAAAAGAACGGTCAAAAGCCGGGACCATAATTGACACGGAAGGTTCAAATCGTGTTAAACCTTCTGTGCAATCTTATCATTTTTTCTTCGACATCGTTACAATATCAACCAGACCTCTGATCAAATTTCTTGACTCTTCCACGTTGTTGGCATGAATGGTGAATTCATCTTCATAGTTTTGAATTTCACCGTCTTTGTAGAATTTGATAATCTTCTCCTTAAAATTTGTTTCTACTACCACTGAGATGGATCTGCCAGAAATATCGAAATCAATGTTTCGTTCATTCAAGTCAGCAAAATTCACCTCGTAAATATGCTCTGAACTTCCTTTTTCATCGATCTCGATTTTGGTAAACTTAAACTTTTTTAGATCTCCTTCCTCAACCAAAGATAGAGACTGACTATAAGTGTCATCTCCTTCACGTACTTCTTTTACTGCACCGGTCAGCCAATCTATTTTAGCTTTTAGACTCGTGCTAGGCACAGCTGGGCGGTAGCTTTTTCTACACAACTCGATGGATTTTTTTATGGCATACTGAAGTTGCCTCGCATTTTCAGCATCTTCGCAATAAAGCTTAAAGGATTCATCGTATGGATCTACTTCTCCATTTTCAATCACCTTCATCAACTTCTGCTTTTTGTTGGTGATGAGTTCAATGTACATTTTAGATCCACTGATGTCGTAATCTATGACTTTGTCATTGATGTCTATCCAGTTGAAATTGTGCTGTTTTTTTTCAGACTTGCTTTCTGAAATTTCTGTAATTACATATTCGGCCAAACAATCCGCGTTGAAAGTTTGCTCAAAAGTGTTGTCTCCATAGGTGAGTACTTTAGTCCCTGAGCTCACAGCAGCCAAGGCCTCTTCTTTATTGTTGAATTTTGGAAAACTGGCTTCTACTTGTTTTTCAGCTTCGGGGATGATAAGAGTCAGCACGGTTTGAAGATCTCGGGCTTCTTCTACATTATTTGTTTTGATCACGATGTCATCAATAAACGGTTTCGATTCGCCATCTTCAGCATACTTGATCAGCTTGTGTTTTCTTTTGGTTTCAAATTCTAATCCAAATTCTGACCCGCTGATATCGAAACGAACCGTGTTGATGTTGATGTCAGCCAAGTTGAACGAATAGTCTGCTTGTTTAGAAGACCTTCCTGTTTCTACAATACTCAGGTTAACCTTTCCAGCATATTGTGGGTCTGGTTGCAAAGACTGCGCATAGGTTTCATCTGAGTAAGTCGCATCCTTTACATTATTGGCCAGCCAGTCCAGCATTTCATTGTAATTGTTTAGACTCAATTTATTGAGCATGATCTTTTCCGCAATAGGAATCGCCTTCTCAATGATTTCTCGAATTTTTCTGGCATTGTTAATATCAGAAGCTACTATCTGCAATTCCTCAGTATAGGACTTCACCTCCTGATCTTGAAAGGTTTTAATCAAATCTTGACTGTTCTTAATTTTTATGTTCACAACAATCAAATCTCGTTCTGTACTTTCTCGAACTGTATAAGGATCAATATCTGCGATATTCAACTCATAAGCATATGAATTAGCTGTGCCCTTTGTACTTGTTTTGGTATAACTGTATTTGATTACACTAGTATGTTCAAAAAGTAGCTCAGGCTCATATTTGTATTTACTGGTCTCTACAGTCCCTATGGCTTGTTCCAACTGGCTAAACAATTGATTGAATTCTTGCTGCTGGGCAAATGAGGTATTCGTAACAAATAATAGTGAAAAAAATAAGTAGATGATTGATTTCTTGGCTGAAAACATAGTTCGTGAGATTATTTTAACCACAAGATATTAACTAGCCATTGGGATGCAAAATGGATTTTAAGTTTTGCATTAAAGCATTTGGAAAATACTCAGAAATAAGTAGATCCCTCTGAGACAATTTCTTACTAGGCTCAGAGGGAATAAGATGGACTTAAAAGGCTACGGCATATAGACTTTTTTCTTCAGTTTCCGAGGAGGAAAATTGTTTCATCACGCTTTCAATTACTTCTTCATTCCAGAGCATTTTATAGTGTCCGGTATTTTCGAGCAACTCCAATTCAGAATTAGGCCATTGATTGTAGATGGAAATAGAGTTGGCTTTGGGTATGACCTTGTCTTGCGAGTCATGTATGAGAAGCAGGCGATTGTACCTGATTTTCTTATGGAGCAAATCTGTTCGTATGCCTTCCAGTGGTTCGTGAAGAATATTCTCAGCTCGCTGACACAATTGCTTCAAGGCTTTTTGATTCAGGCCAATGAAGTTGGCGTAGTCTTCGAAAATCTGTGTAATCTTATTTGGGCTGGTCAAAAATATCAATTGATCCACCTGGTGAGTAGTTTTGGATAGGGCATAGGCTGTTACTGCCGACCCAAAGGAATGAGAAACAATGGAGAAGGGCTGCTTCGGATTGAGGTGGTTAATGACTTCAAGGAGCACCTCTTTACACATTTTAATATTGGCTTTTTTGAGCTTGGAAAAGCCATGGGCCGGTAAATTAAAGAGAATCACATGATGTCCGGCTTCAGCCAGCTTTAAGCCTATGGCCGACATGCTAGCCGCGTTGGACTCCCAGCCATGAACGAGTAGTACTAGTTTGCCGGCCGGGTTACCCAGTTCATAGCAGTGGATGTCTTCCAGATAATGCTTGATTTTAAACAGTTTAGCCACTTTGAAAAAGGACATTTCTTTCTTCCGAATTTTCTTATTCAAAGGTCTTTGAAACAATTCGAAAGCGTGATTGCCGGCTAAAGTCGGTGCGACAGCAGAGGCAATCTTAAAATAGGTTTGGATAAGTTTTATCATGGTTTTCTGTTTTTAAAATATACCAATTGGTATATTATAGTTTAAAATTTTTTTATACTCTCATTTCGTTATCAATCATGTATTCGACATGCTTCATGATTTCGGTTAGATGATCATAGTTGTCAAGCATATTAGAAACAAAAATGCCACCCTGGATTTGTGCATATATTTTATTCGCGTACTTCATAGAATCAATGGTTGATTTTACCGTTCCTTCTTCCTTAGCCAAATCAATAATATCAGCTAACTGACGAATAAGTTTATTGATTACTGAGACGACTCTTTTGTGTAAAGTATTGTTATGATGGATGGAGTCTACACCCACATTTTGCATGGGACAACCCCCGTGTAATCGCTGTGAAGTATAGTAGACTTTGAAAAAGTCTATGATCTCTAGTAGTCTGGTAATTCCATCTGAGTTAGGATTCATATGGTCACCAATCCGGCCAACTCCAATTCTTATATTATAGTTGAACGCTTCTAGGGCGAGTTCTTCTTTGTCTTTGAAATTACCATAAATGGCGCCTTTCGTTAATCCTGTAATCTTGGTAATGTCGGCCATGCTCGTACCGGTATAGCCGTGTTTATTGAAGTAAGGGCTGATCTTCTCCAGGATAAATTGCTTTGTTTTTTCGGCTTTCGTCAACATAACAAGGCAATATTAAACAATTTATTTTAAAATATACCGATCGGTATAAAAAAATTATCCTTCCAATTGATTGGCATAATTCTCAAACAGCTTTGCAAATTCACTGCTCCGATCAGTATATCCTTGTCTATGATACATCATGGCCAACTCTCTCAAGGTGTACAAACTCCTTCTGGTATCCAATGAGTCCAGGTCTTGGATCCTCACAGCAAAATCTAGTTTATCTTGAGATTGGCCAGCTAACGTGTCTGCAATATGATTGGCTGTAGGTAAGTCTCCCAAAGCCAAAAGTATGTTCGTCGTTTCCAAATGACTGAGGTCGTAGGGTGCCAATCGTTCAGGGAAAACCGATAACGCATAATTGATTGTCGACCTGGCCTTTTCTACTTGGCCCGTATCCAACAAGGCTTGAGCCAATTCATTGTATTGAAGTCGCTGATTCATCAACATGCCTCTGTAGTAATCATTGTAATAAGGCGACTTTTCTTTGTAATCTCTCCACAGTCCATGAGTGACCATTCGGTCATACATTTTCTCTTCATCTACCAATAGACTGTCATCGTTAGGGTTAACGACAGGAAGCAACTGATAAGCTGTGCCTTCCTGAACGATATTTTTTTGAAGGTCGAAATTCACACTATTCAATGAAGTGAAGTTGAAATAGATGGGTCGTTTCCAGGCATTCGAATCGATCAAGTCGAGAATCAACAAGTCCTTTTTCTCTAGCGCTTTGCCCTTGAGTTTGACTTCCAGCCTATCCGTCATGAGATGATGCAATTTTTCGGGCACCTTATTCCGAATTTCCGCAAGATTGGTGTTGATATAAAAACTGTCCGATGGGGTTGTATTCAAATCACCAAAACCGGTGCTGGCTTGCAGCGCTTTGCTTTCCTTTTCAATTAAGCCTAAGTATTGTTTGGCACTAATAGCACCTTTTATTCTTGGATTTTTCACCAAAGGCAAATAGTCATTTAATCCGCCAGACTTGTAATTTTCCTTGGTCAGCGTGAGTGGTAGGGCTTCTGATTCATTCACCTTTCTGTATAGCTGATCGACATACCAGCCCGCATTGGCGTAGCTCATCACAATGACGCGCACATCCGTTCTGAAACCTTCCACTTCCTGGACATACCAGAGTGGATAGGTGTCGTTGTCGCCTCCGGTAAATAGAATCGCATTTTCGTCGCAAGATGCCAACATAGCCTTGGCCTGATCGATGCTTAAGTAGCGATTACTTCTGTCGTGATCGTCATAGTTTTCAAATAGTAAAATACCCGGTATCAAAACAGACAAGAGGGTAGCGGCCACCATCGACTGCCGGATAGACAATCTAGGAATCGATTTGAAAGCCTGAAATAAACTAATCACACCTAGTCCAATCCAAATGCAGAAGGCGTAGTAGGAGCCTACATAAATATAATCTCGTTCTCTAGGCTCTACAGGTGGAGCATTGATATAAACCACGATGGCCAATCCGGTCATTATAAACAGCATGCCGGTGATATAGAGTTGTTTTTTGTCTGATTTGAAAAGAAGGAACAATCCAGCTATTCCTAACAGCAGGGGCAACATATAGTAATTGTTGCGGGCTTTGTCGTTGGTGATGTAATCTGGTAATGTTTCGAATGAATCGGCAAGTCCAAGCCACGAAGCGCCTTCTATATCATTGGCTCTTCCAGCAAAATTCCATAGCAGATAGCGCATATACATGTGACCGATCTGATGGGAAAACATAAATCCGATATTATCTGCAAAGGAAGGTTTTTCTCCTTTTTTCAATCCTGTTTTCTGACGGTAAGCCGGGGCATGTTGTGGCATCATATTGCTATGCATACGGGGCAATATCATCAGGTCTTCATCCTGATAGATATATTCCATTTTGTGATCTTTGACCTCGTAGCGATTTGCTCCGACTTCGTAATACGCCTTGCCTTGTTTCTGGTCGATCGGGTGGGCATCGAAGTGCTTACCATAGAGTAACGGTCGCGTACCGTATTGTTCCATGTTGAGGTAGTAGATCAGTCCCAGCAGGTTGTTAGGATTGTTTTGGTTGATGGGAGGGTTGTCGCCTGCGCGTACGAGTACGAGTGTGTAGGAGGAGTAACCGATCAGGACAAATCCTAAGGCCAAAATGAAGATATTGGCATTCGCCCAAATTCTCTTTTGGGTGTAGTTAATGGCATAAACCCACGCGCCAATAATCAGAGCCAGAAGGGTTAAGGCACCAGAACCAAATGGCAACCCAAAGCTGTTGACAAATAGAATTTCCATACTCTTGGCCAGATTAGCGCCTGAGACCAAGCCGTATAAAATGCCCACTAGTATGAAGCAAGAAAGACTAAGGGCAGCCATCCCGCCCCAAAAGGAATGTTTCTGATACTTTTTGAAATAGTATACCAAACCCAGTGCGGGAATGGCCAAGAGGTTGAGTAAGTGCACGCCTACCGATAATCCCATCAAGTAGGCAATCAATAGCAACCATCGATTTTGATCCACAGGGTCTTCTTGTCTTTCCCATTTGAGGATAGCCCAAAAGACAATGGCAGTCAAAAAGATGGAAAAGGCATACACTTCCGTTTCGGTGGCTGAGGTCCAGAAAGAATCAGAAAAGGCAAAAGATGAGGCACCGACTACACCACTGGTTATCAACAACCAAGGAGAAAGTTCGCCAGAAATTTTCTTCAATAACTTATCTGCAATCATCACGATGCTCCAATACAAAAACATCACCGCCAAACCACTCGTGATGGCACTTAGTGCATTTACCGCAAAGGCTACAGACTGTACGTCACCCAAGGCCATCATACTCCATATTCTACCAATCAATAAAAACAAAGGAGCGCCTGGCGGGTGGGGAATTTCCAGCTTATAGCTGGCGGCAATGAACTCTCCGCTGTCCCAATAGGAGGCCGTGGATTCTAAAGTGAAAAGGTACAAAGCGGTGCTGCCCAAAAACAGTAGCCAGCCGATGAGATTATTGGTTTTGGTGAAGTTCATTGTCGATTGGTTTAGGAGTTTTATTTAGCGTTTAGCATTTCCTGGATGGTAGCCAGGTGATGGTCGTCGTGCTCCGCGACGAAATAAGCCAGGTCCACGAGCTTCATCGGTTTGTTGAGCCTTGGGTGTTTGGACTCATTTTGAAGCTGATCAGCTGTGCACGCTCTGAGTTCTTCTATCATTCTCTCTCGTTGTGCTGCAAAGTCTGCAATAAGCTCTTTTACTTTTTTTTCATCGTGTGCCGCTTCCTCAGTTTTTCGATTAGACAAGTCTGCCGCTTTCAGGTCTGGTTCACCTGCTTTGATCTGTTTGATACGTTCTAGCCAAAGTGGTTCCAAATCACCCAAATGACCGATTTGCTTTTTAATAGACCATTTATTGTTTGCAGTGGACTGCAGGTAGGCGCTGCCGCTGTTGTGGAGCTTGTGCTCAATGCGGAGGCCGGTGCCTTCTAGTCTTTCGATGATGTCTAATAGGAGTGAGGAGTCTGCGATGGTTTCGAATTTTCTATCAAACCATTTTGTTCGTGTGATCATAAGTTCTTGGTTATACTCCTTTCCTAATCGTAAGAATGTGGGTTTTGGTTTCAAGAGTTGGCACTAAACCTTATGAAAGTCGTCATCATCTGGTTGGTCAAGGTGATTCTTTTGAAACTTAGAGCAACTTGTGGTCAAGAACTTTTTGTCTTCTTGTTGTTATCAATATTTACCAGAGCCAAATTTTTTTAATTTTCTATTTACCTTAGAATACCTAATTTCTGAAAATTCAACATGACTCGCGACATCATAGATATCAATGACTTTACCATTCTAGTAGAGACTGGCCATTCGGAGGTGCCTACCACCGATTCTTGTCTCTTCGATGAATCGGTTATTGCCGTTGCTTTTTATGGTTCAGGGAATGTGGACCTAACGGTGAAATATGGAGACACTTCGAAGGAGTTTGGCCACACCAAAGGACTGGCGCTTTCTTTTTATGCGGATGAAAAGGTTGAGTTTGTTCATACGGTATCAGCCGACAAGCCGCTCGAATGCCTGGTGATAGCTACTTCCATCGCCAGCATAGACAAACTACCTAATCTGGAGGGTGAGCTTTTTGGAGAAATGCTCAATCAGTTGGTACATCCGAATGACCATTATGTGGAAGGTCCCAGTTTCTTTATGACTCCTGAGATGCAGTCGATCGTTGACCAGATTTTTCATACACGCTACGAAGGGAAAGCTAAAATGATGTTTTTCAGGAGTCAGATTCATACGTTGCTGGCTCATTTCTTTGGGCAGCTGTCGTTGATGTCTGAGGAATCAATTCCTACAGAAGAAAGAGAAAAATTGGAGCAGGCCAGAGACATCTTGATCAATAATCTGGAGCACCCACCCAGCTTATCAGAGTTGTCCAAAGAGATAGGTCTCAATACATTCAAACTCAAAAAGAACTTCAAAGAGCTCTTCGGAGTGCCCGTTTTTAAGTACTTGCAAAATGAGCGACTCACTACAGCCAATGAACTGATCCGATCTAAGCAAATGACCATTCAGGAGGCTGCCTGGCATGTCGGCTATGACAGCCTCAGTTCTTTTTCCAATGCCTTTTCAAAGAAATTCGGCTTTCGTCCAAGTGAAATAAAGGGATAATCCCTTTCGAACAAATCGTACTCCTTTTCAAACAAATCAAACGATAGTATAACCAACAGCTTTGTTTTATCAATAAAAAGACAAAGCAATGAAAACTATCAAAGCAATCATTATCGCAGTTTTAATTTGGATGGTAGGAGTGAGCTTTTTTACGCTCTCTTATTACCTGCCGGTACTTGAAGATCTGGAACTTCAGGCAAATCTCACATTGGCCATCATCTTGATTCCTACCGTCTGGATAGGGACACATGTGTACTACAAATGGAGTGGCCCTATGCATGGACTAAAAGCAGGAGTCATCATTGTAATGACCTTGATTATGATGGATGCGCTCTTCACTGTACCATATTTTATCATGCCTTATGGTGGGAGTTATCAGGAGTTTTTTGGTGCCGCTTCTTTCTGGCTCATTGCCATGGAATGCCAGCTAGTTATCTATCTCTACTGGAGTTCAAAAATCAAAAACAAACAATCATGAAAGAGATCTTGGCACTAATCACCCTGACGGGATTCTTGTTTTTTGAAGAGCCTTTTCCAATGATCCATGTGACAGCTTCAAAAAATTCTGAAGAATTGAAAACAGAGGCTTTCAAAATTTTGGAAAATAAATGCAATGTCTGTCACAGAAAACAAAACCCATTTATGGTCTTCTCATTGAAGAACATGGAAAAGCGAGCGGAAAAAATATACAAACAGGTTTTTGAAAAAAGGCGAATGCCAAAAGGAGACGAAATCAAACTGACAACGGAGGAATACAGCCACCTCAACAATTGGCTACAAACTCAATTAAATAACTAAACGATGGAATTCACATTCAAAAACATGACCTTATTTGTTGGGGTACTGCTGACAGGACTTTCAGCTGGATTCTTTTATGCCTGGTCAGTTTCCGTAATACTTGGAACCAAAAAAGTGCTGGATCCAACCTATCTGGAAACTATGCAGCACATCAATAGAGAAATTCTGAACCCTTCATTCTTCCTGATCTTTTTTGGGAGTATGATCGTGTTGGCCATCGGTACGCTGACACAACAAGGCAGCGGTGCTACTTTCTGGCTGATGCTAAGCGCCACTATAGTTTACGTCATGGGCACTTTTGCCGTGACAGGCCTGGGCAACGTGCCGCTCAATAATGAATTGGAAGCATTGAATCTTTCTGAGATGGGTACTTCCAAACTCACAGAATTCAGACAGTATTATGAGGTCAAATGGAATCAATTTCATTTGATAAGAACCATCTTTTCTGTGGTGGCTTTTCTTATCTCATTGTTGGCTGTTTTCATGTCAAGCAAAAACATTTAATCATTATAAAATCAATAAATCATGAAAAACATACTAGTAATAGGTGGGACTGGTAAGACCGGTCGAAAAGTCGTAGAACGACTAGAGAATTTGGGACAAAACGTACGCGTGGGTTCTCGAAATGCAGACCCAGCCTTTGATTGGGAAAACGCAGAAACCTGGAGCTCAGCGCTAAAAGGAATGGATCAGGTGTACATTACCTTTCAACCAGACTTAGCTGTGCCAGGAGCCTTAGAGGCGATCGAAGTATTGACTAAAAAGGCGGCTCAGGCAGGAGTGAAAAAACTGGTACTCCTTTCCGGAAAAGGCGAACATGAAGCTGAACTTTGTGAACAAGTGGTGATACACTCCGGTTTAGACTACATCATTGTTCGGGCGAGCTGGTTTATGCAAAACTTTAGCGAAAGTTTCTTTTTAGATCCGATCTTAGCTGGTCACGTGGCGCTGCCCAAGCCAGAGGCTAAAGTACCATATATAAGTACAGACGACATCGCTGATGTGGTAGTGGAGGTACTTCTAAATGAGCAGCACCATGGACAAATCTACGAACTGACGGGTCCAAGGGTATTGACTTTTGAGGAGGTGATTAAGGAAATCGCGCAAGCCACAGGAAGAGACATCATGTTCACCCCAGTGGAATTGGAAGACTATGTCAAGTTTTTAGAAGAGGTAGGTGTGCCAGAGGACTATGTCTGGCTGATCAATTATCTGTTTTCTCATGTGCTGGATGCCAAAGGCAATGACGTGGTGAGCGGAGACGTGCAAAAAGTTTTGGGTAGATCACCTAAGGACTTTTCTGAATACGTCCAGGAAACTCAGCAAACTGGTGTATGGAATCCTAAATTAACCAAGGCGGTATAAGACTGATCATTTTCCTTCTTTTGTCATTTCGAATAAGCCGACCGTAGGAAGGTGATAGGAGAAATCTTAATAGACTTTTATTTGGAACATGTTGATTCCCACTAAACTGAAATTAAGATTTCTCTCTTTCGTTCGAAATGACAAAAGAGGATGATCCTACTCAACAAAACTGATATCTTCTACACTCGTTTTTTCTCGTCATTGCGAGCGGAGCGCGGCAATCCCCTCTGGACTTCTTCTGTCAACTGACTGTCGCCAATTTCTCTATGAAGTGATGGAAAATGGTACAATGTCTATCCTTCGAGAGTCTCAGGATGACAGAGAAATGGTACAATGTCTATCCTTCGAGGGCCTCAGGATGACAGGGGATTGTGAATGTTAAAAAAATAGGATGGTCACCCTGAGCAAGGTCGAAGGGCGACAGTGCAAGATCGAACCTTCTCAAAAAAGATTTTTCTAATTAAATGACTGCTCTCAATTTCACTTATGAAGTGATGGGGATTAGTACAATGTCTATTCTTCGAGAACCTCAGAATGACAGGGAAATGGTGCAATGTCTATCCTTCGAGGGCCTCAGGATGACAGGGGATTGTGAATGTTAAAAAAATAAGATTGTCACCCTGAGCAAGGTCGAAGGGCGACAGTGCAGGATCTAACCTTCTTGTAGTAGATTTCTCTAATTAAATGACTACTCTCAATTTCCTTATGAAGTGATGGGGATTAGTACAATGTCTATTCTTCGAGAACCTCAGAATGACAAGGAAATGGTGCCAAGTCTATCCTTCGAGGGCCTCAGGATGACAAGGAAAGGTGTAATGTGAAAAAATAAGATTGTCACCCTGAGCAAGGTCGAAGGGCGACAGTGCAGGATCAAACCTTCTCAAAGAATACTTCTCTAGTCAAATGACTACATGCAATTTCCTTGTGAAATAACAAGGGATTGTTTGATCTCACTCCAAAAATCCCTAAACTTGAAAGGCAGCTCTTTTTAGAAAAATCAAAAATTTATATTGGTAGTATTGTTACAGTGCGGATAAAGTGCACTTTACACAAATGTTAGGTATCATAGTCGGAACGTGAAACGTGGGATTCAAGCAAATTCGAAATAAAATCCGCAAATACTCTTTTCAATCTCTCTCGATTGAACTGATAAATATTCTTAAATCCTTAGAAAAAGAAAAGACCATTTCTGCCTTTTGGTATCCATTAATCCTCCTTAAATGGACTTTTCAGTTTGCAGGAGAAAACTACCCTTCAAAAACGGCAACCAGAAATGATGTTGTCAAGATTTTGAATTCAATGGAATCGCTGGAATCTGAACACAAACTTTTTAATCTAAAAAAACATAAAAATGCACAACTAATTTCCATAATCATATCCAATCAACAAATGTATTATCAAGAAACGGTATGGTGGTACAGTTTTGCTAGACAATTAGTATTATATACTGATTCGGAAGTCAAACATAAATATGACATCAACAGATCATTTAAAAAACTGACAGGTATCGACATTGAACTATTTCTTCAATTAATGTTTGCTACATGGATGTATGTTGAACAGAACAAATTGATGAATTATGAATATTCTGGTTTCTTGGAGGAAGGGTACTATGAAATCATAGTGGCTCTAGCAGGTGAAAAAAATGCTCAAAAATTCATTGCCTTATTAAGTATAACAGAGCAAAATGCTAAACAGGCAATCGAAAATGAGTCAAAAATCAGGGATTATGATCTTCAAGTATTTGAGGTTTCAGTTTTTACAAAAAAGCCCATTATACACTTGTTTGGACATTCATTCATTCCACATAAAAGCATTCTCAACCAAACAGTAAATCACTTCATATATGATTTCATGAAGCAAAATGATCCTTCGTTCACGGAAGAGTTAGGAAGAAGAATGGAGAAGTATATGGAATTAGGACTTAAGGACGTCAATATAAAATATGAAACGGAAACTGACCTCAAAAAAAAATATGGTAGAGCTGAAAACGTTATTGATTTCATTCTCCAAGATGAAATTCTCGTGGAAGCTAAAGCCATTGAATTGAAACAGTATACTAACATTAACCCCGTTTCCCAACTATTATCTAATGAACTCAAATCGTCAATCGTTAAGGGATATGCAAAGCAATTACTTACAATGGCAAATAAGCTTACTAACAAAGAGTATTTCGGTTTGATAATTACCTACAAAAGAATCTATCTCGGAGGCCCTGAAGACGTATGGAATTTATTTCTTAAGGAAGCAGTCACCGAAATTGCATTGGAAATGGATCTTGACATAAGTAGATTGCCATATCAAAATTTATTCATCTTAGATATTGACACGTGGGATAAACTTTTACAAGCTTCAAAAAATAGAGGAGCCAAAATTTCCAACATTCTTAAAAAGGCTCGAAAAAACAACGAATCTGCAGAAACGAAGAAGTTTTATTTTGACCTTCATCTTGAAGAGTATCATGTGAACAACTATTCATTAAAACATCTGACCAAAGCATATGATAAGTTTAAGAGCTTTGAACAAAGTAACGATACCTAACATCGTCTGATATCCCATTGCGGTTCAGTGGTAGCATCTAGCTCTTCAGCTATCTGGCAGCACCGGAAAAATCTCCGATTTTTCACATTGGATAAAAAAGGTATGATGAAAAATTGGAGATTTTTCCTACTTTGAATCCGACACTTTAAATTACACCAACGCCACGATGATATAGACAGGCGTTTACCCAACCAACTCCTCCCATTTAGGAATATCCTGATTTTCTTTTTCTTCCATTTTTATGACCTGTTCAGTTGGAACCTTGTCGTAGTTGCTGGGGTGCATAAAGATGCTAGACTGTGTGGTGTCCACTTTTCCTCCCTGGATGATCAAATAGCCGAGTATGGTCAGGCCTAGCACAGATAAGATTAGAGCAAAAACTTTCATGGTATTTTGGTTTGGTGTCGAGCGTATTACATCAAATGTTTTGCCAGTCACTATTCTGAGACAAGTTGACAGGCCATAAAACAAAAAGTCCCTTCGAGAGGGACTTTTTTACTATTCACTAAAATCTATCAGTTTCCTGATGAGTTTCTTTAACTATCTTTGACTTTTAGGTTGAGCAAACCGGCGATGATAAAGGCCACACCACTAGTGACTAAAGCAAATACGGGATTGCCGCCATAAAGATACTTAACGAGTGGGCCGCCAATCAGCGCATTGATGATCTGAGGGATCACAATAAAGAAATTGAAGATACCCATATAAACGCCCATCTTGTGTGCCGGGATAGATCCTACGAGCATCGCATATGGCATAGCTAGAATACTGGCCCAGGCGAAACCAATCAATACCATAGGTCCGATGAGCAGGGTAGGGTCGGATATAAAATAGATGCTGATCAAGCCAGTACCGCCTAATACTAGAGACAGGGTATGTGTTACTTTTCTCCCTATTTTATTGGCAATAGCCGGAAGGAAAAAGGCATAAATGGCAGAGATACCATTGTACACACCAAACAAGATGCCGACCCAGTCGCCCGCATCCTGATATATTTTCGATGAAGTGTCAGCGAGTGGTAATCCATACACATGATGAGCAATCGCCGGCGTAGCATACACCCACATCCCAAACAGCCCAAACCAGGAAAAGAACTGCACCCAGCTCAATTGTCGCATGGTGAAGGGCATGTTTTTGAAATCAGTGAAAATATGGAGTAGGCTTTCTTCTTTAAGAGCGTCTTGTGGAGCATCGTTGAAAGACGCCAATTCTTCAGGTGTATACTCTTTGGTAGTAAGGATGGTGACTATTATACTACCGACTAAAATCCCTGCACCAATCACAAAAGATAAGATCAGATTCAACGGTACTTCTCCCACTACCGTTTCGTTGGAGACACCAAACCAGTTGGTGAGCGTATAAGGCATCCAGGACCCGACTACAGCACCAATACCAATAAGGACGGTTTGAATACTAAATCCTAGTGTACGTTGATCGGCTGGCATCATGTCTGCCACCAAAGCGCGAAAGGGTTCCATGGCAATGTTGAATGCTGCATCCATTACCATGAGCATGCCTGCACCGATCCACAAAGCCGGAAAAATAGAGGTGAGTGCTCCTGCATTGGGCATGGCGATCAGCCCTATAGCTGAAATCAGAGCGCCAGTGAGGAAGAAGGGCTTTCTTCTACCCATTCGGGTCCATGTTTTATCGCTATAGTGACCTACAATAGGTTGCACAATCAATCCCATTAGCGGTGCTACTATCCAAAACCAAGAGAGTTCTTCGACATCTGCGCCGAATATTTGGAGAATTCTACTGGCATTGGCACTTTGCAGGGCAAAGCCCATTTGAATACCCAAGAATCCAAAACTTAGATTCCATACTTCCCAAAAGCTTAGGCGTCTCTTTTCCATCAATTAGTTCTTCTCAAAAATTAAATACTGCCAAGGCTCCATTTCGATTGGTTGGTCTTTGGCCAAGGTATACGACACTTTGGTAAAAGTATCTGAATACGTGCCAGAAGCGGTTTCATCTGTCAGGTTAAAAGTTTGCTTTTCACCGGACATATTAATCAAGCCAATCACCTGATTGCCGTTTTTCTCTCTGCTGAAAGCATAAATCCATTCGTCGTTGTTGATACGCTGAGGTGTGCCTCCGTAACCGCCATTCCAGAGGGCTTCATTGTCTTTTTTCAATTGCACCAGCTGCTGATAGAAGGGAGTCAAGTTTTTAGGGTCCTCCCAGTTGATGGTGTCCTTTTCGAAAAAGAGTAGCCGTTTGTCCAGCCCTACTTCCTGCCCGCTATAGATCATAGGAAAACCATAGGCCGTGAAGATAAAAGTAGCAAAAGCCTGATGTCCGTCGCCGTATCTTTCGAAGACTGTTCCTGCCCATGAGTTTTCGTCGTGGTTGGTTGTAATCGTCATACGAAATGGGTTCTTACCATACAATGCCAAATCTTTATTGATGAATTGGTCAATGTCATGCGCGGTCTTTTCGCCTTTGGCGACATGCTCTGTTAAGTGCAACAGCTCCCAAGAGTAAGACGCATGAAAGTTGCTATGCAGTCTAGGCTCATCCCATTCGGCCAACCAAAACAAATCCTTTAGCGGGTCTAAGGCAGCTCTGGCTTCTTCCCAGAAATATAGCGGAATCTCATGAGCCGCATGATCGCATCGGAAGCCATCGATATCCGTTTTGGTAATCCAAAACTTCATTTCTTCGATCATGCTTTGGCGCGTGCTTTCATTGGTGTGATCGAGTAGGGCGATGTCTTCCCAATCCGCCTCATAGGTGATGTTGCCTAAGCTGTCTTTGGCGTAATACTCAGGATTGGATTGGATCCAAGGATGATCCCAGGCTGTGTGATTCGGTACCCAATCCAGGATGATCGTCATGTCCATTTCATGCACTTTTTTGACGAGGGCTTTGAAGTCTTCCAGTGTGCCAAACTCAGGGTTGACTTCTGAGTAATCCGAAATAGAATAGTAACTTCCTAATGATCCTTTTCTCTTTTCCTTTCCTATGGGCTGCACCGGCATGATCCAAAGCATCTCTACACCCAATTCTTTCAATCTTGGAAGATGCTCTGCAAAAGCATTGATGGTGCCTTCTGGCGTATACTGACGAATATTGACTTCATATACAGTCATGTCAGCTGCACGCTCTGGGAACGTAACGACTGGTTCTACTGCTTTTTGTTCCGTTGGCTCACAGGCAAACAGGAAGCTTAAAGAAGCCAAAAGGATGATGGCGATAACTTGAATCTTTGTCATTAGTTCTTAGGGTATAGGCTGAGGGCTGCACCACCACCGGCAGCCAATTTCATATCTAATATAGTGGCTTTCGTTACTTCCATTTCATTGATTTGATAAGAAGTTGGGTTGTCTACATAATGACAACCTTCTCCATCCGCATAAATGGTTGCATTGTAGGTTACACCTTCCTTCAAGAAATCCAGCGACAATTTAAATGCTCTTGGGTTCTCATCGGTAATCGTTCCTACAAACCAGTTGTCTGTTTCACGTTCTTGACGAGCGATCGTCACAAAATCACCAATTTTCCCATCAATGACTTGAGTAGTTTCCCAATCTGTGGGTACTGCTTTGATGTACTCAAAAGCAGGATGACCTTCGTAGTTTTCTGGAAGGTCATTGGCCATCATCATCGGTGCATAGATGATGGTGTATAATGCCAGTTCTTTTCCAATAGTCGTTTTTACCTGATCGGGACTGGTTTTGATTCTGATGTCAAACACACCCGGTGTGTAATCGAATGGACCTGATAATGATCTTGTAAATGGAATAGTAACCACATGATCCGTTGGGCTGCCACCCATGGCATTGTATTCTTGCCCTTTGGCGCCTTCTCGAGAGACCATATTGGGCCAGGTTCTTCTTTTGCCAGTGTCTTTGATCGGTTCGTGGGCGACGATCATGGTTTTGTGTTTAGCACCCATTTCTATTACCCGCTGAAAGTGCTGTACGAAATACTGACCATGATGGTAAATGCCATTCGGCAAAGTGTCTCCATTTTCTACATAACCCGTTTTTACTGCCTTCATGCCATGATCCTCTAGGAACTGATAAGCGTCTTCTAGCTGCTCATCGTAGTTTTCGGTATCTGCACCAGTCTCGTGATGACCGATGATGTAAACGCCTTTGTCTGCGGCATACTTACTTAGGAATTCGATGTCGTAGTCCGGATACGGTTTAGAAAATTCGAACTTGGTGCCGCCACCCATCCAGTTGCCGTCCCAGCCGTAGTTCCAGCCTTCGACTAGTACACCTGAGAAGCCATTGGCTGCTGCAAAGTCGATGTATTTCTTTACGTTTTCGGTATTGGCGGCATGCTTTGGGCCTTGGTGCCAGGTGCCGAGGTTGATGAACATTTCCCACCAAACGCCGATGTATTTGCCTGGTTTGATCCAGGAAGTGTCTTCGATTTTGCTTGGCTCATTCAAGTTCAAAATCATGTAGTTAGTAATCAAATCACCTGGCGTTTCACCTACTTGAATGGTTCTCCATGGCGTAGAGAATGGAGCCTTCAAATAAGCTTTAATTGGATTGGTTTTGCTGTAAGGAACCAAATCGCACTTCAGTTTGGTACCACCTACATTTTTCACCACCATACTTGGGTAGTCGTACAATGCCGCTTCATGCATATGAAAGAACAGACCGTTTTTCCCTTCGATAGTTAGGGGAGTGTGTACCATTTCGAATTCTGAAACTGGCGCTTTTTTGTACAAGTACTCGTACCTATTGCCTGCGTAGGCTGGAATCGACCAGGCGTCGTGATCGTCAGATAAGTTGAATTCAGTCAACTCGTCCATGATTTCAAACTCCTTCAGCTTTTCCTGCTCAGGAAATTCATATCTGAAGCCTATACCATCGTCGAATAAACGGAAGATGATATTCAGTTTGATTTGATTCGCGTTGACCAATTCAACTTTCAATTCGTTGTAGTTGTTTCTGATCAATCGTTGTTCACCCCAGGGTTGTTCCCAGGTTTCGTCAAAGCTCGAAGTTTGAACATTGACGAGTTCAAATCCATTTTTCAGGCTGATGTTATCTCCGAGTTCAAAGCCTAGTCTGGAACTGTCTACGATGATTTTCTCTCCGTAATTAGCCCAGTATCCGGGTGTGCCATCAGCCTCAAGGTAAAACTGCATGGAGAGTTTGTCCTCTGGCGAAGAAAGGGCAGTTTTGTTTTTCTCAGATTGATCCACACCGCAACCGATGAGGTTTAGTGCGAGAGCAAATAGTAGTATTTTTTTCATAAGCATGCTGAAATCCTTATTTCCAATTGATTGAAAATTCGTTGTTTTTAAGTTTGAATGTGGTATAGGGTAGGTGCTTAATTTTATAATCTTGATGAAGATCTGTAGCAATCGGATCAAAATTAGATAACGGCGAAATGAAGTGGTAATCTTCACGATCGATAGCTAATGAAGTTAGCTCTTCATTCTCAAAGCCATGGAAGTATAATTTCACCTCATTAAACACGCTATCAAAGCTCCCTTGCACAGAGCCAAAAGTCAAGCGGTTTGTCTGCGGGTGGTAAACAATGCTTCTTTTGTAATATTCACCGCTTTCAAAAGCAAAGGAATCGCCATCATCTTCATAGTAGAGAAAACTATTGTTCTCTGCTCCTTTATAAAGATGGATTTCCAGTTGCTCGTTAGGTCTTTCTTGGTTGCTATAGACCTGCGACTGAACTGGAATAATGGCAGAGGCTTTAGCGAATACCGGCAGCTTTTCCATCGGACATTCAACTAATGTTTCTTTGTTACCGCTGTATTTTTCGTCTGTGAATAGATCATACCATTCACCATTAGGGAAGTAAATTTTTTCTATTTCTTTCTCACTTGATACAGGAGCTACAAGAATAGACTCTCCAAAAAGGAATTCATTTTCGTAAGCCGTCTTGTAAATATTGTCATCGAAAGTATAATCGATGGCCAGCGAACGATTAACAGGCGTACCTGTCTCACTAGCCTCATAAAATGCAGCATACACATAAGGCATCAACCGATAACGAAGACTGATATAGTTTCTTGAGATTTCTTCTGTATGTTCCCCATGCGTCCAAGGCTCACTTGATTTGGTATTTACATTCGAATGTCCTCTAAAGAATGGCGTAAAGGCCGCCATTGAAATCCATCTGGCAAAGAGGTTTTCTGATGCATTTCCGATAAATCCGCCGGCATCAAACCCTGCGAATGGAACACCAGAAAGTCCCATGCTATTAAGCATGCGCATACCTAAAAGCATATGCTCATCAGAGGCGACGTTATCGCCAGTCCAAACGGCAGCATATTTTTGAATGCCTGCAAAACCTGCCCGGGTGAGATTGAATGGTCTTTTGCCTGCCAAGTTTTCTTTGGCGCCTTCCCAGGTGCTTTTGGCCATCATAAGGCCATAAATATTTCGGGCATTTCGTGTGGTTCCTTTTTCCCCGTCAAAGTCGAACTCTATGAGTTCTGGTAAGGATTGTCCCCAAGTGGCGATCTCATTCATATCATTCCAGAAGCCTTCTATTCCTATGTCGCTGTATGATTGGAGTTGTTTTGTCCACCAGTCTCTGGTTTCAGGTTTCGTGAAGTCAGGGAAATGACACCATCCCGGCCACACTTCGCCTTCATAGTTGGTACCATCGGGGTACTTAATGAATACGTCTTTTTCCAGACCGTCTTCATAAGAAGAATAACCTTTTTCCACTTTAATACCTGGATCACACATCACCACCACTTTAAAACCTAGATCTTTTAATTTGTTGATCATGGTTTCGGGGCAGGGAAATCTTTCCTTGTCCCAAGTGAATATTTTGTATTTCTCCATGTAATGGATGTCCAATACAATCACATCCGCAGGAATTTCTTTGTCTCTGAAATTTTGAGCCGTGTTGAGCACTTCGGCTTCAGGATAATAACTGTATCTGCACTGCTGGTAGCCCAGAGACCATTTAGGAGGAAGGCTCATTTTACCCGTCAAACGGCTGTAAGCTCCTATAATTTCATTTACTGAATCATAGTGCATGAAAAAGTAATCCATATCTCCTGCATCCGCAGAGAAACTAGAGAAACGATTGTTCGACGCACCGAAGTTGAAGTGTGTCTTGTAAGAGTTGTTGAGGTAGATGCCATAGGCCATGTTGCTGTGGATGCCCATATAGAATGGGATAGAACAGTATAATGGGTCGGTATTAGCTCCATACCCAAAGTGATCTGTATTCCAGTTTTGAAAGCCGTGGCCCTTTTTATTGAGCGGACCGGTCTTTTCGCCTAGTCCAATAAATTTTTCGTCAGGTTGTAATTTTTTGTAGGTAGTGACTTGTTCGCCTATCCAGGAAGTGCCGAAGGAGGCGTCATCTTCATTTATGATCTCACCTTTCTCATTTCTGAAAACCAGACGAAAGGGTGCTTTCATGATAGAAACCTCCACCTTGCCAGTAGATATGACAATGCTATCTTCCTTTTCCAGATAATCGATAGACTTCTGGCTGAGATTTTTATCTAGTGCGTAATGGAAATTATCAAACTTCTCCTTTTTAGAAATCCTTACTCGGATCATTCCTTCTTCATATACTTCGAGGCATATGTTTTCGGAATCAGTACGGCCATAGAAGCCGAAGGCGTCCAGCTGATAAGATAATAATGACCCTCGAACGAGTGTGCCGTTGGTCCTTATATTTTTTCTCTCTTCAACAATCATAAACAATTATATCTTGTATAAGTGCTCGAAAGATGTTTTCCGAAGAGGACACGAAATGTTTCAAAAAGCTTTTAAAGCTAGACCCGTTTCCGAATCAAATACAAATAATTTCTTTAGTCTAAGTGACGAAAAGAAGCGTTTAGGAGTGAATATGAGGGTTTTTGCTTAGTTTCAATCGTTTGCGGAGAAAAGCAAAATAATTAAGGACGTTTGGAAGACTTTCGGATAATGAGGTCCGTTTTTAGCACTTGACGGATGGGTTGTTCTCTTAATTCTTTGTCTTGAAGTTCGGCAATTAGTCGCTTGGCCGCCGCTCTCCCCATGTCCACACCAGGTTGTGAGACCGTAGTCAGTTGAGGCTCTATGAGTGAGGAAAATTGCCAATTGCTAAAGCCGACAATAGCAATGTCTTTTGGTATTTCTAATCCTGCTTCTTTGATGGCTTTCATCGCCCCGTAAGCTGCAGTATCGTTGGTGCAGAATACAGCATCGGGCGGTTGAGGTAAATCCAAAAGTCTCTGCATGGCGTGAAAGCCTTCATCCAACGTGCCGCGGAAACAGGGTAGAATATAGTCAGGGTCCACTTTCATGTTGTTTTTCTTCAAGGTATCCTGATAGCCTTTTTTACGCTCTGCTCCGATGGTTAGATTGTCTGGTCCAGCCAAATGGGCGATACGCTTACTTTTTTGATTGATCAAATGTTGGGTAGCCATCGCGGCTCCATCATAGTCATCCACCACAATCTTACTAACATTCAGTTCATCGGTTTCACGGTCAAACAGTACGACAGGTATCTTTTTGGCTACTTCCTGAAAGTGTTCGAAGTTTTGAGTTTCCTTAGAAAAGGAGACGATCAATCCATCAATTCGTTGATTGAGTAAAGCTTTGGTGTCTTTTACTTCACGTTCAAAGGATTCACTCGTTTGACAAAACATCACGGTGTAGCCAGCTTTGTAAGCTACCTCTTCAATACCCGAAATCACCGTTGAAAAGAAGAAATGCACAATTTCCGGTATGATAACCCCGATCGTATTTGTTTTTTGGCTTCGCAGGTTTTGAGCCACTACATTAGGCTCGTAGTTCAATTGCTTGGCGAGGTCATTGACTTCCTTTTTCGTTTCTGGGCTAATGTCTGGGTGGTCATTTAAGGCACGAGAAACTGTAGAGGGGGAAACCCCCAACGCTTTGGCTAAGTCCTTGATTGTTACTTGACTACTTTTCATTCTCTAATGCTTTATTTTTGTAGCTGACCTATCTAAACTGCTGGTTTCGTAAATCTGCCACACCTGGACCATACTCGAAACGTATAAAGTATGAACTGAAGTTTTACACTTCGGTGTTAAACCTAATGTATAATCTTTCAATTCCCAATGGCGTGTCTATACATTTAGACGTTACAGAGCGGAAAAGTAAAACATAAACCTTCAACCTACAAGAAATTGAGTTTAGTTGATTATTGCAATAGTACAATTTAAAAGTGAATTGGAAGCCATTGGCTCTTGAGCGACCCTGAACTAGGAGAGATCTGGGTTATGAAAAAAAGAGTGAAAAAAAAATGGCTTCCGAAATCGTTTGCGGAATCGTTTGCATGCGAAATGGCATGAAAAAAACTGTGAATATGAGTTGTATTCTATGTTTTTAGGTTTATTATTGAATATGCAAGAACGAAGAAAAGTAGTTGAATTCCTTATAATACTAGGCAGTCAGCAGCGTATGAATCGCTTTTGCAAGAAGTTAACATTAATTAATTATTAGCGCTTGAATTAGATGTTTTTTTCGAAGAGGACGAGATGTTCAGAAAGCAAATCTTAGAAAAGTACAATTAACAAAACTCGTAATTAATTAAAACACTATGAAGAACTATTACCAGTTAGTTTTCAGTTTGCTGTTTGGAATGGGGATCTTACTTTCTCTTCCTACTTCCAGTGTCTACGCACAGGGAAGTCTAGTATCTGGAACAATCAAAGATGCAGAGTCCGGCGAGCCCATCCCCGGAGTAAATGTAGTTGCAAAGGGTACCTCGAATGGTGCTGTTACTGATATTGATGGGAATTACAGCGTAAATGTAGATTCCAACACAATTCTTGTGATCTCTTATGTGGGATTTGAAACACAAGAAATCGCTGTTGGTACTCGTTCAACAATCGACATTGACCTCGGGTATGATGTGTCTCAGTTGGGTGAAGTTGTGGTTATCGGCTACGGTGAAGTTGATAGAGGAGATGTGACTGGTTCAGTAGTTGCTATTGACTCTGATGACTTTAATAAGGGTGCTATCTCAACTCCTCAGGAGCTACTCATGGGTAAGGTGGCCGGTGTGGTCGTTACCGCCCCAACAGGTCAGCCTGGAGGCAATTCTACCATTAGAATTAGAGGTGGATCTTCCCTGAGAGCAAGTAATGATCCTTTAATCGTTGTTGATGGAGTTCCTTTGACAAATAAATCAATTGATGGTTTTGCCAATCCTTTGGCCACTGTAAATCCTAATGACATTGAAACTTTTACGGTCTTAAAGGATGCTTCGGCAACTGCTATTTATGGTTCAAGAGCCTCAAACGGAGTAATCTTAATTACTACCAAAAGAGGTAGCTCAGGACAGGATTTGCAAGTGAGCTATAATGGAAACCTCTCATTAGGCGTGCCTATTGAGTATACAGACGTGTACTCTGGAGAGGAGTTCAGACAGGTAGTAGCTAATCATACGGTGGACCCTTCGATTACCACTCCGCTCTTAGGTAATGGCAACACAGATTGGCAAAATGAAGTCTATAGAAATGCTATATCTACTGATCATAATGTAAGTTTGACAGGTTCATTGAATTCCATGCCCTATAGAGCTTCGGTAGGATATACCAACCAGAATGGTATGCTGAAGGAATCTAACATGGAAAGAACAACTCTTTCTATTGGTGCAAGTCCAAGTTTACTCGATGGTGATTTGACCTTTGATATCAATTTGAAGGGAATGTTGACAGACAACAACTTTTCAAATGACGGTGCTATTGGTGCATCTACCAGTTTCGATCCTTCTCAATCTATTTATGATGAGAACTCTCCCTACGGTGGATACTTTACCTGGGTAAACGAGGTAGATGGTACGCCAAACTTCATTGCTACTGACAATCCGGTTGCTATGATCAATCAAAAAGACAATACGTCTCAAGTGGCTAGAAGTATAGGAAATGTGAGCACAACTTATAGAATGCCATTCTTACCTGAATTAAAAGCTGTGGTTAATGCCGGTTATGATTACTACAAGAGTGAAGGCACCGATAATACGGATTCTACTGCGGCTTTTTCATACAGAGAACCACAAAACAATGTGAAATCCTATGAAGTTATTGGTAAAAACGAGCTTCTGGATGCCTATTTGAACTATTCAAAAGACCTTAGTTCAATAGACAGCAAACTTGATGTAACCGCAGGCTACTCTTGGCAGCATTTTTATGAAGAAAAAGAAAACGCCAATAGACCTTGGGAAGCCAATGATTCAGGAGAATATATTGGCTCTGACACTACAGTAGATAAAACTGAGAGTTACCTTGTTTCCTTCTTTGGTCGTGTAAATTATACTTTCAAAGGAAAATATTTGGTGACAGGTACATTGAGAAGAGATGGTTCATCGAGATTCTCAGATGACAATCGGTGGGGCTTATTTCCATCTGTGGCTGTTGCCTGGCAGATGGGTGAAGAGTCATTTCTTCAAAGTGTGGATGCATTGGACGAGTTGAAAATCAGAGCAGGTTACGGAATCACTGGACAGCAAGATATCACAGATAATGATTATCCAGCGATTGCAAGTTACAATGGGAGTACGGCTAACTCACAATATGGATTTGGTGGTCAGTTGTATCAATTGTGGAAGCCTTTAGCTTATGACCCGAATATCAAATGGGAAGAGACCACTACCATAAACGCTGGTTTGGACTTTAGTTTCTTAGGAAATAGAATCTCAGGTTCATTCGATTACTACCAAAGAACTACAGACGATTTATTGAATGAGATACCGGTACCGGTAGGAACAAACTTTGCCAACAGAGTAGTAACTAACGTTGGATCTTTGGAAAATCAAGGTTATGAAATTTCCTTAAATGGTTATCCAATTTCAAATGGTAATATGAGCTGGCAAATTGGAGTGAATTTCTCGAAAAATACGAACAAGATTACCAAACTAACAGCATTCTCTGATCCAGACTACATAGGTTATGAAGTAGGTGAGATTGATGGAGGAAGTAACAACAGAGTTCAAATCAATAGTGTAGGATATCCTACCAACTCTTTCTATCTATTCCAACAAGTGTATGACAACGAGGGCATGCCTATCGAGGGTCTTTATGTAGATCGTTCGGGACAAGGAGGACAAGTAGACGGTAATGACTTGAATAGATACCATTTAGGTAATCCGGCTCCCGACTTTTTGATCGGTATTTCTTCAAGGTTTGCTTATAAAAACTTTGACTTCTCTTTTGCTGGTAGACTAAGTGTAGGCAATGATGTTTACAACAACATTGCTTCGAGCAAGGGGTTATATGCTAATCTATACAACCAGTCAGGTTACTTGTCTAACATCTCAACATTTGTGGAAGAGTCTCAATTCTTCAATGCACAATATAAGAGTGATTTCTATCTGGAAGATGGATCATTTTTCAGAATGGACAACATCAGTGCGGGTTATAACTTCCCTAAAGTATTTTCTGACAAGATCACAGCCCGTGTAAGCTTTACGGTCCAAAATGCATTCCTGATCACTAATTATTCAGGCCTGGATCCTGAGATCAATGATGCATTAGCACCAGGTATAGATAAGAATGTTTATCCACGACCTAGAACATATGTACTGGGAGTTAATTTCAACTTTTAAGCTAGTAGACCATGAAAAAAATTAAATATATATATATAGTACTGGCAGCGATTATTTTTACGTCGTGTGTCAACGACTTGGAGGTAACACCGATAGACCCTGATTCTAACAATGCAACTACAGTCTTTTCTACCGAAGAAGGTACGAAAGGTGCTTTGGCAAAAATTTATGCCTCTTTTGCATACAATGGCCAGGGCGCTGGTGAGCAGGAGATCCAAGGAATCCGTGAAGACTTTAGTAATTTCCTGAGACAATACTTCGTGCTTCAGGAATGTACCACCGAAGAATCTATTGTGGCATGGGATGATCAGACGATCAAAAACTTTCACTGGCACACTTGGCAAGCTAATGATGTTTTTAATGAAGCTGTTTATTCTAGACTCTTCTTCTCTGTAGCTTTAGCCAATGAGTTTTTAAGAAACGTAGACAACTCTCCAGTATCCGAAGAGGATAAGGCGTTGTTTGTAGCGGAGGCTAGATTCCTAAGAGCATTTGCTTACTACATTGCAGTTGATTTTTACGGAAATATTCCAATCATTGATGAAGAGGCTTCTTTAAGTGATTTGCCGGTACAGGCCACCAGAGCTGAGGTTTTCAGTTTTGTAGAAACAGAGTTGACAGAGATTGAGTCTGCTTTGGCAGCACCTCAGGCAAATGAGTACGGTAGAGTGGATAGAGTGGCGGCCTGGATGTTGTTAGGCAAATTGTACCTTAATGCCGAAGTTTTTGTTGGTGAGGACAGATACTCAGATGCCTTAAACTACACTAATCAGGTTATTTCTTCCAGTTATAGTCTGGATCCAGTCTACGAAAATGTTTTCAGAGCAGATAATAACACGAGTCCGGAGATCATATTTCCATTAGTATATAATGGAATTCATAGCCAGTCTCATGGAACTACTTTTTTGGTACATGCCTCGAGTGGAGGTGGATTAGATGTAGCCAACGTACGTGGTGTAGGTGGATCAGGATGGGGTGGCTTTAGAGCGGTCAAAGAGCTTCCTGAAAAGTTTGGATTAGCTGCTGGAGATTTTACCTTGGCAGCGCCTTTGGCGGACATCCCAGATAGCAGAGCCTTGTTTTACTTCAATTCTAATGATGCATGGGAGTGGAATGTAGAAAATGTAGGCACTTTTACTGAAGGTATTGGTGTGTATAAATTCAGCAATCTAAACTCTGACGGTTCTCAGCCAGAGTATTATAATCCTGATTTTGTAAGCACTGACTTCCCTATGTTTAGATTGGCAGATGCTTATTTAATGTATGCGGAAATATTCCTCAGAGGAGGAGGCGGAGATGCCAATACTGCAACAGGTTATATCAATGACTTAAGAGAAAGAGCTTATGGCGATGTTTCTGGAAATATTTCCAACGCTGATCTTACGCTGGATTTCTTACTTGACGAGCGAGCCAGAGAACTTTACTGGGAAGCACAACGAAGAACGGATTTGATTCGATTTGGGAAATACTCGAGCGGTAGCTATGTATGGGAATGGAAAGGGAATTCTCAGGCAGGTGCAGGTTTTGATGACTATAGAGCACTTTTCCCTATACCGGCAGCTCAATTGACTGCCAATCCAAACTTGGAGCAAAACAACGGTTATTCTAATTAAGAAAATGATCTTGAGAGTCTGATACAAGGGCTCTCAAGTGAACCTTTTTGAATCAAAAAATATTGCAATGAAAAAATTAACATACATATATATCCTCGCTCTGGCTGTGCTATTTGGTGCATGTGAAGATGAGGTTGAAAAAGTTGCCATCAGCAGCAACCCTGAAGGTCCTACACTTAGTGGGCCTGGGGATGGCGGAATGGAGTTTGAAAAAGATGAAGCAGCGGAGTCTATCGAATATACCTGGACAGAAGCTGATTACGGATTTGATGCATCGGTTACTTATTTTGTGCAAATTGCCATGGATGACTCATTTGCAGGTGCGGCTAATATCGTATCATCACAAGAGCTGAATGGATCCGCAGTGGTGGGTGATATCAACGGTATATTGCTTTCATGGGGACTGCCTATCGATGAGCAAGCTACGATTAAGGCCAGAGTTTTTTCTACTGTGAATACTAATGTAGACACCATCTTTTCTACTGTCTCTGACTATACGGTTACTCCTTATGAAACTTTGATTGATTATCCAATGATTTATGTACCTGGAGCCTATCAGGGATGGTCGCCGGGAGATGAAAACGGAAGATTATATTCTTATGGGTTTAATAGTGTGTATGAAGGTATTTTGAGAATAGTTGATGGTGCTAATCCGTCATCTTCCTTCAAAGTAACTCCAGAAGCTAATTGGGACAACGCATGGGGAGGAGTGTTAACTGCCGACGGCTCTAAATTCACTGGTTCACTCGATCCTTCAGGAGGAGATTATTCGATTGATGCTGGGACTTATATGGTTACGGTAGATGTAAGTGCTTTAACGATAGAACTAGAAAAAACGGATGATTGGGGGATTATTGGAGATGCAACTCCAAATGGTTGGTCGGACCCAGATACGGATATGATGTACAACGGTCAGAGACAAGTTTGGGAAATCACCACAGCCCTTACTGATGGCTTCCTTAAATTTAGAGCTAATGATGGCTGGGATTTGAATTATGGTGACGACGAGCCTGACGGAACAATAGATGGCGGAGGTTCTGATATTGCCGTTACGGCAGGTAACTACACCATCAGACTAGATTTGAACAACGAAAAATACGAATTGATTGCCAATTAATTCGATCTAAAATTACCGACAGAGGACTGACCCTCTGTCGGTTTATGCCTTTCTTTTTGCATCCGAGATGCGCTTTTCTCAACCATTCAATGGAAAACCATATGAACAAAATCTTACTTTGTCTAATTTTTATATCTACCCTAAGTTTTGGGCAGGTTACTACCGATCCTGTTTTTCCAATCGCTGATCAAGAGGTCACTATTACTGTGGATGTGTCCAGCACTGGCTTGGCAGGTTATAGTGATGATTTATGGATTTGGACTTGGGTGGATAAGACCTCGGGCGACATAGATGCCCCCACCAATGTAAATCCAGCCACAGCAGCCCAAAGTGCTGCGTTAATGACCCGATCGGATAGTGACGGTGATATTTATACTATTACGTTCACACCCACTACATTTTTTGGAGTAGCGGATGATGAAATTGAAAAAATTGGGCTTCTTTTAAAAGGAGCAGACTGGAGTGATGGACAAACGCCAGATTATGATTTTGATGTATTGTCCGATCAATTTGCTGTTAGCTTTACTAGTCCATCTTTGTTTCCTATTCTAGTGGATGCCTCGACGGCTATTGAGGTAGCTGTAGTCGCTTCTGAATCGGCTACTTTGACACTGAAAGTAAATGATGTCCAAGTTACTTCTGCAAGCAATACTACCACATTAGACCATACGCTGACAGCCGAGACAGAGGGTATACACGAAGTAACTATTGAAGCCAACAATGGATCAGAAGTAGTGGAAAAAAGCTTTACTTATACGGTCCGATCGGCCACTGTAGAAGCGGCCAGACCTGCCGGTGTCATTGATGGTATTAATTATCACACAGATAAAACCAAAGTAACGCTGAGCCTGTTGGCACCATTGAAAACCTCTGTCTATGTGGTTGGGGATTTTACTGATTGGAAAATCGACCCTGATTATCAAATGGCCAAAGATGGCGAACATTTTTGGTTAGAGGTGACTGGTTTGACCAGTGGTCAAGAGTATGCTTTCCAATATTTGGTGGACGAAGCCATTTGGATTGCAGATCCTCATGCCGACAAAATATTAGACCCAGATGATCAATGGATTTCTGAATCGACCTACCCTGGGCTTATGGACTATCCCGAAGGGGCGTTGCATTCTAAATGGTACGAGAATAGAGCGGCTGTTTTGCAAACCAATCAAACTACCTATACTTGGGAAAATACGAATTTTAAGAAGCCGGAGAAAGAAGATTTGATGGTTTATGAATTGCTGGTAAGGGACTTTTTAGGTGAGGATCATATGAATTACCAGGCGATGATAGATACACTAGATTACATTAAAGACCTGGGAGTAAATACCATAGAGCTAATGCCTATTATGGAATTTGGTGGAAATGATAGTTGGGGTTATAACCCAACGTTCATGTTTGCAGCAGACAAAGCTTATGGTACAAAAAACGATTTAAAAGAGTTTGTGGATAAAGCACATGGAAAGGGCATGGCAGTAATACTGGATATGGTTATGAATCAAAATGATATCCCATCTCCCTATGCCCAAATGTATTTTGATTTTGATGAATTCAAGCCCACGGCGGAAAACCCGTGGTTCAACCAGGAACCTAAACATCCTTTTAACGTGTTTTCAGATATCAACCATGAAAGCATCTATACCCAAAACTGGTTGGATTCTGTCAATCATTATTGGTTGAATGAATTCAAATTTGATGGTTATCGATTTGATTTATCCAAAGGGTTTACGCAAGTAGATTCGGATGATGATGTGAGTGCATGGGGTAAAAAGGATGATTCGAGAATTGCCCTCTTGAAACGCATGGCTGATGAAATTTGGTCTCATACTCCAGATGCTTATGTGATTCTTGAACACTTTGCTGATAATGATGAGGAAAAGGAATTATCAGATTATGGTATGATGCTTTGGGGTAATATTTATCATGATTACAATCAGGCTGCTATGGGATTCGGAGGGTCTATTGAATTGGCCTATTATGAGGATCGAGGTTGGACCAATAATTACTTAATTTCTTACATGGAGAGCCATGATGAGGAAAGACAAATGTATCAACTGCAGAATTTTGGAAAAACGAGCGGCAGTTATAGCATCAAAGATTTTAATACGGCCATAGATCGTTTGAAACAATCGGCTGCTTTCTTTTTTACTGTGCCCGGACCGAAGATGATCTGGCAATGGGGAGAATATGCTTATGATATTCCCATTGACGAAAATGGACGAACCGGACGAAAACCCGAGAAATGGGAGTACTTAGAAAATGCCAAAAGAAGAGAGTTGTATTTGACCTACAAGGAACTGATGAAATTAAGAAACGAATACGATGTGTTTACCAAAGGTGATTTTACGTGGTCGCCTGATGGTGTTCAGAAGTCTATCCATATTTCTAATTCGGATACCAGCGTCACAGTGATTGGAAACTTTGATGTGAGTTCGGGTTCAATAAATCCTGAGTTTCAACATACAGGCACCTGGTATGATTTTATCTCTGGAGAGGAAATTGAGGTGACCAACACTAGCAATACGATTAAACTTAGTCCGGGTGAATTTCACATCTATACCGATAAGAAGCTTCACACGCCTGCGGCGGGAATTGTTACGTCGATTGATTCAAGGCAGCTGAATGAGCAGTTGATGTTTTATCCAAATCCAGCAAATGATGTCTTGAACATTGATCTGGCTGGTTTGAGAGTTGAAGCCAAGGAGTATGAGTGGGTGATTTCAAATATCTTGGGGCAAGCAGTACAAAGTGGTAGGCTGGTGCCTACTCAGACAACCACGCTCAATGTATCGACTTTGACCAAAGGGCTATATACTTTTAGGTTGAAAAATGGTAATCAATCCATTTCAAGGAAATTCATCAAAAACTAAACCTCAAGAACGAACTCATAAAGAATGAAACTACAACAACTTTCTATTGTAATTTTAGGTTTGATTATGGCTGCTTCCTGTACATCGGATCAATCCATAAAAGAAGAACCTGCCTCGTTGACCAACTGGAATAAAAAGGTGTTTTACGAAATTTTCGTACAGTCCTTTGCTGACTCCAACGGAGATGGAATCGGGGATATTCCAGGAATGACCTCAAAGCTGGACTATCTGAGTGATCTTGGAGTAGATGCCATCTGGTTGATGCCTATGTCTCCATCACCGAGTTATCACAAGTATGATGTGGTTGACTATAGAGCGATACATCCAGATTATGGTACGATGGAAGATTTCAAAACTTTCATCAATGAGGCGCATAAACGAAACATCAAAGTGGTGATGGATTTTGTTATTAACCACAGTGGTTATGATCATCCATGGTTTCAGGATGCGATGACCGGTAAGCATGCGAAATACAGAGATTACTATGTATGGGCAGACAAGGACTCCATAGCCGAGCAAATTGCTAAAAAAGAAACCTCGTTCGATTCAGATAACATTCGCCAGTGGCATCCTGTTGAGGAGGACAATCCAGTGGGAGAACATTATTATGGATTCTTTTATGGCGGCATGCCGGATCTCAATTATGATAACCCTTTAGTCAGAGAGGAAATGTATGATGCTGGCAAATTCTGGTTGGAACAAATAGGAGTGGATGGGTTTCGATTGGATGCTGCCAAGCATATTTATCCGGACGACAGAGCTACAGATAGTCATGCTTTTTGGAAGGAGTTTAAAACTAAAATGGAGGAGGTTAATCCTGATGTATACTTGATAGGTGAGGTATGGGCCGATGCCGCCACCGCTTCACCATATGCAGCGGGATTTACCTCATTATTCAATTTTGATCGCGCCTTTAGTATTCTGGAGTCAATAAATAAGGAAAGAGTAGTGGCTGCAAATATCGCAGGTCATGGCTATGAAATAGACTCTAATGCGAACCTGACGGAGGTGATCAACACTTCTTTACCTTGGTTCAAAAAGTATAACTCTGATTTCGTCGAAGCAAGTTTTTTGAGTAATCATGACCAAAATAGAGTAGCTTCAGTATTAGGAGATGACGCGTCTAAAATTAAACTTTCGGCTTCGTTGCTATTCACTTTGCCGGGTACACCATATATATACTATGGTGAGGAAATTGGCATGCTGGGTATGAAGCCAGATGAGAACATTAGGGAGCCAATGCTTTGGGATGAGCTGTCCAATGATGAAATGAGAACTTCCTGGATGGAAGCCACTTATACTACCGATGAATCTGTCCGTTCAGTGGCATTTCAACAAAAAGAAAAGAAGTCTATTTTAAATCATTACAAAGGATTAATTAACCTTAAAAAACAAGATGTTTTCTCTTTGGGTGATATTCAGAACCTTGCTTTTGAAGGGACATCCATTATTGCATTCACTCGGAGATATGGAGATGAATCTGTCGCTGTAGTGCATAATCTCGCTGATCAGTCACAAACACTTAATGCAGAACTACTCAAAGGCTACAATACCTTGGTATGGCAAGAAGGAAAGGTAGAGCGCACGGAGTCGGCAATTGAATTGCAGGCTAGAGGTAGTGTGATATATAAAAAATAATAAAAACAGTTTTGGGTTACAGGGAATGTCGGGGGGCATTCCCTTTTTTATACTGCCTTCAATGAAACAGTGAATGTAGTCCCCTCATTAGGTGCTGATTCCCAGGTCAATTTACCTCCTAATAGTTCGGTGTATTTGGCCACAATAGAAAGTCCAAGGCCAGTCGATCGTTCTCCTGCTGTAGGTTTAGCACTTAATCGTTGGAATTTTTTGAACATCAATTGTTGATCTTCTTCTGTCATTCCAGGCCCTCCGTCTGTAAAATTGATCAAGTGGTGATCTCCCTTTTTTATTACTCTAATCCAAATAGCTTCTCCAAGAGGAGAGAACTTGATAGCATTGGATAGGAGGTTTTCAAATACATGAAATAGATATTGCTCCAGTCCCATCACGTTGTGCTCTCCTTCAGAATCAAAGGCCAAAGTAATTTTTTTGTCGAGGGCTTGTTTTTCATAATTGGCTATTACTTTATCAATGACATTGGTCAAATTAATAATGCGAAAATCTTCTGTGGATTTTGATTCTATTCGCTCTACATCCAGAATTCTAGTCACCATTTTGTTAAGCCTCCTCGATTCGGCAGCAATGTGCTTGATGGACCCTACTTGACTTTCTGATAAATTGTCATCCATCGCCAATAAGCCTGCTAGTGCAGTAATATTATTGATTGGAGCCCTCAGGTCGTGTGAAAGAATATTAATAAAGTTGTTTTTTTCTTCATCCAATTCCAGGAGTTCATTGTTTCGCTTGCTCAACAATTCATTTTGATTTTCAATCATCTCCCGATGGGCAGTCAATATTTTGTTGGCCTTAGATTTTATTTTGCTTCTATTGTACAAGGCGAAGGCAATTAAGAATACAATAACAACGCAGGCGATTAGCATATTAGTAATGTATTCCTGCTGTTGAACCTGTTTCGACCGTTCCAAAAGTTCTCGGTCGACAAGCTCTTTTTCCTTGAGAAGCAAGACCATTTCTTCATCCTCACCTTGCGAAATACTCTCAATCAGATCATATACATCACTTCCTAAATATTTTTGAATACCCTTATTTCTCAATATTTCGTATTCAGCACTTCCCAGATATTCATTGATGGGTGTTTCCCAATCACTACCTTTTTTGAAAATAATGCTGAAGCCAATGCCTTTAACCGGTAGGATAGGTTGTCGTTTGATAGCTAAATTTTGGTTGAGCGCTATAAGGTAATTTGGTAGGTCCATATAGCCAAACCTCCCTGACTGTTCCAATATTCCAGTTAGAATGTCATTACTCGATTCTTTGTATATAATATTAAAATCAATCGCATGTTCTTTCCTAATGTTCTTAAGGTATTGATCATAGGTGGTTTCCGATACGGAGACTGCTGTATATTCACCAAATTGTTCTTGAAACTCAGCTAAAGAACTGACCGTAGGAATGGATTTATCTGAGACCAGCACCTGGATGTCTGGAAAATATGGGTCCGAAAAGCCAACCGACTGTTCACGAACTGTTGTTCTGGAGATAATATCTAATCCAAACTCGCCTTCTTTGGGATTGTCTTTGATCAGTCCAAAAACATATTTGAAGCTTTCTTTAGATTGCCAGTCCAAATCGATGCGTATGCCGTATTTATTCCATAAAAAGTACTTGAATCCAACCATCATTTCGTATTCAAGACCTCGTAATGAGCCGTCTGATTCTTCGATTAGAAAGGGTTCTGTACTACGATAGTATATAGTTATTGATCCTTCTTTTTTCTTTTGAATCTCTGACCAACTTATTCCAGACCCTACCGTGTCCAAAAGGCAGGAAAAGTATAAAATTGTAAAGAAAATGCTTCTAATTACCCTCACGAGTCAAAGATAGCTAATCTCCTCAGAGCAAAAATCTTTGCTTGACTTTTATTAAACTCCTAATGAGAATCATAAAAATCAGAGGCTATTCTTTGCAAAATCCAAATAATTGGAGTTTAACATATTATTTTTGTAGATTTAAAGCCGAGTATATACAATGCCGTAGTATTAGTTTTCAGCTATATGGATAAAGAATCAAATGAAATGCTAGGCGCCTTCGATGAATGGAAGGATGAAAAAATTACTCAAAAGAATATGACTGAAGACGTAAAGAAAAAAAGCGAATCTGTGACAGATAATCCTAGTGCTAACAGCTTCGATTTGTATAATAAGATATATAATGAGAACGTGTTGCTCATGTACAAGGGGGCTATTACGTTTGACCTGGTTACCTCAGTAATTGAAACGCTAGATAGAAAGGTGAACATGACCGAGTCCGATAAAAAAGTACAAAAGCTTTTTTATAGTGCGGCGGTTGAATGTGTGCATAATCTTTATCACCATATGGATGAAGTGAAAGGCCATTTCAAGGAAATCTCCGAACATGATGCCAAATCAGGGTTGATCACAGTAATTGCGAAGGAAAAATATTACAATATCATCACTGGCAATTTTATTCCAACCAAACATACTTATGATTTGAAGGATAAGATTGAAGAAGTGAACAATACGGATAAAAACGGCCTTAGAGCACTCTATAAGGAAACACTTAGTAATGGGGAGTTTTCTGAAAAAGGTACGGCTGGATTGGGATTAATTCAATTAGCCAGAAAAACTGGAGAACGTTTGAATTATAAATTCGACAAGGTAAACAGTGAGTATTCTTATTTCACCTTTCAGATCAAAATCAACAGAGTATAATTCCTTCTTAAATATAAGAAACATGAAATCCTACTTCTGGTAGGATTTTTTTTATTCCTTCAATTTAGATTCAACAATAGCCTCTGCTTCTAGTGTCTTGTGTACTGGACAGGCATTTGCAATTTGCAGCATTCGCTGTTTTTGTTTTTCATCAAGATTACCTTCCAGACTTATGATGCGTTCAAAAACATCTACTTTTTGAGATTGATTTTCACAGTCTTCACAAACCTCTTTATAATCCTTAGCGTGCTTTACCTCAACTCTAATTCGAGTAACATCCCATTCTTTTCGATTGGCATATAAACGAAGGGTAATTGACGTGCAACTTGCTAACGCACCACATAATAGGTCATAGGGCGTGGGTCCCTTGTTTAATCCTCCAATTTCAACGGGTTCATCTACTAGTCCCATGTGGCCATCTGTACTGACTTGGGTGGTAAGTTCATCTTTAGTAATTGCAACAGCAAAAGTGCTCATGGTCTGATTGTTTGATTCATTTATAGAACAACATAGCTAAGTATAAGTTCATGCTATTTCTTGTATTCTGATAGAAATTGGCGAAAGTCTTCTGGTGATTGTAGAAAGTGTGTTTTGTTCTGATGTTGGGATTTTTTGATGATGTCGCCGTGACCCGAATAAAGCATTTTGGTATTGATATTCTTTAAAAAATCATCCATAGCTTGTGCAAATTTGGATTTTCGGGGAGATACGAACATGGTAAACAGGAGATCAGGCGACGTTTGTTTAGATATGATCTCAATATTTTCATAAGGGACATTTGAACCTAAATAATAGGTTTTCCATCCCAATTCCTTGGCGATGTAATTGGCCAATAATAAACCAATCTCATGGTCTTCACCTTCAAATAAATAAAGTAATAGACTCGGGGCTTCAGACCTTGCTAAAGGTAAATTTTCGGTTGCAGAGATCAACTTCTGTCTGATGAGGTTAGAAATGAAATGCTCTTGGGCAGGCATAGTTTTATTAATCCCCCATAGCACACCTACATGTTGAAGAAAGGGATAAATGAGCTGAATGAAAGTATTGACCAACCCATTTTTATTGATGTGTGTGTTGAATAGCTTGTTGAATCCAGCTTCATCCAGGTCAATCATCGACACGGTCAGAGATTTAATATCGTCTTGATAGTTTTCCTGCTGGCCTAGGAGAATGCTACTTATAAGATCATGGATTTTGTTGTCGTCCATGGCTGCGACTTTGGATATCTTATAATTATGCTTGAGTAGAATACCCACATTGATCAATTTTTTCAATTGTTTATCGGAGTAGTATCTAATATTAGTCTCGGTTCTATGAGGTTTAATGAAGTTGTATCGTCGCTCCCATACTCTAAGAGAATGTGCAGAAATACCTGTTAATGATTCAACTTGTGCTACGGTATAAGTAATCATGTCTAGATTTTATGTACGTAAAGATGAACAAAAAATATTTGTTACCCCTTACTAATACTCATTAGAGGCACTTTTGTTTAAAATGTCTAAAAAAATATTAAATAAATTAAACAAAAATGTAACGGTCTCGTAATATTGTCTAAGAAAAACAAAAATATGTTAGACATGAAAAATACATTCTTATTATCCTTCTTATTATTATTTTCAGTTTCGTTAGTCATGGTAAGCTGTGATGACGATGACAACAACATGGATGGAGACGATTCATCAAATGATATCGTCGCTGTACTACAGGCTAATGATTTCAATATTTTAGCTGCTGCAGCAACGCAGGCTGGATTGATTGAAACTTTGCAAGGTGATGGTCCTTTCACTGTTTTTGCACCAACGGATGCCGCATTTGCACAATTGCTGATTGATCTAGGTGTAGATGGTTTAGGAGATATCTCAAACTTAGACTTGGTCGAAGTTTTGACTTATCACGTGGTCGCTGCAGAGGTTTATTCCGCGGATGTAGCTGATGGAGACGTAACTACTGTGAATGGAGCCGATATTACATTAGCTACTTCAGATGGCATTACAGTCAATGGCGTTTCTGTAGTTTCTCCTTTTGATTTAGCTGCTTCTAATGGCGTTGTACATGCTATCGATGAAGTATTAGTACCTGAGGGCTTCGAATTATCTCCAACCAAAGATATTGTAGCAACTGCAGTAGCTAGCGGTTATAGTTCATTAGCCGCTGCTTTAACTCGAGCTGATTTAATAAGTGCATTACAGGCTGACGGACCATTCACAGTTTTTGCTCCGACAGATGCTGCATTTGCAACGTTATTGACTACAATTGGCCAGGAGAGCATTGATGATGTCCCTGTAGACGTCCTTGTAGAGATTCTGAAGTATCATGTAGTAAGTGGAGAAGTACCTTCTTCAGCGGTTACAGCTGGTAATGTAGCTACACTTCAAGGTGACGAAATTACATTGGCAACTGAGGGTGGAATTACGGTGAATGGAGCGAAGGTTGTTAGCCCATTTGATGTAGAAACGACTAATGGCATTATTCATACTATCGATGCCGTACTTGTGCCTGAGGATGTATTGGCATTCGTAGGAACTGTTCTCGAACCAGCTTATTTCAACAAGAACTTTACCACTCTAATAACTGCTGCAGTAAAAGCAGACTTAGTTACTACCATTTTAGATGCAGAAGCACTAACAATTTTTGCTCCTACAAATGAGGCATTTACAGCATCGGGTATCGATTTGGATGCTGCAACCTCAGCAGCAGTAGCAGATATATTAAAATATCATGTGGTAGGATCTAAGGTATTAAGTTCCGGAATTCCAGCGAACGCTGAAACCTTGCAAGGTGATGACATCTACTTTTCTTTAGTTGATGCAGGAAATTTCATCAATGGGTCAGCCGAGATCACCACAGTGGATGTGGAATCTGGTACTGGTGTGGTGCATATCATTGACGAAGTATTGGAGCCAGCAGCTGGAACAATAGTGGATGTAACCTCAGCACTTGCCGACGATGGATCATTTACTTCTCTATTAGCTGCCCTAACAAGGACGGCAGGAGAAGGATCTCCACAAGATTTAGTTGCTGTTTTGAATGGCGCAGGTCCTTACACAGTTTTTGCACCTACGGACGCTGCTTTTACCGAATTGTTGGACAGCAATGAGTCATGGACTACTTTGAATGACATTCCGATTGCTACATTGGTAGATGTTTTGAAATACCATGTTGTATCGGGTAGAGTGTATGATGTAGACTTGGCTGGAGCACTAACTGCCAACAAAGTAGCCTCTGTAGAAGGAACGGATTTAACATTCGATTTAACAGAATTAACCATTAACACGAGTGCCAACATTACGGGTACAAATGTTCATGCTACGAATGGTGTAATACATGTGATTGACGAAGTGTTGTTGATCCCATAAAAGAAACGTAATTGGTTATTGTAGAGTGAAGATCGAGGACGAGACGCGTCCTCGATCATTTTTAAATTTTTAGAAATATGTTCAGAAGTTATTTTCAAAGGTCAGCAAAAAGAAAACTGGAAAAGAAATACGCAAAACTGCTAAATGAGGCTCACCGATTGTCAACAATCAATCGAGCATTGAGCGACCAGAAGATGGCAGAAGCTGATCATGTACTTCAACAATTAAATACTTAATCCTACAACTATGGTGTCATTTTTTAGAAAAAAATCTAAGTCTGCAAAGGAGAAATTGGAAGAAAGGTACGACAGAATAATGTCTGAAGTTCACGAATTCACTACCCAAAAAGGGCAATTTATAGACCGGAGATTAGAGCAAAAGCTAATGGAGGCTCAGCGCTTGTTTCAACAAATATCACAGCTCTAGACATGGCTTTTTATCAATACTTCAAAGCACAGGTGATCGATGCAAGTAAGGCGGAGCTTTGGGATTTTATATCCTCTCCAAGGAATCTCAAGTTGATTACTCCGGATCATATGGGGTTTGATATCACCTCTTCGCATGCGGAAGAAAAGATGTACGAGGGCATGATTATTTCATATGAGGTCAGTCCTTTGCTGGGGTTGAAAACAGAATGGGTAACTGAAATCACACATATAAGAGATCAGGAATTTTTTGTGGATGAGCAGCGAATCGGGCCGTATGTCATGTGGCATCATCAGCATATTTTGGATGTAATAGATGGGGTGGTGGTAATGAAAGATATTATTTCCTATCAGCCGCCATTTGGCTTTTTAGGAGCTATAGCAAATAGTCTATTTATAAAGAAAAAACTGGATGAAATATTCGATTACAGAGAAAAGGCTGTTGACGACTATTTTGGTAAAGTCGATAGTACACAAATGACAATCGTGTAATTATTGATATCTTGAAGAATGAAGATATTACTTACAGGAGCTACTGGATATATTGGAAAAAGACTGCTTTTAGAATTGGTCAGAAATGACCATCATGTAGTATGCTGTGTGAGGGATAAGAACCGTTTCAATCCTCCGAATGCGGTACGAAAAAATCTTGAAGTTATTGAAATTGACTTCCTAAACCCATCTAATACAATTCGTCTTCCTGACAATATAGATGCGGCTTATTATCTCATGCATTCTATGGCTTCTTCTTCAGATTATGAAGAGTTGGAGTATAGAGTGGCTAATAATTTCAAATCAATTATTGAAAACAAAGGAATCAAGCAGGTCATTTATCTAAGTGGGATTGTTAATGAAACTGCTTTATCGAAGCACCTCTCTTCCAGGAAAGCGGTAGAAGCAGTACTTTCAGAAGGAAAATATCATTTGACCACCCTGAGAGCAGGGATTATTATTGGATCAGGAAGCGCTTCTTTTGAAATCATCCGTGACTTGGTCGAGAAGCTTCCTGTGATGATCACTCCTAAATGGTTAAATACCAAAAGTCAGCCTATCGGTATCAAAGATGTCATTGATATCTTGTCTAAGAGTTTAGGCGAACAAAAACTTTATGATCGAAATTTGGACATAGGTGGTCCGGATGTGCTGAGTTATAAGCAAATGCTCTTGCAATACGCAGAGGTGCGTGGATTGAAACGATATATTTATACCGTACCAGTAATGACTCCACGCTTATCCTCTTATTGGCTGTACTTTGTTACTTCTACGTCGTATAAATTGGCTACTGCGTTGGTCAGTAGTATGAAAGTGGAAGTAATTTGCCGAGATACCCAAATCAATGAGATTCTTAATGTCCAACCAAGCTCATATCAAGAATGTCTCAGAAAAACCTTCATGAAAATTGAAGATCATGAAATAGTTTCCAGCTGGAAAGATGCTTTAGGTAGCGGAGTTCTGACGCAACATTTATCTGATTTTATGAAAGTACCATCATTTGGTTGTTTTGTGGATCAAAGGACTTCATTGATATCTGATCAAAAGGTTACGGTGGATCGAATTTGGCAAATAGGTGGAGATAGAGGTTGGTATCATGCTACATGGCTCTGGCAATTACGAGGATTTATGGACAAAATATTTGGAGGTGTGGGACTTCGCAGAGGAAGGTCGCACCCGGATCAGTTAGCCACAGGGGATGCGGTAGATTTTTGGAGAGTCCTTCTCGCAGACAAAACCAAAGGAAGGTTGCTTTTGTTTGCAGAAATGAAATTGCCAGGAGAGGCTTGGCTGGAATTTAAAATTGTCGGCAAAGAATTGATACAAACAGCTACATTTCGGCCAAAGGGTATCTGGGGCCGATTGTATTGGTACATGGTATATCCCTTTCACGGGGTCGTTTTTAGTGGAATGTTGAAGGAACTTTCGAAATAGTATGGAACTAGTCGCACTATGGCTAAGAAGAGATTTGAGATTGGAGGATAATACTGCCCTTTATCATGCCATGCAATCAGGAAAAAAGGTATTGCCAGTATTTATCTTTGATCAACAAATTTTGTCTGAATTGCCAAACAATGATGCACGAGTGTCATTCATTTATGATTCGTTGGCAGATATTCATATTCAATTGAAAAAAGCTGGGAGCTCTTTATGTGTTCGGATAGGCACCCCACGGGAGGTGTGGGAAGAGTTGATGAAGGAGTATTCAATTAAAAGCATTTATGTCAATGAAGACTACGAACCATACGCAATCCAAAGAGATGAGTCGATCAAGCAACTAGCGATTTCGCATGGAGTAGAATTTCACTCTTTTATAGATCAGGTGGTTTTTCATCCAAATGAAGTGCTCAAACCTTCTGATGGAAAACCTTATACCATTTATACACCATACAAAAATAAGTGGCTGGAAAAGTACCAATCCCATCCATGTAAAATCTTACCAAAAATTGATAAAAGCGGATTTCATCCTTTGGATATTGAATTTCCTAGTTTGGAATCACTCGGTTTCACGCGAAGTACGATCAAGGTAAGACCATACGATTTGTCTCAGCTAGATGACTATGAAAGCAGCAGAGATATTCCCGCGAAGGATGCTACCAGTTATTTGAGTGTGCATTTGAGATTTGGTACAGTTAGTATCAGGCAAGTTATACATCAACTCAAGTCTGAGGATAAGGTGTTTTTAAGTGAGTTGGTTTGGCGGGAGTTTTTTATGCAGATCTTATATCACTTTCCGGATGTCGTAGGCCAAAACTTCAAATCCAAGTATGACGGTATTGAATGGAGAAATGATGAAAATGATTTTGAGAAATGGAAGAACGGAGAGACAGGTTATCCAATGGTTGATGCTGGCATGCGTCAACTGAATGAAACAGGCTATATGCACAATAGAGTGCGAATGGTGGTAGCTAGTTTTCTATGCAAACATTTGCTGATTGATTGGAGATGGGGAGAAGCATATTTTGCTGAGAAGCTATTAGATTATGAACTTTCATCAAATAACGGCAATTGGCAGTGGTCAGCCGGAACTGGATGTGATGCTGCTCCATATTTTAGAGTCTTCAATCCTTCAGAACAACTCAGAAAATTTGACCCTAAAATGGAATACACAAAAAAATGGGTGACAGAATTCTTGCCACCCATTGTAGATCATTCATTCGCAAGAAAAAGAGCTTTGGAAGTTTACAAAGCGGGGATCAACTCAAATTAAGCGAACGCTACATTTTTTAATTCACCATTTTCAAAACTGGTACATCTCATAGCATCTCTAAGCACGCCTGGCTTCAGCATAGACTTGTTGAGAAGCATACGTACACATTCCTGAATACCTTCGATGATCGAAGGGTGAGGGTGTATGAGTTCGGCCAGCTCTTCGATTCCTTTGTTCATAGAAATCAATAGGGCAACAGCTTCAATCGAACTGGATGCATGCTCTCCAACTACCCGCATACCAAGGACTCTCATTTCTTCATCATTGGACACAATAACCTTGATAAAACCTTCGGTATTTCGCATCGCAATAGCTCTGGAAATACAGCTGTAGTCCAAACTCACTACTTTATGAGGAATGTTTTGTTCGCGTGCCCTGATCTCGTTTAGTCCTACACCGGCAACTTCTGGTGCTAAGAACATGATCGTTGAAATATTTTCATAAATCAGATCTTTTTCAGGCTTGCCAAATATCTTTTCAATAGAATATCGACCTTCAAGTTCACCCACATTCACCAACGCAATATCAGCGGTGATATCACCAACAGCATAAATGTTTGGTACAGATGTTTGAGTCAGGTCATCAATAATACCTCTGCTATCCATATTGATTTTCACAGAAGCGGAGAGTAGATTTTCATAGTTAGGGATACGACCGACAGATACTAAGGCTTTCTCTACATGGAAAATTTCTTTTGATCCATTTTCATATTCTAAAGTGTAAACGACCATGCCATTTTCCACTCTCATATCCATCAGTTTGGAATTTCTATGAATCAGTACTTCCTTGCTTTCGAGGTTTTGCTCGATGATTTTTACAATGTCCTCATCCTCGAAAGGAAGAATACGATCGCCCTTATCGATCATGTGCACTTTGGTTTGTCCGAAGTTGGAGAAAATCGTAGCAAACTCACACCCGATAACTCCTGCTCCAACAATCACCATGCTTTTAGGAAATTCTTTCAGGTTTTCAATACCATCACTAGTCAGTATAATATTTTCATCAATTGGAATGTTGTCCAATTTTCTTGGTCGACTTCCAGTAGCTAAAATGATATTGTCAGCTTCAATTTCAAACTCACCATCTTCCGTGCGAACTACGACCACGTTTTCCCCGACCACTTTGGCTATGCCTTGGCGGAAATGGAACAAGTCTGCTCCAGCATTGAGATTGATATTGTGCATGTGGTGCTCCAACAGCTCGCGTCTTTTGCTTACTGCTTTATTGACCTCTTCTTTTAATATTTGAAAGTTGTGCTTCGGTGTAGGAACATTAGTGGCTTTACAGTGTGACCTAAGTGCAAAAGCTTCTCGGGACAATTCCCACCAGGTTTTACTAGAAAGTGCACCATTGTGAATCCCTGCACCACCAATCTTATTCTTCTCTATGAGTAATACTTTCTTTTTGAAATCTACCGCTCTCATCGCTGCAGCATACCCTGCTGGTCCACCGCCTATTACGCATACGTCGTACTTATCCATGTTGAATATCAAGTTTTAAATTAGGGTAGCTGATTGAGTCCTATATAAAATTTAAGAATAAAAATTAATATTAGTAATAAATTGACACTTATATCTGATAAATATGGTTCTATTTTAATTCGGGTAGGCAATTGTCATAATATGCTTATACTTGTATATCCTGAACTATTTGCAGCCTAACCTTCATGTCAAAAATTACAAAATAAACTCCCGATGCTTAAGAGAAATATTGCAGCATTAATACTCACTATAGTGTCTTTGTGCCTACTGTATCCCGGGCTTACTAAGCCTATTCTTCAGGTTGTTATCTCAGCTGAATTACCGATTATTGGAAAAACTACATTTTATGAACAGACGCAGAGTATTTTAGAAACGGTAGATACGCTTTACAACACAAATAACAAGTTTGTAGCTATTCTGATCTTCCTGTTTAGTGTAATTATTCCTTTCACCAAAGGGGTGATCATTTTAGCTGTTCTTTTGGTTAAAAATTTCGCTTTTAAGTCCAAATTATACCGATTTGTATTCATTATAGGAAAATGGTCGATGGCTGACGTATTTGTGGTAGGTGTATTCATGGCCTATTTGTCTACCCAATCTAATAGTTCTATTGAGGCTAATCTACTCGAAGGATTCAACTATTTTGCTTTTTACTGCATCCTGTCACTTCTTGGGATTCAGATGACTACTATAGACAAACCAAAGACCAACTGACCCAATGCTTCAAAAGCTTAAAATACTTTGGATCACCCTTCTTGCTATTTTCTTAACCTGTTTCTTATTGTTTGAATATATGGATGAGAGCTTACCTGAAGGTAAATTGGGTGATGAAGCCGATACGCTGGCTCAAAAAATGCTTACTTCTATCAATGACAAGGCCTGGCAAAATACAGGTGCTGTGAGTTGGGGCTATGATGATCGAACCTATATCTGGGATCGCAAGAGGCATCTGACGGAAGTTATTTATGAAGGGCATCAAGTGTTGTTGGATTTAAACAATCGATTGGGAGTTATTGTCGGAGTAAATAATGAATTAACCGAAGAAGAAAAGATTGAAATTTGTCATTGGGCCTGGAGATATTGGTGTAATGATTCTTTCTGGCTAAATCCAATTAGCAAAGTTTTTGACCCTGGAACAGAGCGTAGAGTGGTTGACTGGCATGGGCAGAAAGCGTTGTTAGTTACTTACACATCCGGAGGGTCAACGCCAGGAGATTCTTATTTGTGGATTCTTGACCAAAACGGAAGGCCGACAAGCTGGAAACTTTGGGTGTCAATTATACCTATTGGAGGCATGAGATTTAGCTGGGACAAATGGGTGGAATTGGAAACAGGAGTAATGATTTCTACTTATCATTTTAATATGGTAAAAACAATCCCATTGCATAACCCAGTCGGAAAGACTGAGTTGATGGAAATGGTTGGGAGAGATATATTCGGACCGATTTTGAATGCTTCTACAGAACTAGTTTCCTTTTAATCAATTATTGTTTTTCGTCTTCGACATTCGTTAGATAGACGTTGCTAGACTGCTGTCTGTAGGAGTGCGTACTTCGTGGTCTGTGCTATTGTCGTGAATTCTTCATCTTTGTACCTCTATATATGCAAGAATTTAAGAAAGAGTGGGTTTGGCATGTTTTGTTTTGGTTAGGCTATTTGCTAATCAAAATTTTCATCGTAGAGTTTTTTAGAGAAGATTTTGGGGTCGTACTTCTTGTAGAGCTGATCAGCTTGCCACTCAAAATGTTTCTGGTGTATGCCTTGATCTTTTACTTGATTCCGAGATTTTTACTCAAAAAGCGCTATTTAGAATTTACCGCTTGGTTGGTGATTCTGGTAGTCTTTGCTGCCTTTGCCCGCAGAGTGACGGATATTTATATTACCTACCCAATTAGTATGCTCTATTTTGATAAAGCTGATTTTTGGGATTTAAGTACGGCGTTTAGGAATTTGGTGTTTGTCTATCCAGTGGTAGGTTTAGGTACGGCTATTTATCTGATGTCACATTGGATCAAAGATTACCAAATGAGAACTCAGCTACAGCAAGAAAAACTTCAGACCGAGCTTAAATATCTAAAAGCACAGGTCCATCCTCATTTTTTATTCAACACCATCAATAACATCTATTCTTTATCATTAGATCAGTCCCCTAAGACCTCGCAAGCTTTATTAGAATTGTCGGATCTGTTGAGCTACATGCTCTATGAATGTAATGTGGATAGGATTTCTTTGAAGAAGGAAATTGAACTAATTGAAAACTATATCAACCTGGAAAAACTACGGTATAGTGAGCGCTTAGATCTTCAGTTTCAAGTAGAAGGCAATTTGCACGAAGTAACGGTTGCTCCATTAATTCTTCTTCCATTTGTAGACAATTGCTTTAAACATGGCGCTGGGGATAGTATTGAGGCGTGTTTTGTTCATTTCCATTTAAAAGTGGAAAATCAAAAAATACATTTGAATTTGAGCAACAACATAGCTGAAAAAACGGCAAATGCAGGTGGTAAATCTGGGATCGGTTTGTCGAATGTACGAAAAAGGCTAGAAAGAGAATACCCTGAGCAATACCAACTAAACATAATTCAAACAAGTGAAATCTATAAGGTAGAACTAATTATTGATCTCGATGAAAAAGCTTAGTTGTATCATAGTAGATGACGAGCCACTGGCCGCTAATGTATTGGAGAAATATGTTCAAAGACTTGATCATTTGAATCTGGTTGGCAAAGCAGAAAATGCTATTCAAGCTTTCAATCTGATAAATTCAGAACGTATTGATCTGATGTTTCTTGATATAAAAATGCCTCAAATTACAGGTATTGATTTTATAAAATCTCTCAACAATCCACCGGCTGTGATTTTTACAACGGCCTATCGAGATTTTGCACTAGAAGGGTTTGAAATGGATGCCGTTGATTATTTGCTCAAGCCGATTTCATTTGAAAGGTTTATGAAAGCAGTTGGGAAGGTGAGCGTCTCTTATGTAAGCGATCCAAAATTGATGAATGAAGTGGGTAGCCAAACAATAACAAGAGATTACATTTTTGTTCGTGAAGATAAGCGAATGAAGAAGGTGCTGTTGGCTGATATTCTATTTGTAGAAAGTATTAAGGATTATGTTAAAATTATTACCAGAAAAGATACTGTTCTGACCTACCTTAAAATGAATTACTTAGAGGGCAATTTGCCAGTCAATCAATTTGTTCGAATTCACAAATCATTTATTGTGCGCATTGAGGCGATACAAGGTTACACCTCATCCGAAGCGGAGGTAGGAGATGTTACTATTCCAATAGGGAGGCATTATAAGCAGAAAGTTCTTGAAGTTTTGAATGATTTGATTCTTTGATTGTTCAAGCTTGATTTTTTTGAATATTTTCGATTATGAAATATTTGATGCTGTCAGGCTTTCTGATTTTAGGGCACATACTTTTTGCGCAGAATAATTCAACCAAGGAATTTGAGCATAAACAGGACACCAATTATATAGCGTCATATACATCTAAATTAGATCTTACTACGCGCTTCTATAATTCAGTGAAGTTTTCGAGATATGTGCTTAGAGATTCCAGATACGAGGAGCGTTTGAGGTATGCTTCGAATGAAAATCTTATTATCGGGGTAGGAGTCAGCTATCGAAGAGCAACTTTCAATCTAGGGCTGAATTTTCCGTTTGTGAATAGTTGGGATGAAAAGGATAAAGGGAAAACCAAATATTTAGATGCGCAGATACATTATTATTTGGATAAATACGTCTTTGATGCATGGTTGAGTACCTATAGGGGGTATCACTTGACTAACCCCCATGAAACAACCACGCAGGATTTGTCCGACAGCTCTTTTCCGATTCGACCAGAGATGAGAAATACAAATTTTAGTTTTAATCTGGTTCGCATACTCAACAGTGGAAAGTTCTCGTTTAGAGCAGCATTTGCCCAGGATGAATGGCAGAAAAAAAGTGCCGGCTCATTTTTGATAGGCATGGAATACAATATGATGTTTTCTAAAGGAGATAGTTCATTTATTCCTTCAAACACTAAAGAGTCTGATTATTTTGATAACTATCAAATAAAAAAAAGTACAATAGTGAACTTAGCAATTAGTGGAGGGTATGGGCATACATTCGTCATGGCACGGCATTTCTATTTTTCGATTGTAGCTACTATGGCCTTGGGAGGGTCTTTTACTGTTTTGGAGTCTGATGATGCTACTCAGAATGATGTGGATGGATTGACCTTCAATATCAATTACTCCACAAAAGTGGGATTGGGCTACAATAGCAAGACTTTTCAAATTGGATTAGCAACTGTACAGACCTTTATGACGAATCATACACCCTTGGATCATTCACTGATTACACAAAATCCTGGAAATGTACGAATAAACTTAATCAAACGATTTGTACTGAATAAGCCAATTAGGCTGCCTATTCTTAATAAAATACTGGATTAGTACTAATAGTTGCAACGAAAGTTTGAATTCATTGAAAATGTTGTCAATTTTGACCTTCAATGAGCCGGTCAGTGAAGAAGCTAAAACTAAAAGCAGATTATAGCTATGATTTTCATCTGATAGGTATCATTTCTCAATCCAAAGACTATACAGTTTCGTGGGCTATTAACAAAGCACTAGGCATTGGATTGAGTAAAGAGTCAGATCTTGAAGTGGATTTGAAAAATGCTGAAAAATTGATTGTTTCAAACTTTGTTTTTGAAAATGATTTTCGACGTTTTACCCTTCTGGCTAACAAGGTGGTGACTGAGACTGCAATGACCCAAAAACTATTTGTTCCGTCTCTGGGAACTTTTGATTTTTTACTGAAGATAGAAGAGTTTGAAGAAACCTCCGATTTGGAAATGCTCTTCTCAGCGTTAAGACGATCCGAAAAGATCGACTCTATCGTGAAATTGGATGTGAATAAAATCAAGGAAAAAGAGAGTTTTTTATTCTAAACAAACACACATATTGATGCAATCGAAACGGGCGAAAATCATTGCCACACTGGGTCCGGCAAGTGAGAAAAAGGAAGTTATCATACAATTGATTGAGGCTGGAGCAGACGTCTTTCGACTCAATTTTTCCCATGGTACGCATGATGATCATTTACAAAGGATCAACATGATCAATGAAATTAATGAAGAGTTAGGAACCAATATCTGTACGCTTCAGGATCTCCAAGGCCCGAAAATTAGAATCGGTCAAATGGAGAATGGTGAAGCGGAGATCATACCTGGTCAGCAGCTAATTATCAGCACAGAGGATGTGATGGGTACCAGCGACAAAGTGAGTACTACTTACAAGCCTTTGGCTACAGATGTCGTACCTGGCGACTTGATTCTGGTAGATGACGGAAAGTTGCAATTAAAAGTGACTTCTTCAGATGGAAAGGACGTAACGACTGAGGTCGTTCATGGTGGTATGCTTAAATCCAGAAAAGGCATCAATCTTCCAAACACAGCTATTTCCGCTCCTTCATTGACAGAAAAGGATAGAGAAGATTTAGAATTTGGCCTCGAGCACGATGTGCAGTGGGTAGCACTTTCTTTCGTAAGAAATGCCAAAGACATTCATGAGCTTAGAGAAATAATCAACAGCAAAGGCAAGCAGACTAAGATTGTTGCTAAAATTGAAAAGCCTGAGGCTGTGGCAGATATCGATGAAATCATCGACGCAACAGACGCTATCATGGTGGCACGTGGTGACCTTGGAGTGGAAGTATTAATGGAGGATGTGCCGATGATTCAAAAACGAATTGTGGCCAAATGTAACAAACTCGGAAAGCCTGTAATCATCGCTACTCAGATGTTAGAGAGTATGATTGATAATCCACGTCCTACGAGAGCGGAAGCCAATGATGTAGCCAATTCAATTTTGGATGGTGCTGATACGGTTATGCTTTCAGCTGAATCTGCGTCAGGAAGTTTTCCTGTTGAGTCCGTAGAAGCGATGTCTAGATGTATATTGTCTATTGAAGATCGCGCTAGCGTAGTCTTCAATAAATTCTGGGAAGACAATCAGAGCGAAACAGCTAAAAATGATATGCTTGTAAAATCAGCATGTCAATTAAGTAAGTCTGTAGGAGCCAAGGCGATTATTGGCATGACAAAGTCTGGTTATACCGCTTTTAGTTTGGCGAAAAACAGACCAGAAGCGGATATCTACATATTCACCAGCGACAAGCATTTACTTAAAACGGTCAATTTGATCTGGGGAGTAAAGGGCTTTTTCTATGATAAACAGAAGCCAATCGACGAAACTTTCGATGAAGTATTAGAGATATTGAAAGGTAAAGGTTTGGTTGAGAGTGGAGATGTGTATATAAACACTGCTTCGATGCCATTGCACTGGCAAGAAAGAACCAATATGATGAAACTCGATGTGGTAAAATAATTACCACATTCATAGATTCAGATAGGCAAATTTTATAGTTTTAAGCCCTCATTTATTGATTTCTATTATCAAATAAAACCGGCTTGTTACGACTATTAAAATTTGCCCTATTTTGTCCAATGTTTGTGTTGCTTGCCACGCAGGTTCAAGCACAAGACGAGCAATCAGATTTCTTAAAAGCGAAGCAATATTTCTCTGAGGAGAATTACACGTTTGCTATGGATTATTTTCGGCGATTGGCTGGAAATAATCAGACGCATGCTTTTAAGGACTACGCCGCCTACTATTATGGGTTGTCCGCTTATCGCAATGGAGATACCACCAATGCTAAGGCCATGTGGTTGCAAATGGATGAGCGAAATGGTAACTGGAAACAAATCAAAGAAGTACGCCATTTCTTAGCAGAGATATATTTTGCTGAAGAAAACTACCAACAGGGTGTATATTTTGCGAAAAAAGCTGGCTTAGATGAATCCAAAGCTTTGATGAAGCAAAAGCTTAATCAAGTGGATAGCTTGGCGATATTAGAAGTATTGAATGAGCAATTTCCAGGTGATGAAATCATTGCAAAAATCACAGCAGACAAAATCAATGATCAGCAGATGTCTGATCGTGACTTTCAATTACTCAATAGGTTGGTCAATCAATTCGACTTAGATAAGACCACGTATGGTCTGCCTGAAATTGGAGAAAGTGAATTAAAAGAATCTTACAATATCGCCATTCTGCTCCCATTTATGTTCGAAGATTTGAGTTACACCGCTCGGACTGAAAGAAACAAATTTGTGATGGAATTGTACGCCGGCATGTTGATGGCTGTAGACTCGCTCAACTTGGATGGAAAATATTTGAATGTTTTTCCGTATGATACCAAACGAAATGCGGACATTACAGAAGCTATATTCAATCAACCAGAGATGAAGTCTATGGATTTGATTGTTGGTCCTTTGTTCCCTGGGCCTTCGACAGTAGCTAATAACTTCAGTTTCGAAAATCAGATAAATATGATCAATCCACTGATCTCTAATTCTGATGCGATACAAAACAACCCTTTTGCATTCCTTTTTAAAGCAGATACAGAGACTCAGGCATTAGCCGCTGCGCAACTAGCCATCGATAGCGTGAAGAATAAGTATGCAATGATCTTTTATGAAAATAATGAAAGAGACTCTCTAAGTGCATATACTTATAGTCAACGTATTCAGGAAGCAGGATTTGAGGTGTTGATCAACGCTGCAGTAGTGGATACAACGGTACGTCGGGCTTATGAGCTACTTACTGAAAAATATGAAGTGGGCTATTCAGAAGATCAAGTAGATTCAGTAATGGCGATGATTTTACCGGGAGATGACAGATACATTAAAGAAAGAAAATCGAGCATTACCAAAGACAGTATTGAGTACTACGAAGAGTTTTTCACATTAGCACCAGATAGTATTGGTCATATTTATGTAGCTTCTTCAGAGGCACTTTTCGCTTCTAATTTCATTAGTGCGCTATCGATTCGTGCCGATAGTACGAAACTGATCGGCAGAGGCAATTGGAAGGAATTTCCAACCCTAACCCTAGAGGAGATGGAAAGGTTGGGTATCTATTTTGTTGATCCCGAGTATGTTGATTTGAATAATCAAGTCTTCAGGAATTTCCGTAAGTCCTACTTGAGAAATTATAAAACCGAACCATCTTTCAATGCAATCATCGGCTATGAAATGATGTACTATGTGGGCAATATGCTGAAAGAATTTGGGCACTATTTTCAGAAAGGAAACCCAGAAGTGGGATTTGTAAAGGGACAATTGCTTCAAGGAACAGAATTCAATTTCAGAAATAGCAACCAATACGTGCCAATCACAATTTTATCAGATTCGAAACAAAAAGTAGTTAATCCAAAGAGTAATGGACAAAACCAATAGCCTCAGAAGTTTTAAGCAAGCGCAAAGCCATATTCCAGGTGGGGTAAATTCTCCTGTCCGGGCATTTAAGGCAGTGGGAGGAGAGCCTATTTTCATGAAGTCAGCCAAAGGAGCTTACATGCATGATGTGGATGGAAACAAATACATCGATTTGATTAACTCATGGGGGCCTATGATTCTTGGTCATGGTAAACAGCAGATCGAACGTGCGGTGATTGAAGCCGTGAAGAAGTCACTTTCTTTCGGAACACCTACCACTTCAGAGATCGAAATGGCCGATCTGATCGCTAACATGATGCCAAGTATTGAAAAGGTAAGAATGGTGAACTCCGGCACGGAAGCTACCATGTCCGCCATACGTTTGGCCAGAGGGTTTACCAAAAGAGATAAGATTATAAAATTTGAAGGATGCTATCATGGACATGGTGATTCCTTTTTAATTGCAGCTGGAAGCGGGGCCGCTACGATGGGCGAACCTGATAGTCCAGGAGTGACGAAGGGCACAGCCCAAGATACGATCACTGTACCTTTCAACGATTTGGAAAAGGTGCAAGAAGTAGTGATGGAGAATCCCAATCAGATTGCAGCGATAATCCTAGAGCCTATTGGTGGTAATATGGGATGTGTTCCTCCTGTTACGGGTTATTTAGAAGGACTAAGGTCACTTTGTGACGAAAATGATATTGTACTCATATTTGATGAGGTGATGACCGGTTTTAGAATATCAAAAGCTGGTGCTCAACAACATTATGGTGTCAAACCAGATTTGACTACGCTGGGTAAAATAATAGGCGGAGGCATGCCTGTAGGCGCCTATGGTGGTAGAGCGGATATTATGAATATGGTTTCACCAAGCGGGCCGGTGTATCAAGCGGGTACATTGTCTGGAAATCCGGTGGCCATGGCTGCTGGACTGGCGATGTTGAAGTACTTGAATGAAAATACTGAGGTATATACTCGGTTGGAAACCATGACCGAGTACATTGTACAAGGGATCAAGTTGAACGTGTTGAAACTTGGGTTAAAATATACGGTCAATTCTGTGGGGTCTATGTTTAGCTTGTTTTTTACAGATGAGAAGGTAATTGATTTTGAAGGCGCTAAAAAATCAGACCTTAATATGTTTGGGAAATATTTCAATGCTATGCTGGAAAAAGGCATTTATCTGGCACCCTCTCAGTTTGAAACTTTGTTTGTTTCATCAGCTATAGACGAGATTGAGGCAGATTTGATAATACAGGCGAATTATGATTCTTTGAAGGAGATTCACAAACGGTAATTGTCTCAGCTAGAACTAAATAGTGATATAGACGAAAATTTCGAGGAGCGGATCACCTATTTCGCAGATGTGATTCTGCCTATTCCATTACCAGGGACTTATACCTATCGTATTCCCAAAAACCTTGAAGAGCACATTGAGCGAGGTAGCCGGGTGGTTGTTCAATTTGGTAAAAAGAAGATACTGACTGGTGTAGTCAAAGAAGTGCATCAGACGGTTCCCAAGGTATATGAGGCTAAATACGTCTTGGACAGTTTGGACCATGCACCAGTTGTCAATTCTTATCAACTTGATTTTTTTGCATGGTTGGCACAATACTACATGTGTACCGTAGGTGAGGTGCTCAATGCAGCCATGCCGAGTGGGTTGAAACTTACGAGTGAATCTTTAATTCAGCTAAATCCTGAGTCAGATGTTTTTCGATCTGAAGTTGAATATTCAGAAAAGGAACTGACTATATTGAGCGCCCTCAAAAACAGTGATCGATTGAGTTTTGATCAGGTGTCAGATGTGTTGGGGGTGAAAATGATCCACCCAGTGCTCAAGTCCTTATTGCAAAAAGAGAGTATTCTTTTGTTCGAGCAAGTCAAAGATAAGTTCAAGCCTAAGACAGTCAAAACTATCCGTTTGAGCGATCAGTTTTTGGAAGATGAGACGGCCATGCAACTCTTGTTTGAGCAGCTGGAAAAGAAACAAAAACAACAAGCGATTCTTCTCAAGTATTTGAGCTTGACTCGAATGGATGAAGGAGAGTCAGAAGACAAAGAAATATTAAAATCGAGCTTGTTGACTGGAGACCTTTCTGCTTCTTCATTAAAGACTTTAGTCAAAAATGAGATTTTCGTTGAAACAGAAAAAGTTATTTCCAGGCTCGACGAAATCGAAGGAATACTTCAGGAAAATCATGTGCTTTCAACTGGGCAAGAGGAGGCAAGGTTAGCAACGCTTCAGGCCTTCGAAAAAAATAAACCTGTTCTTTTGCACGGAGTGACAGGTAGTGGAAAGACTGAAATTTATATCAATCTTATTCAAGAAGCTTTAGAAAATGGTGGACAGGTGCTCTATCTGCTTCCTGAAATCGCTTTGACAACACAGATTGTTTCCAGACTGCATAAAGTATTTGGTAGTGCTTTGGGTGTTTATCATTCGAAATATTCCGACAATGAAAGAGTAGAGATTTGGAATGGAGTAAACAATGGTAAGATCAATTTGGTAGCTGGTGTAAGGTCTTCAGTTTTCCTCCCATTTGATAATCTCAGTTTGATCATAGTGGATGAAGAGCATGAATCTTCCTTCAAACAGTATGAGCCTGCTCCGCGTTATCATGCACGAGATGCTGCGATTTGGTTGGCTCATTTGCATCAGGCAAATGTTTTGATGGGAACGGCCACACCATCTATAGATAGTTATCAAAATGCCTTGGATGGTAAATACCAATTGGTCGAGTTAGGTCAACGGTTTGGTGAAGGAAAATTGCCAGAATTTGAACTAGCTAATATTCTTACTTCTCGAAAAAGTAAACGAATGAAGGGCGATTTTACTCCGGAGCTATTGGAGGGAATCAAGTCTGCGTTGGAGAAAAAAGAGCAGGTCATTATATTTCAAAACCGACGAGGTTACTCTCCATATTTAATCTGCAATGATTGCAATCATGTACCTAAATGTCAGAGCTGCGATGTGAGTTTAACCTATCACATGCACAACAATGTACTCATCTGTCACTATTGTGGTCATAAAGAATCTGTGCCAGCAATCTGTGATGCTTGTGGGTCAACAGCTATTAAGACCGTAGGATTCGGTACTGAAAAGTTGGAAGAAGATTTGAAATTATTATTTCCTGAGGCACATATCCAACGAATGGATCAGGATACTACGAGAAGTAAGTATAGCTATCAACATATTATTGATAGATTCGAACGAGGGGAAACAGATATACTGGTTGGAACTCAGATGTTGAGCAAAGGGTTGGATTTTGATAAGGTTTCTTTGGTTGGTGTTTTTGATTATGATCGAATTGTGCATTTTCCAGACTTCAGGTCGCACGAGCGAGCCTTCCAACTCATCACCCAAGTCAGTGGAAGAGCAGGAAGAAAGGACGACAAAGGGAAGGTAATTCTACAGACAGGTGAACCAGATGAACCATTACTGTATAAGATAAGAACAGGCGATTATAAATCTTTTTTTCAAGCAGAGATTCTCGAAAGGCAGAACTTCAAGTATCCTCCGTTTTATAGATTAATCAAGGTAATCCTCAAACACAAAGAGAAAAACATACTCCAAGACGCTTCAAAGAAATATGCAAGTCGCTTAATTGGGGAATTAGGTAGACAGCGGGTGCTTGGACCTCAGCAACCGGTGATTTCCAGAATTCGGAACTTGTATATTGAGGAGATATATATCAAAATTGAAAAGAAAAAAATTAGTATCAATAAGGTAAAAGAGTTGGTTTATAAGCTAGGTTTGGAAGTAAAGCAGCACAATGAATTCAAGACACTAAGACTATATTTTGATGTGGATCCGGTATGATCTTATTGCTGATTTCGTGTGATTTAGCTTATCTTATTGGTAATTCATCGAATATGATTGAATTAAGAATGAATTCAACATTTTATGAGAGAAGGGTTGAATAAAAATTATTTAATTTTATACAAAGACCAGAAAGAAAGGTGGTCGAGTTTATTCTTTGATCTAAAGAAAACTAATCGAACATGAAACAAATGAAGCATTTATCTCTATTTCTCATCCTCTTATCTTTTTCTTCTGCTTTTGGGCAGACCAAATACGATAAGAAGCTTGAAAAGGCAGCTGACCTATATGAAATAGGTAACTACTCGGGCGCCAGGAACGAGATTGAAAAAATAAAGAAACAATCAACCAAAAAAATTGGAGGTGTAAATGAGTTCCTTCCTATTGCGAGAATCAAAGAGGCAAAATATGATGTTGCTCTAGGTATTATAGGGGGTGTTCATCAGTCTGTGGCTGAAGGTTTAGAAATGAGCGTTGTAGTTAATGGGGAGGATTCTGAGGTCCACGCATTACTTTTGAAAGAATCTACCGAAGTAATGATCCTATATGGCGATTATCTAAAAGCCAAAGAGTATTTGGATGCTGCTCGTCCCATACTCGAAGAAGCAGGAATGGATGAAAATCTAGCAGCAGCCGTAGATGTTTTGGAAGCTCAGATTAAGGTAGGTAGAGGCTACTACACAGAGGCAATCCAACTGGTAAATGGTAAGATGGATTTCTACCGAGGAAGGGCTATGCTGGATGATGGTGCGAAGAAAAGTGTAGAGCGTGAGCGTAAAAGAGAATTTGCAAGAATGATGATGTTTAAAGGGAATGCCTATCGTAAGATGGGAGATTACCTTAGTGCAGATTCAGCTTTTGTGTATACCACAGAATGGGTGAAAGATAATCTCGGAAAAGCTGATATCCTATACAGTGAAGCACAGTATCTCAATACACTACTTCTGGAAGAAAATGGATTGGAAATAGATGCAGTAGTTGATTTATACGAAAAAGCCTACATACATACGATTAGAAAATACCTACCTCAGCACTATGTGACTATACAAATTCGAGAGCGATTAATAAAAAGTTACATTAAAAATGGTAACAAAGCGAAACTCAACAATCACATCACGGAGTTTAAAAAAGTTATTAAGCAGAATTATGACAAGAATAGTCTCAATAGTGTGATGCTAGAAACTATTGATTACGATGTACTGCTTGGAGGAAAAGATGTTGGGTTGGAAAATGAAGTGGCCGAAATTCTAGGCGCTGAATCTGTCATACCTAAATTTCACCAAAAGCGAATTGAAATGTTGGAGTTTGCCAATAGCGTAGCAGTGATAAACGGAAGGCACGATAATTCTTATCAATATTTGTCTGAAATTTTAAATATAAAGGAAAAGCTCTATGGGGAAGAATCTCCTGAGTACAATTTGTCTAAGGTGAGACTAGCCAATTACTATGTAGACTTTACGGAAAAATTTGATGAGGCTTTAGAAATATATAATACCAGTTGGGATCAAATCGTGAAGAAGGAAATTCACGAAGGTCATTTGGACTATGTGGATATTTTGGATCATCAAGCCGTATTTTATGAAGAGAATGATCAGTATGATAAAGCATCTGAAATTCTGGACGTAGCACTCGAAGCCTCTAGAAGAAAATATGACAACGAAGATGTAGAATATGCTATCGAGCTAGACAAAATAGCCAATCTCCAATTTAAAATTGGACTCTATAGCGAAGCGGAGAAGAATATTGAGGAAGCACTGAGGATATTAGAAAAAGCCGACAAAGAACTCGCAGGTGGATACTATGCTCAATCGTTGATTACTCAAGCGACTTTGTTTGCCATTAAAGGGGAGTATGATGAGGCTGAAGATAATATCAACAAGTCAGAGAGACTTCAAAAAGCTGGTATTCGAACGGTAGAAACTTCAGGGATTGAAATCGAAGATGAACTAGCAGAGGTATATGTCGATATTGGTAGATATCGAGAGGCGGAAAAATTGATCGAAGGAGACTTAAAGAAAAAAGAAAAAAGATTCGGACCTACGAGTCGTCATCTCAATGATCCTCTCATTTTGAAGGCTAGATTAAAAATGATTCTTGGGGATTATACATTAGCCGAACAAGTTGCTAATAGAGCCTTTAATATTACCAACAGTATATTCGGTGAAGAGTCTTCCAAGATCACTCCAAGTTTAGTTACACTGGCAAAAATCAATACTACGATTGGTGATTATGATGCTGCAGAAACGCTGCTAGAACAAGTGATCGAAATCCGAGAAGCGCAATTCGGAAGAGATCATATTGATGTGGCTCGGGCGGTGTCTGATTTGGCTTTGGTTCGCTTTTATAATAATGCGCCAACGATTGAGGTTGAAGATCTATTCTTGAGGGCAGAAAAGATTATTGGAAAGAAATTGGGCGGTTCTAATCCCCATTATGCTGAAGTGCTAAAAAACTTGGCTATAGTATATGTAGCGGAGCGAAGGTTTGATGAAGCATTCGTTTATTTGGAAGACGCAGCTAACATTTGGGACAGACGAATAGGCCGTAGAAATAATATCAATGCAGCTACGATTAATATTCTTCGAGGAGACATTTACTATAATCAAAAACAGTACGATGAAGCTGAAGGATATTATGGTAAAGCAAAGAGTCTCTATGAGAGCTTTTTCAGTAAATCTCACCCAGAATATGTAAAGGTGCTTTCTAAAATGAGTAAGACCTATTTCATGCAAGGGGACATCAAACGCTCTCAAGAATCTATTGAGGAAGTGTTGGAAAATTATGCGGTATTCATCAAAGATTACTTTCCTTCTTTGTCTGAAAGAGAAAAAGCTAAGTTTTGGAATACCATTAAGCAGGACTATGAGTTTTACAATACCATTGTTATCAACTACAGTGGGAAGGATGGCGAGCTGGTTGGAACGTTGTACAATAATGCACTGCTTACAAAAGCTTTGTTGTTGAGCTCATCGATTAAAATCAGACAACGAATTCTGTCCTCTGGTGACGAAGCATTGATATCTACCTATCGTGAATGGGAGGCTAAAAAGGAAACGCTAACACAAGTATTATCCATGAGTGCTGATCAGCTGGCACAAGCGGGGATAGATGGTAATGTTCTACAAGTGGAGGTAGAGGACCTTGAGAAGCAACTCAGTCAGCAATCAGAGGATTTTAGTTCTGGTTTTGACTCTAAGGTAGTGACTTGGCAAGATGTGCAAAGATCGCTGAATCCAAATGAAGTAGCCTTGGAAATGGTTAGGTTCCGTGTTTTCGATCATGGGTTCTCTAAGGATTCTGTGATGTATGCGGTGATGTATGTGAAAAATGAAAAGAAAAGCACTCCTGGGTTAATTCTATTAAAGAATGGAAAGGATATGGAATCTAAATACTTGAAACTCTATAGAAATAGTATCAAGTTTAGAATTGAAGATCAGAAATCCTACGATAATTTCTGGAGACCTATACAGGATGTAATTGGCAACCCGAATAGAATATACGTCTCTGCGGATGGGGTGTATAATCAGCTGAATTTGGAAGCCATTAAGTTGGAGGATGGTAGTTACGTCCTTGATCGGTCAAATATTATTTTGGTGAGTAATACAAAAGATTTGTACTATGATAAAATTACAACCAATGTGATACAAGAGGCAAACACTGCTGAAATGTTCGGAAATCCTACGTACTATGTTTCATCCAAACCGGGAAGTTGGACCGGACGTGCGACTACCCGAGGAGGTAATCCTGACGTGATTGGACAATTGCCTGGTACCGAAAAGGAAGTAACAGAACTTAAAGATTTACTTAGACGAGATGGATGGGTAACTACAGATCATAAAGAAAAGCAAGCCACGGAGCAAGCCATAAAAGCAATGGATAATCCTAAGATTTTCCATATCGCTACGCATGGGTTTTTTCAGCCGGATGCTGATTTAAGTTCTGAGGATATTGCAATGAATGAAAACCTTGCTGCGCAAAATCCATTGCTAAAGACAGGATTGTTGATGAGTGGGGCAGGAGATATTCTTAATGAAACGACCTCCAACTTCAATTTAGATGATGGTATCCTGACCGCTTATGAGGCTATGAACTTAAACCTGGATAAAACAGATTTAGTAGTGCTCTCCGCATGTGAAACTGGATTAGGGGAGATTCAGGCTGGTGAAGGAGTGTATGGTTTACAGCGAGCTTTCTTGGTAGCTGGAGCGCGTACCATTATCATGAGTTTGTTTAAAGTCTCCGATGAAGCCACGCAAAAACTAATGGTTAAGTTTTACTCGAAATGGCTAGCTACTGGAGACAAGAGAGCTTCTTTTATTGAAGCCAAGCAAGAAATTCGAGACGAATATAAAGACCCAATTTTCTGGGGCCCTTTCATTATGATTGGGTTAGACTAATTTATAAAGAGCGGCCATCAGATAGACCTGATGGCCGCTCTTTTTTTAAAGCTATTTAGTTAATATGCGATTCACTATGAATAATATGCATAGCTAATGCGAAAGTGTCTTCTGTTAATACGGGGGTAATTTGACTTTTGGAGCCAAGTAAAGGTTCTCTGTTGATACTCGGATGTTTGAGCAAATGTTGATCACATCCAATTACAACCAAGGCCACTGGATTTTGCTGATCATTATTGAAAGTCTGAAAGAAAGACTTTTGATATAAATGGTAGAAATGCCAGTTAGAAGCGAGTTTGTTGATGGACTGAAAGTATCTGGTAAACGAGTTTTCTCGCCCTATATAAGTTTGAAGGTTATGATTGAGAATTGTGGGTAATTCTGTTTTAGCATAAAACGCCCATAGTTTTAATATGGTATCATGTTTTGGTTTTTCAGCGCTATAGAATAAATCTGACCTAAACTTAGTTGAAACAATCATGACTCGACCTGATGTGATCGTTCTCATCAGAGATTTGAAGTCTGACGTCTGACTTTCCTCCAAATACAACTTTCTGGCACTAGGACCAGTGATAGTGATCAGATGTATCATGTTGTTGGGTTATGACTAAAGATAAGTAAGCGTGCTATGAAAGTAGCATGCTTACTTAATCTATAATTTTAAGGACTATTTCAAGTCGAACCGATCCAGATTCATAACCTTATCCCAAGCGGCAACGAAATCAGTCAAGAATTTGTCTTGAGCATCAGCGCATCCATAGACTTCAGCCAAAGCTCTCAGTTCTGTATTTGAACCAAAAATTAGATCTACTCGAGAACCTGTCCACAATACTTCTCCAGTCTTTCGGTTACGCCCTTCAAATACTTCTTGTGTATCAGAAGTGGCTTTCCACGTCGTACTTAAGTCTAGCAGATTGACGAAAAAGTCATTGGTCAATTTACCAGGCTGTTTAGTGAAAACACCGTGCTGAGATTGATCGAAGTTCGTTTGCAAAACACGCATGCCACCAATCAATACTGTCATCTCTGGTGCTGTAAGTGTAAGAAGTTGCGCTTTGTCTACTAACATCTCCTCCGCCGATACTGCGTATCCGTCTTTCTTATAGTTTCTGAATCCATCTGCTTTTGGTTCTAATGCAGCAAAAGAATCCACATCAGTTTGTTCCTCTGAAGCGTCTGCTCTTCCTGGAGTAAAGGGTACGGAAATATTTTGCCCAGCATCTTTGGCTGCCTGTTCAATACCCGCACAACCCCCCAGAACAATAAGGTCCGCAAGTGAAACCGCTTTACCAAAATCATTTTGGATGCTTGTTAACTTTTCTATTACACCAGCTAACTGAGAAGGGTTATTCACTTTCCAATCTTTTTGCGGTGCCAATCGAATACGAGCACCATTAGCGCCACCCCTCATGTCTGATCCGCGAAAAGTAGAGGCTGACGCCCATGCAGTAGAGACCAATTGTGAAACAGATAGTCCAGATGAAAGAATTTTTCCTTTTAGTTCCTCAACATCTTTGTTGCTGATCAATGGTTGTGATGCTGATGGAATTGGGTCTTGCCAGATGAGTTCTTCTGATGGTACTTCTGAACCCAGATAGCGAGCAATAGGTCCCATGTCTCTATGAGTTAATTTAAACCATGCACGTGCAAAGGCATCTGCAAACAGCTCCGGGTTCTCATGAAATCTCCTGGAAATGGGTTCATAAGTAGGGTCCATTTTAAGCGCCATATCGGCCGTAGTCATCATCAGTGCCTGAGTCTTCGAAGCGTCTCCAGCGGCAGGAGCCATTTTAGCATTCGATGCTGCTGTAGGTGTCCATTGATGTGCGCCAGCGGGACTTTTGGTGAGCTCCCAGTCATAGCCGAACAATACATCAAAGTATTCATTGTTCCACTCGGTAGGAGATGGGGTCCAGGCACCTTCTATGCCGCTAGTGATGGTGTCATCACCATGTCCGCTGCCAAAGGTGTTTTTCCATCCCATGCTTTGCTCTTCGATGCTCGCTCCAGCGGGTTCTCTTCCGACATACTTATCGGGATCAGCGGCGCCATGGGCTTTGCCAAAGGTATGGCCGCCCGCTACTAACGCAACTGTTTCTTCGTCATTCATAGCCATTCGGCCAAAAGTCTCCCGTATGTCGAGGGCTGATTTCAATGGGTCAGGGTTTCCGTTTGGACCTTCTGGGTTAACATAAATGAGTCCCATTTGAACGGCGCCCAAAGGATTTTCTAGTTGATCACGATCTCCATGATATCTTTTATCTCCCAACCATTCAGTTTCTGCACCCCAATAAATGTCTTCTTCTGGTTGCCAAACATCTTCACGTCCACCTGCAAAGCCAAAGGTCTTAAAGCCCATAGACTCCAAAGCGCAATTGCCTGCTAGGATCATCAAATCTGCCCAAGAAATTTGCTTGCCATATTTTTGTTTGATTGGCCATAACAACAAACGAGCCTTGTCCAAATTGCCATTATCTGGCCAGCTGTTCAAAGGTGCAAATCGCTGGGTGCCAGTACCTGCACCACCTCGACCGTCAGAGATTCTATAGGTTCCAGCACTATGCCATGCCATACGAATGAACAGCGGTCCATAATGCCCGTAGTCCGCCGGCCACCAATCTTGAGAATCAGTCATTAAATCATATAAGTCTTTTTTTATTGCGCTTAGGTCTAGTTTTTTAAATTCCTCCGCATAATTGAAATCGTCTCCCATAGGGTCAGAGAGATTAGCATGTTGCCTTAGAATATTCAATTTCAACATGTTGGGCCACCAGTCTAGATTGGATGTGCCACCACCTGCGGTTTGATTGAGTTGCCCTCCGTGAAAGGGACATTTGCCTGCGCCGTTACTATTGTTTTCCATTTTTATAGATGTTTTATTTTCGAATTCAATGTTCTATAAATCTGGTCATTTAAAAGTTATTATTCAAATCAATAATTGTTATACTTGTATAATATAAATTTATATGACTTTACAGCAATTTGAATATATCGTTGCCCTGGATGAATATAGGCACTATGTGAGTGCTGCGGAGCATTGTTATGTTTCTCAACCTAATTTGACTATGCAAGTCAAAAAACTGGAGGAGGAAATTGGTGTCAGGATTTTTGATAGGGATAAGAAACCACTTCAACCAACTAAAATAGGAAAGGAGATCATTCTCAGAGCAAGACAGATCCTTCGAGAAACTAAACAGCTTAAAGAATTTGTTACCCATGAAAAAGAATCACTCGAAGGTGAATTCACAGTAGGAATTATCCCCACGTTGGCTCCATATTTATTGCCACAATTTTTACCATCGTTTATCGAAGAGAATCCTAAGGTTCACTTGAAGATAAGGGAACTTCAAACCAGTCAGATAATTTCACAGCTCGAAAATGGGATTATCGATATTGGCATATTGGTGACTCCACTTGACGAATCTTCGATAAGGGAGATACCGGTATTTTACGAACCGTTTTTGCTTTATTTACCAGAAAAGCACCGTTTCCTTGAAGAGAAACTTATGCTAGCTGATGATCTGGATCCCAGTGAAGTATTGGTTTTGGATGAAGGGCATTGTTTTAGAGAACAAGCTTTGTCTATATGTCGAGACGCTAAACATGGTTCATCTATTGGATTTGAATATCAAAGTGGTTCCATTGAAGCATTGAAGAGTCTAGTGCAGAAGGGAGTGGGCTATACGCTGGTACCAGAGCTTTCAGTGAGTGAAGGAAAGGATGGACTTCATGTTCGGAGGTTTACGGCTCCAGAACCGGTGAGAGAGGTGAGTATCGTAGTACACAATAGTTATATCAAAGATTCGGTTATCAACCGACTCAAGTCTTCAATTCAACAAAGCGTACCTAAACAATTATTGAAAAAGCAGTCGATTGTGGGTTTTGATTGGAAATGAATCGTAGGTTGATATTTTGAACTGTTTGTTTTAACTTAATTGAATGTCCAAGGATAAAAAGACACTGTACGAACAGCTTATTGCTACCAATCCAAATATCGAGCTGAAGGGAAAAAGTATGCTTTTTACCTCAGCAAATGGCCATATGTTTTCGCAATTGAATAAAGCTGGTGAGATCGGAATCCGATTATCAAAAGAAGATGGGGAAGAGTTTATTGAAAAGTATCAATCTGCATTATTCAAGTCTTATGGTGCCGTGATGAAAGGTTATGTCGTGGTTCCGGACAACATGCTAGATAATATGGATCAGGCAGCGAAATACCTTCAGAGGAGTTATGAGTTTGTTCTTTCACTTCCACCTAAATAAAGAAATAAAGTGAGGCTATTGATCTGGCGATCTCACCCCACTTTCACTAACCACTGCTGGTTAATTCAGACAGTTTTCTTCATGCGCTTTAGTTCTTTTTCGAGCATAGCAATTTTGTTTTCATAAGTAGTGTTCAGTTCGCTGATTTCTGTGTAGTTGATGATCTCTTCGCTGAGTTTCTTTTCGTATTCATTTTTAGTTTGCTTGATTCGCTTGCGCAAGTTGTTGTTTACCGTAGACAGTGCGTCAATCTTTTCGTTAGCTTCAGCAATGATGTTGTCCGCCAGTTCTTTTTCCTGATGGGTTTGTCCCAATGCAGAAATGCTTTGCTGTACATAATCATTGAACTCTGAAATCACATGGTCCTTTCGCTTCGACGTTTTTACCATTGGTCGGAAAATAAAAAATGCTTCAAGCAGTATCAGCAGCAAAGTGCCAGCTAGTAGATAGTATTCCGAAGTGGATAGCTTTTCTACCTTTTCGGAGGCTATTCTGTCGTACTCAAAGGTGATGTCATTCATGAGCTTTAGAAAATCCTTCTCATGATCGGAGATCGCCTGAATGGCTTCTTCCATTTGAGGAGGAATAGCATCCGCTTCTAACTGATCATAGTTGAATTGATCCAACTCAATAACCGCCTCGGTGATAGACTGAAAATACGGTTGAATCTGGGTAAACAACCGCGCAAGAAACACTGACTCATTCATTTTGCTTACATCCAGACGTTCGTTTCCATACTTAAGTGCTTGATGAGAGTCTGTCCATAGTCTGGCGGCATCGGTCAATTCCGATTTAGTCCGGTTAAACTCCTCCTTACTTTTACTCAATGGCAGTTTTAACGCAGACTTTGTGATCTTTTGGCTGAGCATCCGCTGTCTACCTGAGATGTTGATAATTCGGGAATCCGTTCGGCTATCGGAAATGGTGCGTTGGATGAGAATTTGACTGGCCACAATGGCCAGGGTCAAAACACCTAAAAACATGAGGTACTGAATCGTTAATTTTTTCATATCAATGGTTTAAAAAATTCATTAAATAGCTTCTGTATTCGTAATAATCCGGATGCTCAAGTACATGCACGCGATCTCTCGGTCGCTCAAATGGGATAGTCAGTTCATCTCCGATTTTAGCAAACGGACCACTGGTCATCATGATCACTCGGTCGGCCAAGAAGATGGATTCATCTACGTCATGAGTCACCATCAAGGCGGTAATTTTTTCTTTCTGCCACACTTCGAGCAATACGTCTTGTAGTTCGCCCCGAGTTAATGAGTCCAACATACCAAAAGGCTCATCTAGTAGTAGTACTTTAGGTTTCAGTGCAAAGGCTCTAGCGATGCCTACACGCTGCTGCATGCCTTGGCTTAGTTCGCTGGCCCGTTTGTTCATGTCCTTACCCAAGCCAACTTTGCTTAGATAGTATTTACAGATATCTAGTTTTTGCGACTTGCTGGCATGAGGAAATACTTGTTTCACTCCAATCAAAACATTTTGCAAAGCCGTGAGCCAAGGAAATAAACTGGGGGACTGAAACACCACGGCACGATCTGGCCCGGCACCTCTCACCACCTCATCATCTACCAGAACTTTGCCTGCGCTGATGTCATTGAGGCCTGCAATCATTGATAGGAGGGTGGATTTTCCACATCCAGAATGACCAATGATGGAGATGAATTCGCCTTGTTTCACATGAAGTTCTAGTTCGGATAGTACAGTGTAGTCACCATTCGGCGTATGGTAAATTTTCGTTAAGTCTTTGCAAACCAATCGGTCTGGTCGTGAGTCAAGCATGGGTACTCCCAAGCTCGATTTGATGATTTCTTTTTTTTCTAATACTTCCATATCTATAGGTTCTAAAAGAATTTAGTTTTTTCTTTCTCTGTTTTCTTTCTCCACTGTATGCGACCAGGCATGACTGGTTGTAAATCTGGGAGTTCATAAGACTCGTCGCTTGAAGAGCTTCGTGAAGCACCTACTTCAATCAAGTATTCGAACACTTCGTTTCGGAGCTTTTTGTATTCAGGATCTTTGTTGATCTCAGTGATCACGCGTGGTCTCGGGAAGTCCACCTTGAATTCTGGTCCTAAGGTCGCCTTTGGTCCAGGTTTGAGCGGAATGATGCGATCCGCCATGATGATGCACTCATCCACGTCGTTGGTAATCAGTAAGCAAGTCTTCTTGTCTTTGCTCCAGATGTTAACGATTTCTTCCTGCAAACTGCCTCTCGTTAGTGCATCGAGTGCTGAGAGCGGCTCGTCCATGAGTAGCATTTCGGGATTCATAGCTAGTGCTCTGGCCACAGAAACCCGTTGGCGCATGCCACCAGACAGTTCTGCAGGCTTTTTGTCTATGGCATGGCTCAGATGCACCATGTCTACATACGTTTCCGCCTTTTCGTCTTTTTCCTTGCTTGAGGCGTTGGGATAAGCTTGATCTATTGCCAGCTTTACATTACCACGAACGCTAAGCCAGGGGAGGAGGGAATAGTTTTGGAATACTACGCCTCGATCAGGACCAGGGCCTGCAATGTGCTTGCCGTTTAGAAGAACTTCTCCAGCGTCAGGGAAGTGCAGGCCATTGATCAAGTTGATCAGGGTGGTTTTTCCGCTACCAGTAAAGCCTACAATGGCTACAAATTCTCCCTCTTCTACATGAAGATTGATATCGTCCAGTACTTCTACTTTTTCTTTGCCAGTCCCGTAGGACTTGCTCACATGATTCAGTTCTAAAAATGCCATAGTGATTGGGTTTAAGCGATTTCGGCTTTATTGAAAGACATGAACTTCTGAATGGTAAGCATGATACGATCCAAGGCAAAACCGATGATGCCGATGACGAACATGGCCACGATGATTTTGGCGTTGGAGTCGTTAGCTCCATTCTGAAATTCCTCCCATACGAAAGAGCCAAGTCCCGGGCTTTGCGCCAACAATTCAATGGCAATAAGTACCATCCATGCTACTGATAGTGTGATTCTAAGTCCCGTAAAAATCAGTGGAATTGAAGCGGGTAGAATAACCTTGAAAATATTTTTCCCAACCGAGAGTCTTAATACTTTCGATACATTAATGAAGTCTTTGTCGACAGACGAAACACCCATACTCGTATTGACTAATGTGGCCCACATGGCGCATAGCCCTACACTGATGAAGGAGATCATAAACGACTTGTCCATGTCTGGGTCAGTGATCAAGGTTTTGATGATCATAAAGACTAGTAGTAACCAAACCACGGGAGAAACAGGCTTAAAAATTTGAATCAACCAGTTGAATGACGTTCTCAAAGTTTGGCTTAAGCCAATAATGATTCCGATGGGAATGGCTACTATCGCCGCCAAAAGAAAGCCAGCAAAGACAGTCTTTAGGCTGGTTAGTATTTGGTCAACAAATGAAGGACGTCCTGTGTATGTGATTGGGTCGAGGCCCTTTTCAGCTCGCTTGGCATTGGTCTTGGCCGTTTTCTCTGCAAACTCATCCTTCTTTGAGGCAATGATCTTGTGATCCGCCAGCAGAGAGCGATACGCTCCCCAGACCTGTGCAGGGGATGGTAGAGTATTTGGTTGACAACTTACGTCACCCGACTCGATACAGGCTTCCATATCAGCGGCGGCTTCTTCCCCTTGGTCTTTTAGTGCCTTTTCAATTTTTCTATCAGCTTCTTTGTTGTAGAGGTGTGTGGCACCAGATTGCCAGATGGCTAAAAACAAAAGAATCGAAAACACCGGGAACAAGGCTTGCTTGACAAAGTTGGTGGCATTCTTTTGCGTTTCTTCTCCATAACATAGTCTGACTAATGGCTCGAGAAATCCGAGACCGATAAAGCGAATGACCTTGATGATTTTATCTTTCATGATTGTATTCTTTATTGGATTAGTGAAAAGTGATTTTAAAAACAGGGCTGTCAGGCTGAGGTCCTCGAAGCCTCGCTGCCAGAAGCTGACAGACATTTCGAGAACCTCAGTGTGACAGGTTTATAAGAATTCAGTTTTTAAAATCATTTGATTTAAGGAAGAATTTTCTCGTCCTTGTTGCCTATTTCAAAGCTGTTGATATACCCGATTGGATCTTTGCCGTCGTAGGTAATACCATCGATGAATTCAGCTGTAGCTGGTTTGAAACCATCAGTTTCAGGAATCTCATCTGCCGATAGGTAGCCTTCTTCTGCTAATAATCCAGCAGCCTTGCTCCAGATGTCAGGTCTGTAAATGTCTTTGATTGTAGACTCGTACCATTCGGCTGGTTTTTCTTCAGGAATCTGTCCCCATCTTCTCATCTGAGTCAAGAACCAGATACCGTCTGAGTAGAATGGATATGTAGCGTGGTATCTAAAGAATACGTTGAAATCAGGCATAGAACGCTTGTCTCCTTTTTCGAACTCGAAAGTTCCTGTCATGGAGTTGGCGATTACTACTGAATCTGCACCCACATATTCCGGCATAGATAAGATGCCTACAGCCTTTGGTCTGTTACCTGGCGTGTCGAGCCACTTACCTGCTCTGATCAACGCTTTGGTTACTGCTACTGCCGTATTTGGGTACTTTTCAGTAAACTCTTTGGTCATTACAAACACCTTCTCAGGATTGTTTTTCCATACGTCGTAGTTGGTAGTGACAGGCACACCTATACCTTTAAATACTGCTTGCTGGTTCCATGGTTCGCCTACACAGTAACCATAAATAGTACCTGCTTCCAATGTTGCTGGCATTTGTGGTGGAGGTGTTACGGATAACAATACTTCGGCATCTACTTGCCCTTGGATATTGTCTGAAGTGTAGAAGCCAGGATTAATCCCTGCGGCTGCTAACCAATATCTGATTTCATAATTGTGCGTAGAGACTGGAAATACCATACCCATTTTGAATGCTTTACCATTGTTTTTGTAATCAGTGATTACAGGCTTTAAGGCATCAGCTTTGATCGGGTGTACCGGCTTGCCTTCAGCATCTATGGGTATATTCTCTTTCATTTTAGACCAAACATCATTGGATACGGTGATACCATTTCCATTCAAATCCATGGAAAAAGGAGTAACTAAATTGGCTTGTCTACCGAATCCAGCACCAGCTGCGATCGGCTGGCCAGCGAGCATGTGCGAGCCGTCTAATTGACCATCGATTACTCGGTCGAGTACATTCTTCCAGTTGGATTGAGCTTCGATGGTGACGTAGAGCCCTTCGTCTTCGAAAAAACCCAATTCTTTGGCTATAGCCAATGGAGCCATGTCGGTCAATTTGATGAAGCCAAAAGTCAGCTGTGGCTTTTCTATTTCCAATTGTATGGTCTTACTTGGTGCCTCTATGGCCACTTCGGTTTCGGTGGATTTTGAGGTACCGCTGCTACAAGCAGCCATTCCAGCTAAGAGGACCGAGAAAGCAACTATTCGGGTGATGAGTGTGGTTAATTTATTCATGTTTTTAGATTTTCTGATTTAGAATGGATGATTTACAAGAATTTTGGTTTGATGATCAACTGTGCCCAAGCCCAGTTGTTGAGCGATTTAGAATTGGTAGTGTTTTTGATGATGTCCATGCTGTCCGAAGCGAACATTTGCGAGTAGCCCACTTTAAAGGTTCCTATTTTTCCTACAGGAGTCACATACACCAAGTCAAGCTCTGTACCCAAAGAAGCGCTGGCTTCAGTTGTGCCGTCTGCTTCATAGATGGTGCTTGCTGTTAGGAATTGATGAATATGTCCCAGGATGGCTCCTTTACCAATTTTGAATTTTGTTTTTAGGTAAATGTCTTGCAATCCTGAGTTGCTATTGCCGTTGCCAACATAGAAGTAATCCATGAAACCATAAAAGGCATGATTGGTTCCGAATAATGGTGCAAATGTGGTGTTTTTGGTAGATTCTGAATCCTGACCGGATAATCTATCATATCCTATAATCACTGGCGTAGCGCTTGTTTTTAACGTAGCTGAAACAGAGAACATATAGGCACTCAAATCGCTCAGGGCTACTTTTCCACCCTGGTAGAAAAACTCAGCATTCAGTTTAACTCCGCCTACTTTTTTCATACCCATCAATCCGTAGGTTTGTCTATTGGCTACAGAATCTTCTAACCCGTACTGTCTGGCATCGTTCACTAAATAGGCTGATACACTTCCGCTTTCATACTTTTTGTTTAGGTAAGCAAATTGCATGTGCTTGTAGTTGCCGGTGGCATGATATGGGCCATTTCCTGTAAAAGGAGGATAGTAGGTGCCTGTTAATCTCACAGGTTCGCCTGCTGTGGCTGGATTCTGGTTGTAAGCCAAGCCAGCATGTATTTTCAATCCAAGTGAATCTTCGTACATGAATAGTGCCGCATCATGTCTTAGACCTTGCATCGCCCATTCCAATCCACCAAACATTCTTTGATTGTCATAGGAGATGATTTGACGGCCAAATTTCACAGAGAATTTATCAGACATATAGTATCTGGCCCATGCTTCGGAGATACCAAATGAACCACCGTAAGTTTTGTCTACGATTCCATCCGCTCCCCACATTCTAATGTCTTGTAGTGCGATGTTTACTTCATATTCATCGGCCTTGTAATTGGCGTATAGTCGCGTTCTCTGTTCTGTGAAGAAGGCCGGATCCTGACCATCGGTAATTGGTTTTTTAAATCCATTTCTAAATTCAGATCTGGCATTAACTTCCGCACTCAAAGAAAATTGAGCTTGTGCTGAGGTGATGGTTAGGATAATGGCGAACAAAGCCGGTATTAGTTTTTTCATGACTCTTTAGTTTAGTACTTAAATTATTGTTTTGGCTGGGTTAACAATGTTTGCGTACTATTACGTAATTGTATGGCAAACCTAGTTGGGCCTTGCGAGTGATGAAATGGTATATGACAGCCTTGGAATCTTTTTTATTCGGCTTTTATTTCTGCGAAAACGCAGATAAGTTGAAGGTTGGTTTTAGTATCTACGTAGTTTGATTGAGTCAATTAAGTAGTCATATTGGTGTTTTAAGGTGATTTTCTAATTAAAACTGAGTAATTGAAAACCCCCGAATGTGTTGAAGGAGCAAACTGGTTGGTTCTTAAATTACTTAGATGGTGAGATGAGAATACTGAATTTCTAAGGCAATATATGATTGAAAGGAATAGAGATTGCTGTTTGATATTTTGATATAGAAAAGCATAAAAAAATCCGCTCCTAAAGTGTTTATGATTAAGAGCGGATTGGATGTAAAAATGTGAGACTCGTCATGAAGCCGATGAAGTCTTACAAGAACGTAGGCTTGAAAATCAATTGTACCCAAGCCCAATTATTAAGTGATTTTGAATTCGGTGTGTTTTTGATCAGATCCATGGAGTCAGTGTCAAACATTTGAGAATAGCCCAATTTAAATGTGCCAGCACTACCTAGCTTTCTTACATATACCAAATCAAGTTCTGTTCCTAGTGAGGCACTAGCTTCAGTTACTCCGTCGGCTTCATAAATCGTGCTGGCTCCTAAAAAGTAGTGTACATGTCCAGATAATGCGCCTTTCCCTATTTTAAATTTAGTTTTAAGATAGATGTCCTGTAGGCCTACGTCACTGTGACCATTACCTACATAAAAATAATCCATGTATCCATAGAGTGCGTGATTAGTGCCAAACAGTGGAGAAAAAGCTGTGACTTTGCTGCTGTTAGGATCTTGTCCAGATAAATGATCATAACCAATGGTGAGAGGCGTGGCTGCAGTTTTAAAAGTAGTAGAAAGAGAAAACATATAAGAACTAAGATCGCTGAGCGCGTATTTTCCTCCCTGATAGAATACCTCTCCATTTAACTTTGTGTTGCCCAGTTTTTTCATTCCCATCAAACCATAGGTTTGCCGATTGGCTACCGAGTCTTCCAATCCGTACTGTCGTCCATCGTTAACTAAATAAGCTGATAAGCTTCCTTCATCATATTGCTTGTTTAGGTAGGCGAATTCCATATGTTTGTAGTTGCCGGTAGCGTGATAAGCCCCATTGCCAGTAAATGGTGGATAGTAGGTGCCTGTAAGCCTCACAGGTTCAGCACCCGTTTCAGGGTTTTGATTGTAGGCAAGTCCCACGTGTATTTTTAGTTTGGAAGAGTCTTCGTACATGAAAAGCGCCGCATCATGTCTCAAACCTTGCATGGCCCATTCTAATCCACCGAACATTCTTTGATTGTCATAGGAGATCATTTGGCGACCAAATTTTACTGATACTTTGTTAGACATATAGTATCGTGCCCAAGCTTGGGAGACACCAAAGGACCCACTATAATCTTTGTCCACGATACCATCCTCTCCCCACATCCGAACATCCTGCAATTCTACTTGCATTTCATATTCATCAGTTTTGTAACCGGCATTTAGTCTGGTACGCTGTTCTGTGAAAAATGCAGGGTCTTGACCTTCGCTTATTGGTTTTTTGAAACCATTTCTAAATTCTGATCTGGCGTTGACCTCGCCCGATAAGGAAAACTGAGCATGGGAGGAAATGGAGATGCAAAGGATGCAAATGGTAGTGAGTAGATGTTTCATGATAAAGTTTGTTTGGTTTTTGTTTGGCTTTGAATCTCAATTACAGATATCGGAATGAAGCAAACCTAGTAGAGAGTTTTGGAGTAGAATATGATTTCCGACAGCTCAAAAATTAATATTGATCAGATTTTACTTATTCCTTTATGAAAATTAAGGAATCTTGAAAAGTAAAATAAGTCTTCCATGATATAGTTTGATCTAGATGGTAGATAGCTCAGGTACGGTATAACTTGTACTAATAGGTTGGATCTAGGTACAACTTGTGCCTCATTCTAATTGAAGATTAATTCTGTACTACTTCGAAGTTTTCTTTTAGGCTTGGAGAGGCTTCGTCGCTCATCTTTTGCACAACGCTGTGCATCCAGCCTAGACAAACTACAGATAGCCCGAGCATGAGCAGCCAGCAGCTTGACCAAAGACCTGTTTCTGTCAATAGATAGCCAAAAATAATGGGGCATACAAAACCGCCTAATCCACCAAGTACTCCAACCATACCGCCAACAACTCCCACTTGGTCTGGGAAATAGTCCGGAATATGTTTGTATACAGCTGCTTTGCCTATTCCCCAAACAGAACCCAAGAGAATGGCAAGAATAGAAAATATCCATGCGTTGGCCTGAAAGTAAATATGAGTAACGCCTTCTGCTAATAATTGCTTTTTAGTGACCTGGTTACCAACAGACACCACAGGCTATTGCCAGGTTTCTTTGATGGGCCAAAAATGGAATTCATCTTCGGTGTTTTCTAGTTTGAAAGTTTTGGCAACAATGGGGTAGGGTTGATCATTGATGGTAATGAAATCTGAGCTAATGGCTGTGATGGTGCCGCTCTGAGGAGCAGAGAAACCCTTGCCGGCTGAATAGATGTCCATACGAGGAAGAAGCAATGCCATTGAGATAATCATACTTCCTCCTAATACTCTATACATGACCGCTCTGGCTCCGAACTTATCCGAGAGCCAGCCGCCAAAAGCTCTAATAACTCCTGAAGGAATACTGAAGCAAGAAGCCAAAAGGCCAGCAGTAGCTAAATCAAAACCATACACGTTGGTATAATATGGAACCAGCCATCCGGCAAATGCAACAAAGCAGCCGAAAACCAGGAAATAATAAAGCCCAAATCTCCATACCCTGATACTTTTAAGAGGATTCAGTAGGACAGGAATCGAGCGTACTTCTCCTGAAGGTTTTTTGTTTGTGGTGGAAAGGAAGAAGATGATAGCCATTACTACCAAACAGCCGGCATAAATCAACGGCATTTGTCTCCAGCCTACCGGGTTTGTTTTTCCATCGGTTAGAAAGTCTAGAATTTTTGGCCCAAGAAGGGTTGTGATGGCTGCTCCTGCATTTCCGGCTCCGAATATACCTAAAGCAGTTCCTTGTTTTTCTTTTGGAAACCAGACAGAACTAAATGCAATACCAATTGCAAAGCTAGTGCCGGCCAAGCCAAACCCTAAGCTACATAGGGCATAAGTCCAGAAACTGTTGGAATAGGAGAGTAAACACATCGGAATGGCGCAAACTAGTAGCAAGCCAGTGAATACAGGTTTGCCACCATATTTATCTGTTAAAATGCCCGCAGGCAACCTGAAAATTGCACCTGTCAATACTGGAATTCCCATCAGCCAGCCCATTTCAACTGCAGTCCAATTGAATAGTTGGTTATCCACCAAAAAGGTAACCAGGATAGCATTGAGCATCCAGGCACCGAAGCAGATGGTAAACGCAAGTGTGTTAATAAATAATGTTTTGTTGGCTTGTCCTGATTGAAACTCCATTGCAATAAATTATTACGTAGTAATACGTACAAATTAAGTGCGAAAAAACTTCACGTAGTATGGTAAAAGACAAATGTAAACCTGCGATAACGCAGGTTTTAATTAACTATCTAGGAAGAAATTATGCTCAGAGATCTCTTTTTTGAGTAAGTCGAGGTCTACAATTCCAATCTTCTTACCCGATGCACGTAATAGGTTCTCTTTTTTCAATGCGGATATGACGCGAATGACTTGCTCATCTGTAGTGCCAGCAAAATCTGCTATTTCCTTTCTTGAAAGCTGAATGTTTAAATAATCGTTGCTCTGTCCGAATTTGCGGTGGATATAAAGAATGGCATCGATAACTTTTTCTCGTACCGTCATTTGAGCAAATTTTTTCACTTTTGTCTCACTTCTGTTCAGCTCATCGGCATAAAACAGCATGAAATCGTAAGTGAGATTTGGCGCATGTTTTAGCATGTCTTGCATCAATTCATTAGGAAAATTGCAAAGAACCGTATCCTCCAAGGCTACAGCATTGATTTGATATGATTCACCTATACCGAATCCACGATGTCCAATGATCTCTCCGTCCTTGGCAAATCGAACAATTTGTTCTCTACCTTGAAAGCCTGTTTTGGCCACTTTTGCCTTGCCCTTGTTGATGAAGTAAAGCCCGTGAACTGGTGCACCCTCCAAAATGAACTGCTGTCCTTTTTTGCATTGAATGGTGTGTTTTTTACTTAGATACTGTTCAACATCCTTGTCATGACTATTTTTCTTAATAATACATTCAAGGTTTTGACATGTGATACAATTTGCTCCTTCCATAACTTTTAAATACGTATAACTACGTACAAATATACGTAAACTACGTAAAATAAAAAGTCCATGACAGAAGTTCATCTGCGAAATGGCAATTTTAAGTTTTAAGAATGGAGGCGAAGAGTTACTTACCGTCGATCTTAATGATGTTGACCGGGCAGCTTATTGCTGCTCTTTTGTTTTCTTCCAACTCTACTTCATGAATATCTACGTGATAGATGCCTTTTTTCGTTTTACCACCCACTAATGTACATTTCCCATCTTTCTTGGAAATACGCCATCGATCCGGCGCAATTTCTACGCAGGCATTGCACCCAATGCATCGATCACGATAGTGGGTGATTTTGTGCATATTAGGCAGGTACTACTTTGTATAGTTTGTCAGAAGGGCGAATGGTCTCATCAATCTTGATAGAGAAGCTGTCGCCTTTTTTCACTTTATCTACAGTGGAATCGGCAACTCTCATTTCTTCGACAGTCGCTTTTACGATACCTGTAGTAGGCCCCGTGATCATGATTTCATCACCTTTTTCCAGTGCGTGAGTTTCCATGAGGAATTCGCCTACGCCTAGTTTGTTGAAGTATTTTACGCCTTTGCCTAAGAATATTTTCTTAGTGGTGGCTTTCGAGCCATGTACTTCGCTCCATTCACCCATTTTTCGGCCTAGGTAATAGCCATCCCAGAATCCACGGTTGTAGACTCTTTCTAGTTCGGTTTTCCAATGCTCGAATTTATCAGCGGTGTAAGTGCCTTCATTGATAGCATCGCCGGCATCTCTATAGCACTTGGTGGTGGTATATACATAGTCAGCCGCTCTTCCTCGTCCTTCAATTTTGAATACGGAAACTCCAGCCTCTACTACTTTATCCATAAAATCAATGGTGCAGAGGTCTGCGGCACTCATGATATATTCGTTGTCAATTTTGAGTTCGTTGCCTTGCTCGTCTTTGACTGTGTATTCTCTTCTGCAGTTTTGTACGCAGGCGCCTCTATTAGCTGAAGCCATATCAGAGTGCAAACTCAAGTAGCATTTGCCAGAAACGGCCATACATAACGCACCATGAGCGAATACTTCGATTCGGACTAATTCACCAGCAGGGCCGGTGATATTTCTTTTCTTGATTTCTCTGGTGATATCAGCTACTTGCATCAAGCTGAGTTCACGTGCCATAACCATGACATCGGCATACATGGCGTAGAATTCTACTGTTTCGATGTTGCTGATATTGGCTTGGGTAGAGATGTGGACAGGGAAACCAATTTTCTTCGCGTAGTTCATGACCGAGTGGTCAGCCGCGATAATAGCTGAAATGCCACTTTCTTTAGCTGCATCCACGATCGAACGCATGAGGTTCATGTCATGATCGTACATCACGGTGTTGAGCGTGATGTAGGACTTCATGTTGTTTTCGGTACAGATTTCAGCGATTTTCCTTAGATCCTCAAGCGTGAAGTTGTTGGACGATCTGGCGCGCATGTTGAGCTGCTCTACGCCGAAGTAGATGGAATTAGCTCCTCCTTTGATGGCTGCATGAAGGCTTTCGTATGAGCCTGCCGGTGCCATGATTTCGATATCGTGTGTTTTTGCTTCCATTGTCGTCTTATTTTCCTTCGTAGATGGCTCCAGATGTAGGGGTTTCGTTTAGTTCTAGCTTACTCAAAAGAGGCAGTTTAGGTTGTATTTGTTCCCAAATCCATACCACTATTCTTTCTGCCGTAGGGTTCTCCAGGCCTTCTATGTCATTGAGCAGTTGGTGGTCGATGCTTTCGATCACTGGTTTTACTACGTCTTTCAATTCCTTAAAGTCCATCACCCATTGTAGCTCGGTATCCAAGTCGCCTTCTAAATACACCGTCAAATTATAGGTATGACCATGCATGTTTTTGCACTTATGTCCTTCCGGTACGTTCGGGAGAAAATGTGCTGAATCAAATGCGAACTTTTTATAAATAACCATCTTACCTGCTGTTTAATCCGCGAAGTTAGCTGATTTTCTATCAACCCTGAAAATCATGAGTTAAAATCCTACATGGTTTGACTGACTGTCTTCTATGAAATTCCCATTTGGGGAATTTGTTTCCCATTTTAGGGTTGTGAATAGAGCTCAAAGCGCTTTGGATCGCTTACGGTGCTGATTTTCAGTTTGGAATGGAATTGGCAACCAATTGTGCAAACACTTACATCATGGAACATTCAATAATCAATAAATTAGATGTGCTTGCCCCAAATTATTCGGCAAAGCAGCTCAATCGTTCGAAGAGGATCATAGCGAAGGTGAATTTGCTCAAAAGGAAACTCTTGCAAGGCTATGAGTTGAGCATATTTCAAAAAAGAGGCAATGGTATCAATACCTTAATTCAAAAAACCGGAAGACTCAATGATTTGTCTGGGGTATTTGTAATCTCATCTTCCACTGGTGAACCATTAATTTTGGGGTCTTCTAAAAAGGTGCTGGCCGAAATTCAAAAATTAACAAGAGGCAGAAGAATTAAAGACAAAGAGGCATTGGAAAAAGTAGCCTTGCATTATGGATTCGCCAATTATAAAATGGCGAAAGAGTTATTGTTGGCTATGACAGTGAATTGGCTTGAAGTGACAGATAAAACTTTTAGATTAATGCTGAAAAGAGCTATGATGTCAAATGTTAAAATTGTTTTATAAATAATAGGGAATAATTGAGATAATTGATTTTGGTCTATTTTTATTTGAGTAAATTAATCTACGCTCATGAAAAAATCTGCCTTACTATTTTTATTCCTTGCATGCTTTTCTTGGCATGCTCACTCACAAGTACTTATTTCATTGCTATTAGGCGACAAGCTAAATTCAGAAAAACTTGAATTCGGCTTGATAGGCGGATATGCTACATCTAACCAATCTGGCTTGGATGAAAGCAGTTATTATGGCTCATTACATTTGGGATTTTATTTTGATTTTATTTTAAGTGAAAAATGGGTTTTTAACCCATCGGTTAATGTTATTTCTGCGTCTGGAATGGAGTTTACTAACCAAGACCCTGCAGTGACCGGAATTACGGGTTTGGATGGTGTATTGATAGGGGCAGATGCACGGTTGAAGGTAGAATATTTTCAGGTTCCATTGTTGATGAAGTATAACGTTACACCAAAAATACATTTGATGCTTGGCCCACAATTGGCATTGAGGCACAAGGCTTCTACCTATTACTACTATGATTTGAATGGAAATGATATCGTTTATCGGGAAGATGAAAGGGATAATTATAAACGATTGGATGCGGGATTCACCAGCGGTGTTGGATACAAATTGAAACCCGGCGGCATGAATCTTGGCGTACGATATTATCAGGGATTTGTTGATGTACGAAAGAACAATCCTGGTGGCGCCAATAGAAACCGCAGTTGGTATATTTACTGTACGATTCCTATTGGGAAAGGAAAAGCAGCTAGTAAGGAGCAGGCAGATTGATTTTTCTCAAAATCTGTAGCAATTTTTCGGTTTCGCTACTTTTGGATTTTTTCTTATTAGCAATCAAGTACAAATCTCGATAGTGAACCTTCTTTAGTTCGCAAGTTTGTAAAGTGCCTTCGCTTACAAAGTGCTGCGCTACATTGTCGAAGGCAATAGAGAGCCCAGCCCCCCTTGTTTGTTGGTACAGCGCTTCAAATTCGTTTGGAATTACATAGTTAGGAACTATAGCTGGCCTTTTCTTATCAAACACATTCAACCAGTATATTTTGATAAAGCTAGAATTGTGGTCGTGTGCATACCAATTGTGTTGAGCCAACCAGTCTTGAGCCATTTGATGGCTTTTTTTGTAGTGTTTTTCTAATTCATTGAAGTCAACATCTGGTGTTCCTACCAGTATTATATTCTGATCGATCAAGTGGTAACAGTAAGTATCGTAGGTGTTTTGTTTTTCAGGAACTATGGCATAGAGCAAATTGCCTTCTTCCACTTCTCTAATGAGTTCTTGCTTCGTGCCAAAAGTCAGATGTACGTATTCTCCTAAACTTAAAATATTTTGACAAAAAGTGGTTTTGTAAAGGTGAGGCGATACACCGATGGTCAATATGTTTTTGAGGTTAGAATCCGGTTTAATGATTTTGTGCTCCACACCCTCCAAGGCTTCAATAGAACCCGAAATCATGGTATTGAGCATCTGACCCACGTCGGTTTCGATTACACCTTTAGACTTTCGTTCGAAGAGTTTTTTGCCCATGCGAGATTCTAATGCTGATATCTGCTGACTCACGGTGGGCTGACTCACCATCAGCATGTCTGCAGCCTTGCTTAATGACTTGGTTTTATATACCGCTCGAAAAGTTCTGAGCCATTCTAGATTTATCATGGTATAAATATTTTAATATCACTGATGCAATTTTACGATAAAAATTTATATCCGGTTTTTAATCATCTCCGTTTTCTAGCCTACAACTTTTAAAAAACTAAAACAATAATCAAATGTCAGAAGTAAAAATTAATCCAGAAGGAAAAGTAGCATTAGTGAGTGGTGGAAACAGAGGGATAGGTAAGGCTATCGTGGTAGAATTACTCGAAAGAGGAGCCAAAAAAGTTTATGCTGGTGCGCGAAACCCTGAGACACTTGTCGTGCTAAAAGAAAAGTACGGTGATCGATTGGTGCCTTTGAAACTGGATGTGACGGATGAAGCGACTATAGCTGAAGCTGCAAAAGTGGCGAGTGATGTGGAGATTTTAATTAACAATGCCGGCGTGTTGAAATTCGATAGTATCCTAGGGAAAGATGCGGCTGTCAATCTATCGGATCAGCTAGCAGTGAACGTACACGGCGTGATCAACTTGACCAATGCCTTTGTGGAAGTGTTGAAACAAAAAGATGCGGCAGCGATAGCCGTGGTGTCTTCGTTGGCTGGATTGGCGAATATGCCAGTGATCGGCACTTACTCTGTGACTAAAGCAGCCGTGCATAGTGTAACACAAGGCTATAGAGCGGAATTAGCAGAGCGCAACGTTTTGGTAGCGGGTGTTTATCCGGGTGCAATAGATACAGATATGACCAAGGATATGGAAATGGGTAAGGATACACCAGAGAACGTCGCTAAGGCAGTAGTGGATGGATTAGCAGCGGGCCAGGAAGATATCTACCCTGATGTGATGTCAGAGCAACTAGGAGTAGGCTATGGCTCTAGTCCAAAAACTATTGAAAGAGAATTCGCCAAATTTATTGGCTAAGAAACGAGTAGTTTGAGTTGGTTTTGAAACCCTGACAGAATCCGTCAGGGTTTTTTTTGTTTATTCTACAGGCCTTCGGGCAATCACCACTTCTTCTTTAAACCAACAATCAACAATCAGGGATTGTCCCAGCTCATAGCTGTTGAAATGAATCTCTTCCATGGTGGGGAACTGCGCTTCTGCGAGTGCCATGTTTTTTTCATCATTTGCCATTTTGAATTTTTCATAAGCAGCGATAAATACTGCTCTTCTGGCTACGATGTCTTTGTCACCCACACATTCGCTGAAGCTGGACATGTACAAGTTGCCAATCAGCTTATAGGCTTCTTTGTTGTTGTTTTTTGCGATGGCCTGTTTGGCATATTTGTAGGCATCCTGTTTCTTTTCTTTTAGCGTCATGGTTTTAGCCAATTCCATATATACATCTCCTTCTTGATCGAGCGATGTGGCTTGCTGCAACGCAATGCCAAGGTATCGCTGTGCATCGCTCAACCTTCGGTCGATAGTAGCTTTTTTAGCGGCATACATAGCGAGTTTATATTCCGGATCGTTGTCTAAGACTACAGCCAAAGCTTCCTGGGCCTTGTCATTTACTTCGCAATCCATTCTGAAAATCATATTGAGATAGCGCTTTGCTTGCTGAGGTTCGCTTATTGACTGTCCATAGACCTCTTCCACTTTCTCGCAATTGAGATCAACGGACTCCAATAGCATCTGGTCGATTTTTTCCATGTAGCCTTTAGCATCTCCTTCGAGTCTCATCTGTTCTGCTATTCGGTCGTAATTGGTCAGTACTAATGCTTCGTCAAAAGGTTGTTTATATTTTTTTGCCCGGCGCATGACATCAAAATAGGCCAGCATATTGGATTGAGATACTACTTCAATATTTTCATCAAATCTGACTTGAAAAAGAGAGGCGAGACTGTCGTATTTAGTCGGTTGACTGATCCAATAGCGATAGATGCTAGACAAGAACTGATTTTGAACCTGGTCATTATTTCCATAGATGGATAGACGTAATTGATAAAGGTCAAGGGCTTTTTGTTGATATTGTTTGTCGAGTTCATTGTCCTCGGTTTCCTTCATCAAGTATTCATATACTTTCACGCCTTTGATGTAGTACTTTTCTCCTTCATTGGGGCTGTTTTTAATGATGTATTCCAGATTGGTTTGTGCCTTTTTCCAGTCTTTCAGATAGTAGTAGTCCTGAAACATCAGTTTACAATCTTCCAGTGAAGGTTGATGCGTTTGCCCAGAGGTATTGAATGAAATAATGATGGCTACGGCGAGGGTTGAAATCCACTTTGTCATTTGAGTTTTATTTTGGTTTTGTTGTAACAGTTGCAATAACTGTGCTAAAGCTACCAATCAGCTATTAGGATAGTGTTAAGCCTGTTTTATTAAATTGGGAGTGTTCGTTTATGATACAAATTGATGGGGAATGGCGTTCAAAGTTGAACTTGGTATGTGATAGTCGTTTAGCTTATTGTTTTTTCAAATAGAGCTTTTTTGCTTCTCCCAACACTTCGTGGATTGAAGTTATGTCAAGATCGGACAATGGATTCACCGGTAAGGTTTTCATCCTTTTTCTATCCCCTTGAATCAAAGCTGGATGATTGATTTGATTTCCTTCCACAATGAGAAGATAGGGATCTCCTGATTTTTTATCTGTCCAGATATAACAGAAGGGTTTGTCTTGGAAGAGATAGCAAGGCATGCCATATTTCTTGGTTTCATTGATATCAGAGTCAAACTGAAGAACCAAATCTCTGAGTGCCAACAAACAACTTTTTATAGGCTCGGGTTTATCTAAGTAGAAGGAAGAAAGATCAGGATGCATTTACTAACTCTGGAAAAAATAGTTTGAAAGTGGTGCCGCTATTTAGTTGGCTTTGAACCTCGATTTGTCCACCCATGGCTTCTAATTGTCTTTTGGTCATAAACAAGCCCAGACCTTGTCCATCGGAGGTGTCGTGCAGTCTGGTTCCCAATTTAAACATCTTCTCTCTGTACTTGTCCAGGTCAATCCCCAAGCCGCGATCCTTGATGAAAACAGAAGTTCCGGTTTCTTCCTGGTTGGCGTAGATTTCTAGCAACTTGGATTGATCTGTGATACCGTACTTCAAAGCATTGGTGATCAAATTATGGAAAATACTGTCGAGATAGGCAGGAAAAGCTTTGATCATATGTGATTCTTCAATGTCAATTTTTAGATCAACTTCTTTCTTTTTGATGATCTGATTGGTCAACTTCAATACTCTTTGGATGGCTTCAGACAAGCTGCAATCTATTTTTTTTAATTCACTGGTTTGATTTTCGAAATTGATTAGTTCATTGATGTTGGTGATGGAATTATCCAGTTTTTCCGTGGTCACCTTCAACATATCTAAATAGCCCTCGCTTTCTGGAATTACTCGAATCATTTCAGAAAGTCCTAACAAATTGGCTACAGAAGCACGGATGTTATGCGAAGTAATGTATGAAAATTCTTTAAGTCGTTGATTTTGCTCTTTTGTGGTGTGTAATAATTTTTGCAGTTCTTTTTCTTTTTCGGACCTCATCTGAATATTGACCAGCATATCAGAATAAAGCTTCAAAATGGCTATTTCCTTTTGAGAATACATTTTTTTACTTGCCACTGAATCGAAGCCCACAAAACCTATACAGTTGTTTCGGTGCATCAAAGGAACGGTTAGTAAGCTTTTTATTTCCTGTTCTATTAGGATTTTCTTAGAGCCACTTTCTTCCATAAGTTGAGTGTCCGGGATGTAAATGAAATCACCAAGAAAGTGAGGGTCAACCATTTCAGCCACCTCATTCATTGGAAGATTTTGCGAATCACTCATGACGCTACGAATATCTTTTGCACACCACTCGAAGGTGTTGCTAATGGTTCGGTTGATGTAATCAAACTCGAACAGATAGGAGCGGTCTGCTTTAACGAATTCACCAATTTCCTTGAGTGAGTTTTGAATAGCTTCATCTACATCTGCGAGTGGTGTATTGATATATTTGGAAGATATTCTCATCAAGAGGTTTTGTAATTCGTTTTGAGCTTCAAGCCGCTTCTTTGTTTCTATTTGCTCAGTAATATCTCGAATGCTTGCCTGGACAAATACCTCATCATCGGTATCTATTCTAGATAGTGTGACAGATGCATAAAATGTTTCACCAGTATATTTTTTGTATTGCCATTCGAAAGAATTAGAACCTTTTTCGACGGCTGTTCGCATCACTTCTTCAGATTTCTCCAATGATGGTTTTCCATCTGGCTGAAACTCTGGCCAAATTACATCAGGAGGTGTGTTTTTGCATGCATCAAGGTTTTCGGCATGAAATAGTTTTACAACCGCTTCATTGCCAGTAACGAATTCACCGCTGGCTTTGAAGATGATAATGGCATCTTTTGAATACTCAAATAAGGCTTGATACCTCATTTGGTTATCACGAATTTCTTTCTCTGCTTTTTTGAGATCACTGATGTCTCTGATAAAGGCTACGATACAGTCCAAGTCACCCCATTTCATAAATGAATAGATGGCCTGTCCTAAAAAAGTGGATTTATCTTTTCGTATGAACTCTATTTCTATGGTTTTACTTTCTTGATCATGTTTACAACTTTTGACTGCATTAAGTACCAGGTCATGATCTTTTTCGTTGTGTACCAGATTCGGAGGGAGGCCTATTATCTCCTCCTGTGAGTAGCCGGTCATTTTTTGGATGGCTGGGTTGGCATATAGAAATGAACCTTCATAATAGCCCGCCACCAAAATACCCTCGCTCACACCCTCAAAGATGTTTTGGAACTTGGTTTCGTTTAGAATTCTTTCTTTTTCTGTCTTTTTTACCTCGGTAATGTCTCTTACTGTGGCCTGTAGAAACTGACGTTCACTGAAGTCGACTCGTGTCAATTGAACAGTGGCCGGAAAATCTTCTCCATTCATTCTCCGATGGGTCCATTCGAAAAAATGAGAACCTTTTTCCATCGCCGTATGAATCATTCGTTTGGCCTTTTCTGAGGAGCGTTCACCATCGGGTTGATACTCTGGTGACACATGCCAAGGGCCCAATGACGTCCATTCTTTCATATCCTTTACTTTGAACATGTCTAGAATAGTGTTGTTTCCTGTAGTAAATTTCCAGGAAGGAGGCTCAGAAGTCATGATCGCATCTTTGGACGTGACAAATAACCTCTTGTACATTTCATTGGCTCGTATACGTTCTTCTTCGTGTTTCTTTTTTTCAGTAATGTCTACTACAAGCGCAGAGAAACCATAGATCTTGTTATTAGTTTCGAGAGGCGCATACATGATGTCAAAGTGTCTCATGTTTCCTTTTGTTCCAAACGGACGCATGACTGTAAATCGCTCGCCTTGAAGGGCTCTGTCGAAGTGCTCCCTTGCTAATGATTTGGAGCGCTCGCTTTCAAAAAAATCAAGGATATCATCTCCTATTTTGGCTTCTCTACCATACATCTGCTTGAGCAGTAGAAATCCACTTTTGTTAAATGATAGAATACGGTAGGAGGTATCGAGTGAAAAGACGACCAAACTGTCGTAGCTATCAAGTATTTGCTCCTGAAGATTCATTTTTTAGCTGGTATGTGGGTTAGGTTGTTTAAATATAATCGATCATAGAGTCTGGGACAAGCCGAAATTCTTTCATTCTCAAAACTATTATCATTACTCATCACCACAATTAGGAATATTCATCTAGGACATTTGTTTAGCTTGCGCTAATTAGAGAACATTGGTTATGAATAAAAATCTTTGGCTGTTTATAATTCCTGCGTTGATCTGGGGGTCAACCTGGTTTACTATAAAGTTCCAGTTGGGTGTGGTGGATCCCTTGGTTTCGGTGGTTTACCGATACTTACTGGCCGGAGTAGTGATGATTACGTTTTGTTTAGCTACTCGAAGAAAGATGAAATTCTCCATTCGGGAACATGGCTTTATTGCTTTACAAGGTTTTTTGCTATTTGGAGTAAACTATTGGTTGGTTTATGAGGCTGAAGTCTATCTCGCCAGTGGGTTGATTGCTGTGGCCTATTCTACTTTAGTATTTTTAAATTCAGGGTTTGGAGCCATTTTTTTAAAGTGCCCCATCAACAAAAGTATTTTGATGGCAGCCTTGTTTGGGTTGTCAGGTACCATATTGATTTTTAGTAATGAATTTCTGGGTTTAACATTTTCTCAGGAAACTATTGTCGGCACCATCATTACGGTTTTATCAGTGATTATTGCTTCTTTAGGTAATATCACATCGGCGAGAAACTCTGCCAGCAACATTCCAGTTATTCAAGCGAATGCCTATGGTATGTTATACGGAGGTATTTGGATGGGACTCTTGGCTTTGATTCTAGAGCGCCCGTTTAGTTTTGATTCATCAGCTACTTACATCGTTTCATTGCTTTACCTGACAGTTTTTGGTTCAATTATCGCATTTGGCACCTATCTCACGCTGATCAGTAGAGTAGGAGCTGATAAAGCTGCTTATGCTTTGGTCATAATCCCGGTGATAGCTATCGGTATTTCATTAATTTTTGAAAACTATCAAATGACTTGGTATGCTGCCATCGGGGTGGTACTGATAATGATAGGAAATGTTTTAGCGATTCGAAAAAAAGAACAGCCTAAAAATGTCTAGTGAAAAGTGTGCATAGGCTTTGTATTTGCCGAATTATGCATTAACTTATTTAAGAAGTGGTAATTCATATTTAGCCCTTACCACATATTTATTTCATTTCTCCAGCTATAAGATTGACAGCAGTTATTTATTCTAGATAGAATAGTTCTTTTCAAGTGAGCCTGCCTGACCAGATTGAGAAAAATTAATTTTATGGGAAACTATGAGATTTTCGATGGTATGATCGAAGGTGTGCAAGTCATCGATCATGAATGGCGATATATCTATGCCAATGAAGCTGTAGCACGTCATGCCAAATTATCCAAAAATGATTTGATTGGATTTACCATGATGGAAAAATTTCCAGGTATTGAGAAAACTCCCATGTTCAAACTTTTGGAGCAGTGTATGCAAAAAAAGCAGGCAAATGAGTGGGTGAACGAATTTGATTTTCCAGATAGCAGTAAAGGATATTTTGAGTTGAAGATAAGGCCTGTAGATGATGGATTGTTGGTTCTGTCTTTTGATATCTCAGCTCAAAAACAAGCTGAAGATATCATTAGAAAATCAAACGAAGAATTGGAAGAATTGGTGAAAATAAGAACCAGAGAATTGTTGGATCAGAAAATATTGATTGAGGCTCAAACTGAATATTTAAAGGATCTGAACAATGCGAAAGATAAGTTTTTCAACATCATTGCTCATGATTTGAGAAGCCCGCTTCATTCGTTGAAAGGGCTGTCCTCTATTATGGTAGAAGGGATTAAGCATATGAGTGAGGAAGATGTCAAAAAACTGAGTCAAGGTTTGCAGACTACTGTGGACAATACAATTAATTTAACTGACAATTTGATAGAATGGGCGAGAATTCAAGTTCAGGAATTTGAAACAAGAAAGGAAAAATTGAATCTTGGTCAAATATTAAGCAACATTTGGGAGCTGTACAGAGATCAGGCAGACAAGAAAAATATCGAGCTGAAATACAGTGTTGGAAAAGGTGCTTATGCATTTGGAGATAAAAATCAGGTGACTTTTATCATTAGAAATTTGGTCAATAACGCCATTAAATTCACTCCAAAAGGAGGTGTTGTCACCATGTTGGCCTCCTCAAAAAAGGGAAATGTAGATGTGCAGGTCATTGATAACGGTATTGGGTTGACTCAAAGTGAAATTGAAGTTTTATTCACAAAAATGGAAAAGGAAAGTACGCCTGGTACAGCTGGTGAAAAAGGTACAGGCATGGGTTTGAAACTATGTTTTGAATTCGCTAAACTCAATGGCGGCAATATTGAAATAAAAAGTGAACCTAATCGATCAACTGAATTCAAATTGACATTGTCTGAATATCAGGCTCGTGAAAAAGTAAAAAAAAGAAGTAAGTTGGCTATTTGATCTCAATCCCATCACAGGTACCTACGAAAGGTACACCAGTGAGTTCAAAAGCATAAGTTATCAAGCCTACATATACTTCATCCTCAAAAATTGGAGCTGTTCCAGGCAAGTCCCCTGTGCCATTATAGAGCGTCCAATCATCTTCTCCAGAAGTTGAATTTGGCGTTTGCCAATAAACGGTTATCGTGTGGTCTTCATTACCAACAATACGTATATCTGCTCGACCATCAGGTACCGTGTTGGCGCCGATGTCGTTGACACTCGAACTTCCGTTGCTCGTATTTTTCCCTTCTATGGTAAAGGCCGTTGGCCCGCGGTGACCAACTACCACATGACTAGAGCTTGGTGTCTCGAGATTCAGCACGTGCACTTGTACTCCACAAAAATTGTAAGGAGAGTTGACAGATGTAGGTGCTGTTTGTGAATCTTCTTGCGTGCCAATGCCAATATTCCTGGCTATAAATTCAAAAGGGAAGGACAGTTTCTTTGCATCCAGTCGACCTTGGTCCTCGTGATAGTGTAGCGTGATGTTGTTTGTATTCGAGGTGAGGTTGGCATGGTATCGCCCATTTTTTCTCGATACGTCGGGTAAGGCTGATGCGTTGTTGGTGACATAGTCGATGAGCGCTCCATCTCCAGAGAAATCATCGGACAACTGACTGAGTTCTTTTGTGTTTTCATCGCCGGTATTGGAATCTGGTTCATCACTATCACATGCTTCTACAAACAAAAGAAAGCTCAGAATTAAAAGTAGGTTTAAATTTTTCATACTATTGAAACGGAGAAGTCTTGATTTGATTGGAATTAATCTAGTGCTTTCGATGAGTATGAAAGTATTATCGTTGTGAAAACTTTTTCGTCAGATGAATCAATCCATTATTTATTTCATCTGATACTTTAAAGAAATATACGGCTCCACAATAAAGCAGCCCGATGAGAAAGGAGCGCAGGATTAAATCAATTATCGCATTATCAAATTTAGGAAGGGCAAACCCTATGGCTAATACCGCTAGTCCGATGAGTAGTAAAGTGCCATTCTTCCAGGTGAATGGAATAAAGCCAAACTTTATTTGGATGAAAATCATCTTGATAATTCCAAAAATTAAAAGGGCAAGCATGGAGGCAAAAGCAGCTCCTGATATACCAAACATTGGAATTAGTACAAGATTGAGGCAAACCATAAGAATCGCCAAAATGGCTATGGTTATTACATTGAACTTGTAATATTTAGACATAGCAATAATGGGACTACTATTAGCAAAGGCCATTTCCATTACTTTGGATAGACCAATGAAATAGACCACATACTTTCCTGTTGCGAACTCTTGTCCGTTAGACATCAGCGCAAAAACGTTGTCCAAATTACAAACTAGTCCTATGAAGAATAACCCACCTACTACCATCTGATTGATAGAAGTTTGCTTGTAGATTTTCTCTATAGCTGGTAGATCTTGATTTTCTAATGAATCGGAAATAAGAGGGGTGGTTATCTGTACAATGACACGTCTGGAAAGCTCAATCATTACAGCAAAATAAAACACAGTGGAGTAAACTCCATTGGCCTGCAGGCCTAGTGCAGAAGAAATCATGATTTGGTCAATGTTCAAAACAATATTGGCACTGCCAGAACCTATCATAACAAACAAAGAATACAATGCAATGCGTTTAACCAATGGCTTGTCGATCCAATCGAGCTTCAAGCTGAATTTGAGTTCCCCCAAATAATGGGTATATGACAAAAGCATAATAAGCATCAAACTGTACATCAGAATTAAACCGTAGACCAACTCAGGAAAGGATATAAATTGAATGAAGTAAAGCGAAACCCCAATAGAAAACATGAGCCTTAAGGCCACTTCTTTGATAATGTTTTGAATAATTGTTTTTAAGAATAGTCTGCTATAGACTTCAAATAAGGCATGAAGAGAAAGGATTAGAACCAACACGATTACTACCAAAAAATATTCTGACAATAAAGCAGAGTTCGTACTAAAATAGGCCTTGATGTAATCCTCGAATAGATAAATAATTCCGCAAGAAATACTAAAGCCAAGTAGGACAACAATCACACAAAACGTAATGAGTTGAGTTAACCCATCAGGCTTTTTTTTTAGCTCTGGGGCAAACTTCTGCAGGGTGCTTGCAATGCCGAGTTGTGAGAAAGAGGTGATCAAGAAAGCGGTAGAAGGAATGACCCTCAATAATCCAATCTGTTCGGTAGATAAGAATATGGGAAAAAGAATAATGGTATTAACAAAACCAATAGCAGCACCCAAATAGGTGAAAAAGGCAGAAATACTACTTTGTTTGATGACTACTCCCAATCGATTTTTGAGCTTTGATTCGTCGCAATGATAACTTATAAACCTTAATTGGCATTTAATTCTATTGCAATTTGTAAGTTTATATTTCAATTTTAAAATACGACTATCGTGACGAACGCCGAAATTAAATCCAAGCTCAAACTCGCCTCACAACTGATGGAACTCCATGGAGACAATCCATTCAAAATCCGCGGCTATCAAACGGCAGCAGATACGATCAGCGCGTTGGATACTGAGATGAGTACGATGCAGATAGACGAAATTCCGAAAATTGAAGGCATCGGCAAGGGAATGGCAGCAAATATTACTCAGCTTCTGGAAAGAGGTTCATTTGAAAGTATGGATCAGCTCTTACAAGATACACCAGAGGGCGTTGTTGAGATGTTCAAAATTTCTGGCTTCGGCCCAAAGAAAATTGCCGTGCTCTGGAAAGATGGTGGCGCTGAAAATCTAGATGATCTACTACTCCTTTGCCAACAAGGGAAAGTGTCTAAGCTCAAAGGGTTTGCAGACAAAACTCAAGATACCTTGATGCAGGCGGTGCAGTTTACACTCGACTGCAGAGGCTTCGAGCGATATGCCAATGTAGAGCCATTCATGATCAACATTTTGGCTGCCTTTGAGAAGCAACCTGGAATTACACTATTTTCCGAAACTGGCGATCTGCGTCGTAGGATGGAGGTCATCGGTTGTTTAGAATTTCTAGTGGCTTCCGATGATTTCGAAGCGACCAGAAAGGTGATTAGTAGCGTGGAAGGGTTTGACGAAAACGAGAAACTCTCTGGTCCACTGACCTGGAGTGGAACTTTCGATGAATGTGTAATACCTGTCAAAATCCGATTTTGCGCAACAGCGCAGTTCTACAATACCTTAGTAGAAACCACCGCTAACCCCAAGCATCTGCATGCGCCAATCGATGGCGATAAAAATTTGAAGCAGGTAGTACAAGAAAAACAATTTGAATCCGAAGAAGCGATTTACAAAGCAGCAGGACTATCGCTCGTAGTGCCGGAAATGAGAGAAGGCGAGTTTGAGATCGACCTGGCCAAACAAAACAAGCTACCTGAGCTGGTAGAAATGAATGACCTCAAAGGTATCCTACACAATCACTCCACCTACAGTGACGGTAGACATACTTTGCGTCAAATGGCTGAGCACTGTCGTGATTTGGGCTATGAATATCTGGGGATTTCTGATCATAGCCAGACCGCCGTATATGCAAGCGGATTACACGATTTTAGAGTAAAAGAGCAGCAAGAAGAAATTAAGAAACTGAATGAAGAACTGGCACCATTCAAAATATTTTCAGGAATTGAATCTGATATTTTAAATGACGGTTCATTAGACTATCCTAACGACATACTGACTAGCTTTGATTTTATTGTAGCGTCAGTTCATTCAGGGTTGAACATGGATGTTACTAAGGCAACCAATAGGTTGTTGACAGCTATCCATAATCCATATACCACCATTTTAGGACATATGACCGGGAGGCTAATTCTTGAAAGAGAAGGATATCCAGTGGATCATAAAGCGGTGATCGATGCCTGCGCTGAACAGGGTGTGGTGATAGAGATCAATGCTAGTCCCTACCGCCTGGATATCGATTGGCGCTGGGTTCACTATGCACTAGAAAAAGGCGTCATGCTAAGCATCAACCCAGATGCACACAAAATGGAAGGCTACAAGGATATGTACTATGGTCTATTGGCTGGTCGCAAAGGTGGCTTAACCAAAGAGATGTGCCTCAATGCCATGAATTTGGAAGAGATATCGAAGTATTTTGAGGGGAGGAAAAAATAATTCATTTTCATAGGTGAGGGTTTAAACCCTGACCTATAAAGAACCCGAATCATCATAAACATGAAAACGCTCTACCTCGTACGTCATGCCAAGTCCAGCTGGAAAGATCCTAGCTTAAGCGATCGTGAGCGTCCACTGAACAAGAGGGGGAAGAGAGACGCACCGAGAATGGCACAATATGTGGTCGACAAAATTTCAAGCCCTGATGTTTTTGTCAGCAGCCCGTCTCGTCGAACACAAGATACAGCTGTTAATTTCTTACATGCTTTTGACAAATTGAAGGCAGATTTACAGTTGGAGGAGAATTTGTTTCATGGAGATGAGCGGGATATAGAAGAGGTGATTCAAAACCTAGATAACGTTCATGACTCAGCGATGTTTTTTATTCACAATCCCGGCATCACAGATTATGCCAATGAATTAACAGGAGAGAATATTTTTAATATACCAACATGTGGGGTCATAGGTATTCAATTGGTTACTGAAGATTGGAAGCAAGTTCATCAATGTCAGAAGAAAAAGCTTTTTTATTATTATCCGAAAGGCCTAGATTTACCCACCCATTAGCGCATAGCGCTACCACTCCCAAAACTACATATGATGCCAGATTGAATGCCTTAAAAAAGGAGTAATCTGACTTTGAACAGGTTTTATTTTAAATACAAAGAAGAATTTATGGCTTATCAAGCAGCAGCAGATCGGTACGACACGATGAAATACCGTAGATGCGGAAAATCAGGACTTTTATTACCAGCTATATCTTTAGGGTTATGGCACAATTTTGGTCATGTAGACGAATATGAGAATGGACGAAAAATGGTGCAATATGCTTTCGATCGAGGGATTACCCATTTCGACCTCGCCAATAACTATGGCCCACCCCCCGGCTCTGCTGAAGAGAATTTCGGGAAAATGTTGAAGCAGGATTTGATGCCTTATCGGGATGAGATGATCATTTCTACCAAGGCTGGCTACCACATGTGGGAAGGACCGTATGGCGAATGGGGGAGTAGGAAGTATATTCTATCTAGCTTGGATCAGTCTTTGAAAAGAATGGGATTAGAATATGTAGATATTTTCTACCATCACAGACCAGACCCTAATACGCCTATCGAAGAATCCGCTTTGGCACTAGATCATGCAGTGAAGCAAGGCAAGGCCTTGTATGTAGGCGTATCAAATTATCAGCCGGAGCAGACTGCAGAGATTGCTAAAATATTTAAGGAGTTGAGAACACCATTCATCATTCACCAGCCACGATATTCGATGTTTGACAGGTGGGTAGAAGATGGACTTTTGGATACGTTGGAAAGCAATGGAATCGGAAGTATAGTTTTCTCACCTTTGGCGCAAGGACTCCTCACGGATAGGTATTTAGATGGTATTCCTAAGAACTCACGTGCGGCCAAAGCGTCGTCACCATTTCTTGCGGCAGATCAGATTACCGAAGAGAAATTGAATCAGATTAGAGCTTTGCAAAAAATAGCAGATGCTAGAAATCAAAAAATATCGCAATTGGCCATTGCCTGGTTACTTAGAAATGAGGTAGTGACCTCCGTGCTGATAGGGGCGAGTAGTGTCGAGCAACTCAAACAAAATCTGATGAGCATAGATAACATTGGGTTTACTAGCCAGGAGCTGGAAGAAATAGAACAAATATTAAAAGCTTAAATATCAAGGGGTTGATTCTTTCAACCTCTTTTTTGTTTTAAAGCTTGGATGGTCTATTATTATGTTGATCTTTCTTAACATTTAACCTCCAAGTATGAATTTCTGTTGTACAACTTTATTGTTTCTGCTGCTATCAGTTGCATCCGTACAATGCCAGAACTCAATTCCCCCTTATGGAAACAATCCTGAAGCAGGGAAGTATGCCGAGGTGAATGGGATCAAAATTTACTACGAAATATATGGTGAAGGAGAACCCTTGTTACTGATTCATGGGAATGGAGGCTCTATCAAGTCTAGTACTCCCAAAATCGAATATTACAAGCGCAAATATCAGGTCATCGTCATGGATAGCAGAGCCCATGGAAAGACGCAGGATATTGGTGATAGCCTCACCTATGAGCAAATGACAGCAGATATCAATGCCGTGTTAGATCGGCTAAGTATAGATTCTTGTTATATCTGGGGTCAGAGCGATGGAGGGATCATTGGGCTGAAATTGGCGATTGACTACCCTGATAAGGTGAAGAAATTAGCGGTCTTTGGAGCGAATTTGCGGCCAGAACCTGGTGTAGTCTATGACGAAATCGAAGATTGGCTGAATCAGTCCATTGCAAACGCTACGGACGAGTACAAATTGAGATTGCTTTTGTTGATGAAATATCAACCGCAAATTCCCATTTCGGATTTGAGTAAGATAAAAGCGCCAGTTTTGGTGATGACTGGTGATCGAGACGTGATCCGATTAGAGCATTCCATCGAGGTTTTTTCCAATATCAAAAAGTCAAATCTGTTTGTAATGCCGGGTGCCACCCATTTCGGTTCTTACGAAAAACCTGAGTTGTTTTTTCAGGTATTGGATGACTTTTTCACCAAGCCAGTGTCAACTATTTCTACTTACGACATAATCAAAGATTTAAAATATTAAAATGAATATCAAAAAAGTAATGATCGCCGGAGGGGGGACTTTGGGTTCACAAATCGCATGGCAAACGGCCTTCAAAGGATTTGATGTGGTAGTGTATGATGCCTACGAAAGCGGTCTAGCGGCTAGTCAGAAATTTCACGAGCAGTTTGCAGGTATCTTTCAAAAATCGTTAGGAGCGACCAGCGAGGAGGTAGCGGCTGCAAAGGCACGACTAACTTATACGACGAGTTTGCCTGAAGCCTCAGATTCCGCTGATTTCATTAGCGAATCCGTACCTGAAAACGCGAAAATCAAAAGGGAGTTTTATCAAGAACTTTCGAAAGTCGTATCGGCGGATACTATTATTACGTCCAATTCTTCTACGCTATTGCCTAGTGATTTTGTGAGTGCAGTCGATAAGCCCAAAAGGTTTCTTGCCTTGCATTTTGCCAATATGATTTGGACTTTCAACGTAGCCGAAGTGATGACGCATGCAACCACAGATCCGAAAGTGAAGGAGGAAACGATTGCTTTCGCCAAGGCTATAGGAATGGTACCCATCGTGCTCAACAAAGAACAGAACGGCTATGTGCTCAATTCAATTTTAGGCCCCATGCTAACTGCGGCGCTTGATTTGGTTGAAAAAGGAGTCGTTGATTTCCAAGAGGTAGATCGCACCTGGATGATTTCTGGCAACCCTCGTGGCCCCTTTATGATAATGGATATGATCGGTCTGGAAACCATGTACAACGTGATGATGCACTGGGGCGAGGTCCAAAACGATAAGCAGAAACTAGCGAACGCTGAATATCTGAAAACCAATTACCTCAATAAGGGAAAACTAGGAATAAAAACCAAAGGAGGGTTTTACGATTATCCCAATCCCGCTTTTAAAGATCCCGAGTTTTTGAAAGGATAACTGACTTGTCCATCGTATGTCATTTCGATCAAATCCGATGAAAGGAGGATGTAGAGAGAAATCTTATCGTCATTGAAGATTATTCCTCAATCCGCATATCATCAGACAATTCATTGTCTGGTTTCACCACATTCACAAAATCATTAGCGAGAAGCAATTCCTCACATTTCTTAATCGCACTAGCAATGCCCTTTGCAGGGTGATTGGCTTTGATGCCTTGGATCACAAGTCCTAACACCTCATTCCAGTCTTCTTGTTGGATTTTGGCATTGATGCCGGAGTCTCCTAATACTTGTACTTGATGTTCTAATTCACTGATGTAAATGAGAATACCTATTCTGTCTGAGGTATTGAAGATTTCTTCTTGCAAGAAAATGTCTCTGGCTTTGGTTAAAACTCGGTGCGAAACGATAGCATCCGGAGTGAAAGAAACCCTGAGAGAATGAAGAAAATAGGGGATGGCAAACCCAAGCGCAGAAGTGCCGATACCGATAAGACAGGTAAACATGATGCCGATCGAAGCAGGTAGCAGCCACAAATAGGATAGTGTCGCTACGAGTGCTAAGAACAAAACGCCAAACAAACCACCAAGCTTCCAGCAGGCCATCAAGTAGCTATCGCTTTCACGCGCAAAATAAACCACCATTTCACCAGCTGTTTTTTGTTCTAGCTCTTGTACGGCCTCTTTGACCAGTTTTTTATCCGCTTCTGAAAATTCAAATTTCTTTCTCATATCTCTAATGGCTCAAAGCCAATTATTCATTAATCAATATCAATTCTTCACTCTTCCGACTCCTGACTCCTGTCTCCCGACTTCATCACCAACCTCCAGAAGCGCCACCGCCACCGAAGCCGCCACCTCCGCCGGAGAAACCGCCAAATCCGCCGCCACCCGAAGAAAAGCCACCTCCAGAGCCTCCATAGTATCCGCCACCGTAATAACCTCCGCCTCCTCGGCCACCAGTAGAATTACTGAAAAGCACAAACAAGGAAACGATAAATGAGAATATTCCCATGACCACATTGGCCATGATCCAGGCGAGAAGAATTGCGATCACCAAAGCCACAACGAATTTCATGGAAGACTTTTTGATTAGTGCTTTTATTACACTAAGTAAGATCAACCCAAACACAATCAACCCTATCGAGAAGTTCTTGGCTGAACCATGAGGTCTGTAATCCTTTTTGGTAACAGCTGGTAAGTCTTCCCCATTGATCAAATCCATAATGGCATCTACGCCTTTGTTGATCCCCGAAGCAAACTGACTATGTCTAAATTCTGGTGTGATGATATTTTCAATTATACGTTTGGCGTAGATGTCTGGAATGGCGCCTTCAAGTCCATAGCCCACATCAATTCTGATTTTTCGATCCCCCATAGCGACGATCATTAGAACCCCATCATCTACACCTCCACGGCCGATCTTCCATTTTTCGGCCACACGAATACTGAATTGCTCGATCTCTTCGGGCTTAGTAGAAGATAGGATGAGCACAGCAATCTGGCTGCCCTTAGTTTCTTCAAATCGAGCCAGTTTGTCTTCCAGATAGTCCAGGTCATTACTAGAAATGGTCTGTGTCAGGTCCGTTATCCGCTGTTTGAGTTCGGGTATAGCCACATAATCTTGTGCAACTGTAATATTGCTCAAGAAAATGAAACAAATAAGGACAAAAAGAGTTGGAGTATTCTTGATTTTCATTCCAGCTAAAATAGACAGTGTCTACTACAAATCTGTCTTTTTTTATAAAATGAATTATCGCTGATGAGATTTTTAGAATTTCTTGCGAAGTAGATATGGTCATTATCAGACGAGCAATAAATACTGAAAAGATCGCAGCGAGAAACATTTTTAATTATGAGTGATTTGTCGAAGACACTGCATAAATTTGAATTTTAACCAAGTAAGAAGATGAGTAAAAAGACATTAATAATATTAGGCGTACTAGCCGTAGTAGTAATTTGGATGTATAGTTCCGTGACCGGAAAATACAACAACATGGTAACCATGGATGAAGCTGTAACGGCGCAATGGGCCAATGTAGAAACCCAGTACCAGCGAAGAGCAGATTTGATTCCGAATCTAGTCAGTACGGTAAAAGGGTATGCTGCTCACGAAAAGGAAACTTTGGAAGCGGTAGTACAAGCCAGAGCCAAAGCGACCAGCACGACTATCGATGCTGGAAACTTGAATGCTGCTTCTCTACAGCAATTTCAAGAGGCGCAAAGTGGCTTGTCTTCTGCGCTATCGAGATTGTTAGTAACCGTAGAGAAATACCCTGATTTAAAAGCGAATCAGAACTTCTTGGAGCTTCAAGCGCAATTGGAAGGTACAGAAAATAGAATCGCTGTAGAGCGTAGAAGATTCAACGAAGCGGTACAAGGATACAATACCTACGTACGTAAATTCCCTAATACGATGTTTGCCGGTATGTTTGGCTTCGAAAAGAAAACTGGCTTTGCTGCGCAAGAAGGAAGCGAGAATGCACCTAAGGTGGAGTTTTAGAATCATTGATTAAAGAGGCTATCTTAAAAGCTCCATAATCTGTCAGGCTGAGGTACTCGAAGCCTTGCTAGACGTAGGCAGACATTTCGAGAGCCTCAATGTGACGGCTCTAAGAGGTTTTAGCTTTTAAGACAGCCTAGATAGTTATAAAAACGGAACTCCATTCCCTTTGAATTTGTTAAGGACATCATGGCAACATTCTCAGATATTATCAATTCAGACCAGCCAGTGTTGGTCGATTTCTATGCCGACTGGTGTGGGCCTTGTCAGCAAATGGCACCTGTGCTTTCAGAACTCAAAAGCGAGGTAAAGGGCAAAGCTCAGGTGATCAAAGTAGATGTTGACAAAAACCAAAAAGCTTCTCAGGTTTATCAGATTCGCTCTATTCCTACCATGATCTTGTTTAAGAAAGGTCAGATTTTGTGGAGGCACTCAGGTACTTCTACCAAGGCACAACTCAAATCGGTCATCGAATCGCATCTATGATACGTTTACTGATTGCCATATTATTGATTCCATCATTTGGCTATGCCCAAGACGATATGAAAAAGAAAGCCTTTTATACACTCATCAATTCACTGATCAGCCACTCTGTACCTGAAGTAAAAGCCGATGAAGTCGAAAGCACAGATGTGGTTTGGCTCGATGCACGTGAGCAGAACGAATACGATGTGAGCAGGATAAAAGGGGCACAGTTTGTGGGATACGACAATTTCAAAATCAAATCAGTGAACGACATAGATAAGGATGCTGAAATCATTGTCTATTGCTCTATCGGTTACCGAAGCGAAAAAGTAGCAGAGAAGCTAGAAAAGGCCGGCTACACCAATGTCAAAAATCTATACGGTGGTATATTCGATTGGTACAATTCAGGCCAATCAGTAGTGGACAGCCTAGGTAACCCAACCAAAAAAGTACATGGCTATGGCCGTACGTGGGGTGTATGGCTCAATGATGCCGAGACGGTGTACTAACTCTGCCCATACTTCCATTTCAAAAAAATCAATACATTTGTTCTTCTGGCCTCGTAGTTCAATGGATAGAATAGGCTACGCACCCCGGGCGTTTCCTAAACTGAAATTAAGTTGAAGCTGTAGGTAAGAATAATGGCCCCTTAGTTCAATGGATAGAATAGAAGTTTCCTAAACTTTAGATCCAGGTTCGATTCCTGGAGGGGCTACATATTAAGTTTAAATGGAGTTTCCTAAACTTTTGATCCAGCCGGGTGGCCTGGAGCCACGGTGCGCCGCGCGATCGATCCCTGGAGGGGCTACTATTAGTATCTAGGCCATTTTTACACTAAACTTCTGTCGGTAGGCTCTTGGGGTTAATAGTTTTGATTTTTTAAACAACCGATTAAAATTCGAAGCATTATTAAATCCAGACTTAGAATGAATGATAGCAATGGGTGTATCAGATTCAATCAGTAGTTGGCTGGCTTTCTTTATTCTAATGTCCAGTAAGTATTCAGTAAAAGATCGATAAGTATACCGTTTGAAATAATGGCTAAAGGCTGAAGCAGACATATTTACCACATCAGCAACTTCTTCCATAGTTATCTTCCTATCAAAGTGCTGTCCGATATAATGACAAACTTTTTCAATTCGATTGTCGACCGAATTTTCAAAATCAGAGAAGTAGGGTAAACTGGAGAGTGCCAAGCGATAGTCCGATTTGGACATCGTATGTAGTAATTCTAAAAATGCAATAAACCCTCGAAATCCTTGTAAATCGATCAGTTCTAATATTTGGCGCTTGATGGAATCAAAATTTTTCTTTTTAAAGACAACTCCTTTTCTTGAATCGTTGAGTAGTTTCGAAATGGATTGCATGCCTTCTTTATTGAGGAGGTTAAATTCGAACAAATCATTAGAAAACTGGATAGTAATTACTCGTACCCCTTTTTCTTTTTCGCTACGCCAGGCATGAAGCAGATTCGGCCCTACTAATGCGATGTCATTATTTCTGAAATCTTCTTTTGAATCTCCAATAATTCGAGTCCCTTCAGTATGTAACACTACATTAATTTCATATTCTGGGTGAAAATGAATAGGGTAGTCAAACTTAGCATCAAAATGATTCTGAATGGTGAAACAAGAATTGTCACCTATCGGAGGAAGTTCTCTTTTGAGTCTTTTCATGTATCTTAATAATCCTTTCCTAACCTTATAACAATACCAAAATTTCTTAACCTACTTTAAATATTTACAACGACAAATGGCAGTCGTTTCATATTAGTATTATTATTTGACGTAAAAGTATCAATTGAATACTTGTGTGCCAAGTAGATTTGCTATGTATTCGATTAAGTACAAAACAAAAAATAGTAGGAAGGCCGGTAATCCTACAGCGTCTATCTGTGTGAATAGAGAGGACGTTTCAAAATTTAAAGCATGATTTATGAAACAAATATTACGTTTTATTACAATACCAAGTATGGCGATTCTACTGCTAATGGGCAATATATCATTTGCACAAGATGGAGAGAGTCGGGAAATTTCGGGCCAAGTGCAGGCTGAAGATGGCACCTCAATGGTGGGGGTTCATGTGCAAGTGGAAGATACTGATCTGGGAACGATCACAGATATAGACGGCAAATTTAGATTGTCTGTACCGGCTACAGCACGTGCTATTTCTTTTTCGATGATAGGGTTCAAACCACAGTCATTAAATATCACCTCAGCGAACGTGTTTGATGTTGTTTTGATAGAAGACGCTGATGTACTGTCGGAGGTGATAGTGGTAGGATATGGCACACAGCGCAAGAATGATTTTACAGGCTCGGTTTCATCTTTGTCCAACAAGAGTTTTGAGAACCAGCCATTGGTTCGTGCGGATAATATCTTAAGCGGACGGGCAGCAGGGGTACAAGTTGCGGCCAACTCTGGCGCGCCAGGGGGTAATACAAAAATCCGAATCAGAGGTGCCAATTCTATAAACGGCAACAATCAGCCACTCATCGTAATAGATGGAGTGATTAGCGCAGATCTACAAATGGTCAATCCAAGCGATATCGAATCCATGGAAGTACTCAAGGATGCGTCAGCTACCGCTATCTATGGATCTAGAGGTGCCAATGGCGTGGTGCTGATCACTACCAAAGGAGGCGTGTCGGATCGAACGATCGTACGATTCAATACCTTTTATTCCATCTCAACTTTACCTAAGGAAATAGACTACCTAGCGGCTGGTGAATTCGCAGAATTATATAATGAATACGACAGAGATATTTACTATGACCCTGCTTTCCCATATCAAGCGCCATTTACGGATCAAGAAGTAGCGAACTTCTATGCAAATGGAGGAACGGATTGGCAAGACGAGATATTTAGAACTGCTCACGCTCAAAACTATGAAGTAGCGGTGCAGGGGGGGAATGACAAGGTGAAGTACTATTTGTCTTCTTCCTATCTCGATCAAGAGGGAATTTTAATAAATACAGGGTTTAAAAGATTCAATCTCAGGTCGAAAATTGACATCGAACTTTCTGATAAATGGGATTTGAACCTGAGTGTAGCAGGAAGTAGACAAGAAGGACGAAATAACAATGATGTAGGGTCACAGTATGGTGCCATTGGGCGAATGCCCCAATGGGTAGCGACGGAGCCGGTATGGGATGCTAACGAGGAGTTTTATAATAATTCACCGAGTTACGGTGCCGTTACGGGCAACCCTGTAGGCCTACAGATGACACAGAATTCAGATGTAGTTACAGACAATTACATTCCGTCTGGAGCACTTACCTATCAGGTCATTCCAGATTTAAGTATCAAGTTTGCTGGAGCCTTAGATCTTCGAACTACTGCTCACAGTTATTTCAACGATAATTATTTACTTCAAGGCCCAAGTGGAATTACCACAGCCGGAGTAAACCATTTTAGAAAAACACGTGGTCAGTATAGCGTAGTGGCCAACTACAACAAGGAACTAGGTGCACATGCTTTTGAATTAACAGGTATTTATGAAGGGACTACTTTCAAGGACGAAGGAGCCTATGCAGAAGCCAGTGACTTGAACTCACCTACTTTGGGCTATTACAATTTGGCATTGAGTGGTACGCAAAGAGCTTCTTCTTACTACTATGATGAATACTTGAGCTCCGTGGCCTTTAGGCTGAACTACATCTTAGCTGGGAAGTATATGCTCACCGCGACTGTGCGAAGAGATGGCTCGTCCAAATTTGTAGGGGACAATCAATACAGTGTTTTCCCTTCTGCCGCTTTAGCGTGGCATCTGGGAGACGAAGAATTCATCAAGGACTTAAATCTTTTTAGCACGGTTAAATTAAGAGCGAGCTATGGCCTTACGGGAAACCAGGGGGTAGGCTCCTACGCAACCTTGCCCTATTTTGTGCAGAACCCCACGGTCGACTATTCGCCAGGCGGGCCTACGGCTGAGAGCGTTACAGGACTTGGAATAGGTGCTCCTGGCAATACCGCATTGAAATGGGAAACCACAAAACAACTTGATTTAGGAGTCGAGGTTGGTTTTTTGACCGATCGAGTTCGCTTTGAGTTCGATTACTATGCCAAGAACACAAACGACCTTTTGCTCAATTATCAACTGCCATTCTATGCAGGCAATGGGACGATTGTTTCCAATATTGGTGAAGTGGAAAACAAAGGTGTGGAGCTCATGATTAGCGGAACACCCATAGACAGATCATGGCTGAAGTGGGACATGTCCTTCAACTTTTCGGTAAACAAAAACGAAGTGATAGACCTGGGTGAAGAAACAGAGATTTTTCCTACTACCCGATACGCAGATGCAGATGCACCGCTCAATATTATTAAAGAAGGAGAGTCTCTAGGTACATTTTATGGCTACAAGTATGAAGGCGTGTGGACATCTGCCGAAAGAGACCAGGCGGCATTGTATGGCAATGTGCCAGGAGATGCCAAGTACCATGACCTCAACGGTGATTTTATCATAGACACAGAGGACTTACAAATCATCGGAGAAGCTCAACCGAATTTTATTTATGGCTTTAGCAATACTTTCAAAATCAAAAATTTCGACTTGAGTATTTTGATGCAGGGAGTGTCTGGTGGACAGGTGTACAATGGTATGTATCAAAAGTCTGTAGGCCTGTTTGGACAAAGTCAGGCATTTACCAGCCCGGATCATTATCAGCGATGGACGACGACTAATGAAGAAACCAATGTGCCAGCCTTCAGTACCTCATCTCAGTTGTTTTCCAACAGCAGCAGATGGATTCAGGATGGGAGTTATCTGAGAGTGAAAAACATCACACTTGCTTACAATGTACCTACGGCGAATTTAGGCTCAATACTTTCGAGCATACAACGACTGCAGATATACGCTAGCGCAGACAATTTGTGGACATGGTCGGATTATACTGGTTATGATCCAGAGGCTTCATCGGCGGGTAACACCGTGGGTGGAGGTTCCAATACCGATGTGGATCAAAACATAGATACGGGTGCTTACCCTAATCCGAGAACATTTATTGCAGGTTTAAAAATCGCATTTTAAAACTTAGGACACATGAAAAATTACATACAAATATTCGCTTATTATATTCTATTTATTGGCCTATGTTTCGTTGCAGGATCTTGTACAGAATTGGATGAAAATCCATATGGCAAATTGAATGATCCAGAAGTGGCATTTAAAGATATCTCAAACCTCAATGCTACGGCAATAGCCATGTACGCGGCTATCCGAGGAGATGGTAGCTGGGCCGAGGGCTTTGCTACTACTCAGCACATGACTACCATGTTTGGTGCCGATGATTTGACTACTATCGCAGGCGGAAACAAAGAGCCGTTCAGAGAGTTTGATTCTTTTAGCAAATCGCCTAGCAACATCTGGATGTCCAATCTCTACAAGGGTTGCTACCGTGCGATTCTCAATGCCAATGCCGTAATTGGTTATGCTACCTACACGCAGGCTGAGCAATCAGACATCGACAACTTGGTGGGGCAGGCTTATTTTGTTCGTGCACTCAGTTATTTCTATCTCGTGCGCAGTTGGGGGAGGATTCCCATGTACACCACACCAGATGCTCCGGTAGATCTAGGATTATCAGAAATTGCAGATGTATATGATCAAATGATTTTGGATCTGCAAGAGGCCGAAACGCTGCTGCCAGATACTCAGGCTGAGGTAGGAAGACCAAAAAAAGGAGCGGCGAAGGCGCTACTGGCTAAGGTGTATTTGACTAAGGCGGGTTGGCCTTTGAAGGATCAGGCGTCGTATGCGTTGGCTGCCAGCAAGGCGAAAGAGGTGATAGATCAAAAAGGAACTTGGGGCTACGATCTGTTGCCAAGCTTTGATATGATCTGGCAACGTGAGAATGATAACAGCGAGGAATCTATATTTTCTATCCAGTACGACAGAAATACAGGTGATGGTGCACATGCCAATCACCTGATTGGTACGGCTTCGATGCCAAAGGAAGAAAATGGTTGGGAAGATTTTTGCAGCGAGCTTACTTTCTATAGTGAATTCCCTGCTGGACCAAGAAAAGATGCTACTTTCCACACGGTCTTTCAGACCTCAGATGGAGGCAGTGTAAACTTTGAGGATAGTGATGCCCGTCATCCATACTATGCAAAATTTAGAGATGGAGCAGTTGATGAGTCAGAGCCTTGGGTTAATACTTTTCACACCGCAGCAGCCTATGCGTTGATTCGATATGCAGATGTCCTTTTGATCTTTGCGGAGGCTAGGGCACAGTCGAGCGGAGTAGATGCCTTGGCGTATGATGCCATCAATCAAGTAAGGAATAGAGCTGGATTATCTGATTTGGCCACGGGATTATCGCAAGAAGATTTTGTGAATGCCGTAATTGATGAAAGAGGCTGGGAACTGGCAGGCGAAGGTCAGCGCTGGTATGACTTATTGAGAACCGAGAAAGTACAGGAGGTTATTGATAAGCGAGATCCTGCCGAGGCAGTGAAAATCATTGGGCCCATATCGGAAGATAATTTTTATGCGCCAATCCCTGAAGCAGAAGTATTAAAGAACCCAAATCTAGCAGAATAAAATAATAATTCATCCCGACCAATTGAGCGCCTATTTTAATAGGTGCACAGGAAGAGTAGTATCTATTTAAAAGTAAAATTGAAAGAGAATATGTCAGTAATGATAGAGAAATACAGTAAGAATCCCATCATTATCCCAGGTGGAGAGAAGTTTAGAAAAGTAGTTACGTTTAACCCTGGGGCTGTTTATGACAATGGAAAGTTCTTGCTTTATGATAGAGCGGCGGCTACTTTGAGCCCTTTCCGAACAGCCATTGGTTTATTCGAGAGTATCGATGGGAAGAACTTTACTCCTGTGGGTGACCAGCCGGTTTTCACCTCTGAAATGCTGGGATATCCTGAAGGAAGTGTGCAAGACGCACGTGTGGTCAAGATCGATGATACTTTCTACATGAATTACGCTTTTCAGCCGTATGGATTTGATTGTTTTCCTACTGGTGAGGGGGTTCCTTTTTACGACACTTCTAAGTACAAGGATTGGGAGAAATGTGAGTACCCGATGATTACTAGGTCGGGACTAGCCACTTCTAAAGATGGTTTGAATTGGGAGCATTTATGTTTTACTTCCGCAGAAAATATTGACGATAGAGATCATGCTTTGTTTCCCGAAAAAATTGATGGAAAATTCTGTTTGCTTAGAAGACCCATGGATTTTGTAGGAGAAAAATATGGCACCTCTCAGCCAGGTATGTGGATTACATTTTCGGATGATCTGCTAGAATGGAGTGAGCCTAAACTACTAGCTACGGCCAAGGAGGCTTGGGAAGGTGGGAAAATCGGTGCAGCTTGTAATCCGATAAAAACGAGCAGAGGTTGGTTGGTACTATATCACGGTGTGGATGAGAATATTATCTATCGTGTGGGCGGGATGATTTTAGATTTGGATGATCCTACTAAAGTGATTGCCAGAAGTACCAATCACATTATGGAGCCAACGGAGTATTATGAGAAATGCGGTTTGGTGATACCCAATGTGGTATTTCCTACTAGCATAGTCGAAAAGGATGGAATCGGATATATCTACTATGGCTGCTGCGATACGAGTATTGGGCTGGCCACGGTGAAAATTGACGATTTGGTGGATCACCTATTCGACAATTAAAATTATGATGATCAGACTGGCTAGTTAGGCATAGCTGGCCAGTCTTTAGCAAAGCAAAAACTAGAAAAAATATGATTAAGAAGATACAAGGGGAAATCCGATTTTTTAATGAAATGCCCAGAGATATGCGCATTTTGTTGATGACCAATATGATATATGCGCTTGTACTTCCAGTCATAGAAATCTTCGTGAGTGCCTATATTATGAGGAGCCTTGACAGCTCCAGTGCAGTGATTTTGTATCAGCTCACAGTCTTTACCGGTATTCCAATCACCTTCGTACTCAATGGTTTCTTGCTACGCAAGTTCAGCGTAAAAGGACTTTACAGTTTGGGTATGATATTGAGTGGGATATCCATTTCGGTCATGATGTTTCTGAAGGATATTACTTATCTGGAAGTGGGAGTGTCTGGTTTGCTCATGGGTATTTCGTATGGTTTTTTCTGGTCCAACAGAGACTTCCTGGCCATCGAAACTACCCAAGACGACAACAGAAATTACTACTATGGATTGGAGACATTTTTCTATACCATTACTGGAATAGCCGTGCCGGCGGTCATAGGTTTTCTATTTGTATTAACCTCAAATCACAACTTTTTTGATGGCGACCCCACAGCAGTTTATCGGGTCATCACTATTGCTGTGTTTTTACTTACCGTATTCTCCAGTATAGTTATTCACCGGGGTAATTTTAAAAATCCCAAGGTGGATCGGATTATCTATTTTAAATTCAATCAACTTTGGAGGAAGCTCATCGTACTTTCCTCACTCAAGGGATTGACGCAAGGGTATCTGGTCACCGTACCTGCCATATTGATTTTGAGGCTCGTCGGAGATGAAGGTACCTTATCATCTGTTCAAAGTATCAGTGGTATTATCACGGCTATTGTGCTCTACATTTTGGGTAGAGTAAGTAAACCACAACATCGTATTTACATTTTTTCTTTAGGCTATGTCATCTTTTTTGCAGGAGCTCTGACGCACGGCCTATTGTTTTCATCGTTTGGAGTTATTGTCTTTATCATGTGCAAGGTGCTTTATCAGCCCCTGCATGATATCGCGTATTTCCCCATCCAGATGAAAGTGATCAACTACCTAAGTGATCTGACTAAAAGGAGTGAATTTTCCTATATAGTCAATCATGAGTTCGGTCTTTACTTGGGAAGATTCCTAGGCCTTTCCCTGTTTATCGGTCTCGATTATTACATATCCGAATCATTTGCGATTCGATATTCGCTAGTGGTGATCGGCATCATACAGATGCTATCTATTCCATTGGCCAGAAAAATTATTCAAGAATCTAAACATGAAAAAGCATGAAAAAAGCACTACACATAAGTCTATTTTTATTTTCGCTCGTTTTCAATTGCCTTTCGGTTCAGGCTAGTGAACCAGTGGTGGAAAATAACAATAAGGTCTATATGCATTATATGGGCTGGTTTGGAAAAACCAGTACAGGCAATCATTGGGCAGATGGAACGACGAGAGAGCCTCTCATAGGCTATTACGATTCACAGTCTTGGGCAACACACGTATATCAAATTTTGCTGTCTTCAGCGTGTGGTGTAGATGGATTGGTTGTCAATGTCAGAACAGAATATGACGAAACCAGTTTAAAAGCGGTTTTGCCTTCTCTTAAAAGGATTACCGATATTGACAATACGTTCGATTATAAGGTAGCCGTAAGTTACGATGATCAAGATATGACCCAAGAAGCGGTTGAAACTGAGCTAACGACCCTCAAAAATGATATCATCGGCTCCACCGATAATTATTTGTATAAAGATGGTGAGCCAGTAATTTTCATCTGGGATTATGCAGGATTTCTTACCTCTGATAATTACCGAACGGCGGTTTCAAATGTTTTTACTGAAGATGCGCCAATTCTTCTGAGAAATGAAATTGATTTTGACGCTACGGTGGGTTCAATAAATTCTTATTACCCTTGGGTTCAAGGCTATGCCGAGGACGGCTCCAATTGGGGTGAAGGATATCTGAATTGGTATTACAATACCATCGCTGATAAAATTGCAGCGGATGAGGTGGACTTTTCTACTGGTGGCGTGTGGCCAGGATTTGATGATCGTGACGTTAGCTGGGGACAGAACAGATGGATCGATCGAAATGATGGCGCTACCTATGAGAGTATTTGGGACATTGTACATGCCAAATCGGTAGATTGGGTAATTCTCGAAACATGGAATGACTGGAATGAAGGGACTGAGCTAGAGCCGAGCGTGGAGCACGGGTTTACCTATGTGAACAAAACGGCAACCAACATCGCTGAATTCAAAGGCATAACATCGACATTGGATGAAGATCTGTTGTCTGCATCTACCAAGGTATATGAAGCTGCTGCCCTTATAGAATCAGAAGATCGTGATTATGACTTGTATTATCCGGTATTAGAGGATGCTATTCAGTATTTTATAGATGATAATGGAGCAGCCGCAGTGGTTGAGCTAGATAAAATCATTGACGATGCACTTGCTCCTGAACCCGTAGAACCAGTGGATAATGACGAAACCAAGCGAGTTTATATGCACTACTTGGGTTGGTTTAGCGAAGGCAAAGATGGAAATCATTGGAAGGATGGTACAGCGCAAGAGCCAATTATCGGACAGTACAATTCCCAGAGTTGGTCTACTCATTTGTACCACATTCTTCTATCATCCGCTGTAGGTGTCGATGGAATGGTGGTTAATGTAAGAACCGAATACGATGAAGAATCTTTGAAAAAAGTATTACCATCTCTACAGCGAATTGTTGATGTCAAGTCTGATTTTGATTACACCATAGCCGTTAGCTATGACGATCAAGACATGACAAAGGCTTCCGTAGAAGAAGAGCTGACCACACTCAAAAATGATATCATTGGAAAAACAGACCATTATATGTACAAGAATGATGAACCTGTCATTTTTATATGGAACTATGATGGTTTTCTAACCTCTGACGATTATAGAGATGCTGTGTCGAGTGTTTTTACTGAGGATGCTCCAATACTACTAAGAAATGAAATTGATTTTGATGCTAGTAAAGAGGCTGTTGAATCGTATTATCCTTGGGTTCAGGGTTTTGATGCTGAGGGTACCATTTGGGGAGAGGATTATCTGGACTGGTATTACCGTACGCTGAAAGTACGTGAGGATATTGTGTTTGCTACGGGTGCCGTTTGGCCTGGATTTGATGATAGAAAGGCCAGTTGGGGTCAAGACCGTTGGATAGATAGAAAGGGCGGAGAGACCTATCAGAAAACCTGGGATTTAGTTCATGATTTTAGCGACGATGTACCGCTCAATTGGATCATTCTGGAAACATGGAATGATTGGAATGAGGGAACAGAAATAGAGCCAAGTAAAGAACATGGGTTTACCTATATGACCAAGACGGCAGAGAATATTGCAACTTTCAAGGACACGGAAATTGTGGTTAATGAAGATCTGTTTTCCGCTTCTACTAAAATTTATCAAGCGGCACAGCTTATTGAAACAGAGGCAAGAGATTATGAGGTGTATTATCCGAAGTTGGAAGAAGCCATTGTCAAATTTGTAGAAAAAGATGCGGCAGGATCCATTGAATTGTCTAATGAGATTATTAATCAAGGAACTGTACTAAGTAGTGAAGAGCTACTGACAGATTTAGATTTTGTGGTATATCCAAATCCATCTACTAGCTTGACCACTTTGTCAATCACGCTGAATCAAGCAGACGATATTTCGATCAAGGTAATTAATACTGGAGGAGAGATAGTAAACAAGATAGTTAGTGGAAAACTAAATGCAGGTGTGCATGAATATAAGTGGGACGCCAAAGGTCAGACCGGACTTTATATTATTCAAATAGAGACCAGTGCTGGTGTGTCCCATAGAAAGGTTATGATTAAATAAAAAGGACCAACTACTTAGGTTTGATTTAGGACTTCTGTTTTTATTTTACTGTTTGATCGGTAGCGTGATAGTTTTGGGATTTAATAAGTTACGCAAGTAAATTTTAAGCAAGAAGAGGAAGTGCTATGCCAGTTCACAACAACACTGATACGACCAAAAGGGTGTTACACTCTGAAGGTTTAGGGATAGGACTATCATATTTAAATTTAGATCAGCCTAAGTAGTTTTAATTCTTCAAAGAATGAGTAGAAATAGCTGGATAATATTGTTGATTGGATCATTGATGACGGGTTGTTGCCAATTCGATGAAACAAAAAAAGAAGAAGCCCCTGACGTTTTAATTCATTATATGAGTTGGTACGGGGATGAAAAAGCGGGTGAGGATTCATTGAGACATTGGCGCTTTGGACATGCTAATACACCCAAGATTGGGGCGTACGACTCTCGCAAAAGATCCACCATTTATTATCATCTGTTATTGGCTTGGAGTGCAGGTATCAACGGTATCGTGGTCAACGTCAAGGATGAATTTGATCGTATTGGACTCGAGCGTGTGGTGGAAGCTATTCGAGAACTGGACAGCCTTAGTATGGATGGATTTAATTTCAAATTTGCTGTGAGTTTCGATGATCAGGGTTTTGACTTAGAAGCTCCTTTGGATACTACTTTATTGAAGCTATCTCAGTTCAAAACCAAATATGTAGATGACAACAAACATTATTTAATCTATGATCAAAAACCTATTTTTTATTCCTTTGATTACCCTAATAAATTCATTACGGCCAAGGGATTAAAGGAGTCAATGGACTCGATATTTGGAAAAGGTCAGTCTCTGCTGATCTGGAATACCTTCGGAGAAGGTGAAAATACTCAAGACTATGTAGATGCATTCTATCCTTGGGTGCAGCCTGGCGGCGAATGGCTCGCTGATGGTTCCAACTGGGGCAAGCCGTATTTGAATTACTTCTATGATCAGATCAATAAATTTGAAAATAAAGCCTATTCATTTAGTGGAGGAGGTGTATGGCCAGGGTTTGATGATAGAAAAAATACTTCATGGGGAGGCAATAGGCTCATATCTCGCAGCGGTGGAGCTACCTATGATTCTACATGGATGTATATCCATAGTTATCAGGGAGAGATACCCATGAAGTATGTTATGATTGAAACCTGGAATGACTGGAACGAAGGAACAGAAATTGAGCCCAGTGTAGAAAACGGATTTAAAAATTTAATCCAAACGGAGTCTCATATTGCAGCAATAAATTCCAGGGAAACGAAGATCGATGTCTTTAAATTTGACGTGGCCGAATCCATACACCAAGTGCTAAAAAAGATAGAAAACGATGCCGAGGTAGATGAAACAATGGTGCACCAGGCGATCAAATATTTTCTGAATCAAGAATACGAGCAAGCAAATGAATTAGTTAATAGTGCCCTTTGATTGTCTTAGTCTGGTTGTTAGTTGGAACTAATAATCCTTGCTAAATTGCAAGCCAAAACAACAGGCACCCGCTCATTCAAGATTAGAATAAACACATGTCGAAAGTACACGCAATAAAAGGGAAAATTCAAAACTATGCTTGGGGAGGCAGTTCATATATTCCCCAATTATTGAGCATCACAGCAGAAGAAAAACCATATGCCGAATATTGGCTAGGTGCCCATGTCAATGCACCAGCAATTTTGGACAGTAAAAATTCTCCTCTGAATGAGTTTATTGAGGGAGACCCGAAAAGTATCTTAGGCCCAGTAATAGAATCGAAATTCGGAAGGTTACCATTTCTATTTAAGGTCTTGGATGTGAATGACATGCTTTCTATCCAAGTGCACCCGACGAAGGCAGAGGCGGAAAAAGGTTTTGCCAGGGAAAACGAATTGGGTATACCGATCAGTGCACCGCATAGAAACTACAAAGACGACAACCACAAGCCTGAAATCATGGTGGCCTTGAGCGAATTTTGGTTGTTGCATGGTTTCTTGCCTGAAGCAAAATTGAAAGAGACCTTATCCAATATGCCGGAGTTGTCACATTTGATTTCAGTATTTGAATCAGACGGATACAAGGGGCTGTACCAAACGGTAATGGAAGAGTCAGATGATACCACAGAAAAGGTGCTTCGTCCTTTGATTGAAAGAGTACTACCTAAATATGAAGCAGGGGATTTAGTCAAGTCTTCAGCGGACTACTGGGCAGCCAAAGCCTATAAAACTTTTTGTCAGGATGGGAAATTGGATAAGGGAATCTATTCGATCTACTTTTTCAATATAGTTAAAGTCAATCCAGGTGAAGCTGTTTTTCAGGATGCTGGCATACCGCATGCTTATATGGAAGGGCAAAATATGGAGCTAATGGCCAACTCGGACAATGTGCTGCGCGGAGGTTTGACTCCAAAGCATGTAGATGTACCTGAGTTGCTCAAGCACGTGGCTTTTGAAGAGACTCATCCAAATATCATGCAGGGTGAGTTGCAAGAGGATGGCTTAGAACGAATTTATAAGAGTCCGGCACCTGACTTTGAGCTGAGTAAGATAGAATTGAAGTCTGGAAACATTTATAAAAGCGATGCTTCTACCGCACAGATCTTGATCGTGTTAGACGGAGAAGTCACGATGTTCGAAGGTGAGAAAGAACTACGTCGTGAAAAAGGAGAGAGTGTATTTATAGAAGCTGGTGCGGAATATCAGATAAAGGCAGCAAGTGCAGCCATTTTGTATAAGGCTACAGCACCATAAAGGAAAAAGAGACTGTCTCAAAAGCTAATATCTACGTCATCACGAGTGGAACGAAGTGATCTTATTCTTCGGATACGGATCGTATCATAAGATTGCTTCACTGCGTTCGCAATGACGAACTACTTTTGAGACAGCCTCTTTTTAAATTTGTTACTCTGACTTGACTACGCGAAAGGCTTGACGTAGTTGATCAGTTCTGATTTGGAGAACATAGAATCCACCTTCTAGGTTTGCTCCAAGTCTCAATTGTCGATCACTCGAAGAAATATTCTGTTGAAACTTGATGGCTCCAGTTAGATCGAAAAGTGTGACTTCCACTTCTTCGGCCTTAAAGTCCGTCAAATCCAGTTGAATAAAATCCTTGAAAGGGTTAGGGTATATTTTTGCGCTACCATAAACACCTTCTTGGTTAATTGGCCCTGCTGCACCTCCTGTGACTTGGATGGTGTAATCTTCCACTTCACTAAAGTAACCTTCTCCACAAGGGTTTATTGTACCTCCATACAAGGCCCTCACGCGTAGTCGGGTCGAACCATTCGTTGCGCCAGTCGGTACATTGAAATTTGCCGAATAGCTTCCACCAGTTCCGGATCCTGAAAGCACTTCTTCGTTAGCGTCATCAAAGTCGCCGTCCTGATTCCAGTCAATCCAGGCTTTAGCCCCAGTACCGTTCCAGGTGGTGTGCGGGGTGACCGTGATAGAAGCTGAATTTCCGCCAGAGAGCGTCGTGCTTTGTGAGGTATAATCTGAATAGCCACCAGATACGTAAGTGGTACTATTATCAATAGAGCCTATTTGCACTCTTTTGATGTATTGACCACTTGGTGCTCCATTAGTCACTTCACAATAATCTGCAGGTGGATTGGTTGAGCCATCACTGATGTTGACTGTATAGTCCTCGACTTCCGCATCTCCTTGATCACCACAATAAGTAGGTGCGGTGCTGTATTTCATGGATACTCGCATGCGTGTATTTCCGATGGTAGCCGAACCAGGAGGAGTTAATGATCCATTCACAGTTGAGTTTGAGGCAGAACCCGCATCAAAGGCTAACTCGCCAGCATCTTCAAAATCGCCATCTTGATTATAATCAATCCATATTCTGAAGTATTCGTTGTACGCTGAACCAGCAAAACCAGGTGTTAGAGAAATGGAATGACTCTGTCCTTTGGTTAGAGCAACTGTTTGATCTGTAAAATCCGAATAGGTTTGAGCTCCTGATGCGTTCGAAAAATTGTCCACCGAAACATTGGCTATCCACTCATAGGAAACCCTGTTGCCAGCGGATGCACAGTAATCTGGATTATTTGATCCATTGACAGTGATATAATTTGACTGAGTGATTACATCGTTTCCGCTGGCGTTGGATACTTCTAGAGTTACTTCATAGACACCTGCAGTAGGGTAGGTCACTTCAGGGGTTTGATCTGTGCTGGTTGCAGGAGTTCCTCCTTCAAATGTCCAATTCCAGCTGGTGGGAGAGTGGGTAGATTCATCGGAAAAGGTAATGGACTCTCCTTCATTTATTGTTGTGGCTGAAGCAGAGAAGGCAGCTACTGGCGGATTACCCGAATTTCCAGTAGTTTGACCGGCCGTGATCGATCCCGATGGATCTTCATTATAGGCATAGTCATGAATGGTGAATGAATTTCCATTAGCGGAAACAGTAACTCTAAACCAGCCATGAATGTTTAACCCTTGATTGTTGGTTACCTGGAAACCTATGTATCCTGAGGAACCATCCCATACGGTATATTCGCTAGAACGTAAATCATGTTCATCCGGATAGGCGCCACCTGCTACCCAATTGGATGAGGCATTGATCAGGTCTCCAAAATTCAATTTTGTTAAATTTCTAGAAGTTCCTTCACAAATCATAGGTTTGGTGTAGGTCTCTAATCGCAGTTTGCCGTTGTCGTACCATACACCAAAATCATGTCCACCAGTATTTAGAGTGAAATGCGTCCAGGTAGAGGAGGCACTGGCTGACACGTTTGCCATATCCTCATATACAATTTGATAGGGATTAATGAACTGAATGCCCATGGTCAATGTAGGGCTGAACAAACTGCCTGCTCCACCAGTTATGGCTGGATCCAGAAAGGTAACAGAAAGATCGCTTAAACTGTTGGCTTCACTATGATTGTTAGCTGCACCTGATAGAGTAAAAGTAGCTGAAGTACTGTTATTAACGTTAATCGAAATATTCAGTCCGGAAGGTAGATTGGCCGTTGTGTAATGTACGCCCTCGGTCAAGGAACCAGTTGTAGCAAAAGAAGCTCCGTTTTCTGCTGTGATATTGGCTTGGCCGTTTACGGTTCCGTCATTGGTTGATTCTTCCTGAAAAGAAGTGGAAGATAAGAGCAAATGAGCACCTATGCCGCCTACTCCTGTAGCTGAAAGGTTAGATGGTTGCCATAGGGGTTGTCGGGAAGTATGACCGAGAGCGGCCTCCATGCGAGCTACCTGACCTTGGGTAAACATTCTGTAGCATTCAGAATAATCCATGAAGTTCTCACCATTGGCTGGACCAGCACCGCTACAGGTTTCTATCGTGTAGTTACAGGTGCCAGCGTTAGAAGTAGTGGATGGTGTATCGCTCACATTATCTCCTGGAGAAGCACAACCATTGTCAAAGGTATGCGCAAGATTAAGGTAGTGCCCGAACTCATGAGTTAACACTCTTCTGAAGTTTTCGCTTGTGTTAGAACCCAAATATCGGCCATTGTAGACCACACGAGCCAGATTATTATCTGTCATCCATTGATCTGGATACCAGGCTACACCAGAATTATTTGTTGAACCGTCATCGTACAAGTCCAACATGATATAGATATTCATGTACTTGTTGTTGTCCCACGCATATTGCTGAATTTGGCTGTCATAGCCGCCTCCATTACCAAATCCCGATCTGACAGGATTCCAGGTAATACCTGTAGTTGCATTCCCATTAGGATCAATTTTGGCCAAAACAAAATCAATATCCAAAGTCGCTTTTCTGCCGCTGAAGTAAGCAGAAACGTCACCATAATCGTGGTTTAAACCATTGAAGTCTTCATTGGTCTTTTGAAGTGCATCTTCGATGATGGCCTGTGTCACCGAAGATCCGAGAAAATCAGTACCAAAAACATGAAAAACTACTGGTATGGTATACGAAGTAGCAGCTGTCCGTTGGTTCGATTGCTGTTGACTGAAAAATTTGGTCAGTTGATTGAATTCTTGAGCTTTTTGTTGAGCATCTGGCCTGGCTCGATAGAGCTCTTCCATTGCCTTAGATGTACCACAGCCTATACCTTCGGGTTGCTGTGCCATCAAAGCGTGCTGGTTGAAAATGAATGACCCTATCAGGATCATTATACTAGATAAAATACCTCTCATAGATTTGTTGGTTAATGATAAAAAGATTTACAAACCGTAAATTCTATGCTATGGAAGGTAGTATCAAGTAATAAATTGATGACTGCTAATAGGATTTTAGCAGAATGGTATAAAATTCCGTATCAATATTAAATATTGAGGTAAAATTTTGATTTTCAATCAAAAAACGATGGATTGTTTTGTGATTGGAATTATTTGGTTTGAAACTGTTGAGATTGATAGGACCTCACGACATGTCCAAGGGTGAACCCTTGGTAGATGACAGAGCAGACAACTACAACATAAGTCATCGTTACAATAATCTCCTGACCCGGGAACCCAGATAAGGCTAAGGAAACTGCAACGGGCAGTCCGCCTCGAAGTGCCCCCCAGGAAAGTACCGAAACTGTTCCCTTATCAAAGGCATGACTAGAGGATAAGAGCTTGATAGGCAGAAATACACTTATCCAGCGAGCAAACAGTACAATATTCAGCGCGAAAAAGCCTGCAGCAAAGTAGTCCAGTCTTAATGGAATGACTAACATTTCAAACCCGATGAGTACAAAAAGCATAGCTGCCAGAGATTCTTCCATTAGCTGCCAAAATTTGAATACATAATAGCCAACGGCACTTTCTCCATCCGAGCTTTTTTCTGAGTTTCTAATCACCAAGCCAGACATCACCGCTACTAACATAGAAGATACATTGAAATAATTGGCAGTATAAGAACCTACCATTACCAATGCCATAGTGATAAGCACTTCAACTTGTGCTTCATCATTGTCTATATACTTCAAGGCCTGATAACCCAACCATCCAAAAAACAATCCTACAATCAATCCGCCACCTAAGTCTCTAAGCATTACCCAGATCGAACTACCAATACTCAAACTGCCTGAGACTTCTTGCTCTCTAAACAAGCTCACAAAGAAAAGTGCCAAAACGATGGCAATACCTCCATTAAGCAGCGCTTCTCCAGAAATTTTGTTTTCTAATTCAACTGATAATTTATGCCTATGGATAATCTTAGTAATGGCGACAGGGTCTGTCGAAGAAATCAATGCACCAAAGACTAAACTTCCTAGATAACTCAATTCAATATTCATAAAATCGAGTAAGTAATAGATCAGAGTACCAATCACAAAAGTCGAAATGAGTACACCCAAAAAGGCCAATACAATCACGGGAATCAATTGATCTCCCAATTTGCCGAAATCAATGTTTAGGGCACCAGCAAACAGCATCACACTGAGGACAAACCTGACCAGCACATCTTCCATGTCATAAGCCTTGACCTGCTCCGCGAGATGAAATTCCGGAAAAACCATTCCAAAAATCAAAACAATGAAAGACAGCAATAAAGCCAGAATACTTAACCCAATAGAAGAGGGGAGCTTTAGATAAAAGGTATTTACAAAAATGAATAACCCTGAAAAAAAGATCAGTACAGCAATAATGTCGAATATGTGCATGCGTCAAAGTTTAGATGGAACTAGTCAAGTTATGCCTAATTTCAATGCTAATTTAGGTTTTTAACTGAAATGTAAAGCTCTGCAAATCTTTGTATTCTTTGCTCAGTATAAATACGGAGAGTCAAATGAGCTTTAAGTGAGCTGCTTTTTTGATTAATTCAGCTGTGTTTTGTACGCTGAGTTTTTTCATCATGTTCACTCGATGGGTATCTACAGTTCTGGCACTCACAAAAAGCTGGTCGGCAATTTCCTTGGTGGTACGCCCTTCAGAAACCAGTTCGAGTACTTCCATTTCACGGTCGGATAGTTTTTTGTGCGACTCGCCTTCGAGTGCCATGTTGCCGATCATGAGTTCTGAAATCTCGCTATTGAAGTACTTTTTGCCTAGCGCCACAGCTTCTATAGCTGCAATGAGTTCGTTCTCATCTGCATTCTTGATCAAGTAGCCAAATGCGCCATTTCGAACGGCTTTTACTACATATTGCCCTTCAGCATGCATCGTGAGTACAATGAATTTTGATTTAGGATATTTATCTCTTGCCGTTTTTATAGCGTCTAAGCCGTTGGTTTCAGGCATGGAGATGTCCATGAGCACCACGTGCGGTGCATTTTTATCCATCAATTCAAAAAGCTCACTGGCAGAGGCAGCTTCCCCAATGATATCTAATGATTCATTTTTGGAGAGTAAGGCAATGATGCCCTCTCGAAACAACTGATGGTCGTCAGCTACAATGATTTTGATCTTGCTCATTCGATTGGAATTTCAATTTCTAAGGTGGTACCGGTAGGTTGAGTTTCTATATCTAAAGTTCCGTTGACTAACTTAATTCTTTCTTTCATATTACGAAGCCCGTTGCCGTTCGTGTTTTTCTTTGGATCAAATCCTACACCGTTGTCGGATACAAAGAAACTCACTCGATTGTCAAAAGCTGTAATCGACAGTTTTATTTCTTTGGCCTTAGAGTGTTTGATGGCGTTGTTGATCGATTCTTGGGCTACCCTGTACAGCGTGATTTGAATCGAGTCGTCTATTTTGGCTTCACTGGGCATGTCATTTTTATATCGAATTTTGATATCCGAGCTGTTATTGATTTGATCCACCAGGTTGCCAATGGCTTCACCAGCCCCAAAGTCGGCTAGTACACTCGGCATGAGGTTGTTGGACATCCGACGTACTTCTTTGATCGTTTCGTCTATATGATTGAGTATGCTTTTTTTTGTAGGGGCGGAGAGCTCAGCCGATTGGATACTCATTTTCATGGTAGTGAGCATCGGGCCTAATCCGTCATGCATTTCTTTCGATAACCTCGAGCGCTCGCCTTCTTCTCCGTTCAATATGGATCTTTGGTTTTCGAGAAGCAGGCGTTGCTCGTTTTTATGATACTCTTGGAGCTTTTCTTTCATTTGCATGAGTGCCTGCCCCAATTTGTCATCCTCACTCAGCAACTGATAGGAGGCATCAAAATTTCCAGCGCCAATCTTACCCGCAAAGACGATGGTTTCGTTGAGAGCATTGACGAGCTTGTTCAAAGCGTCGAACATATGTCCAATCTCATCATCTCTGCTTTGTGGAGATTTGATAGGGTCTAAGATTCCCTTAGACATGTCTATCAGTTTCTGCTCCATTTCCACAATAGGACTAACCATTTTTTTCGAAAGATAATACGAACCTATGAGCACGGCGAAGATGATCACCAGAATCATAATCATCAAATTGTTTTTCAGTTCCTCTAATGGAAATAAGGCTTCCTGACGATTGATCTCTGTGAGAATGACCCACTTCAGTCCATTGAGCTCTATTTTTTCATAACTACTAAATACCTGAGTGCCACGGTAATCGTAGATCAGATCTTCTCCTGGCTCGTTGTTCAGCGCCCTAAGGACACCGTCAGACTTTACAGTAATGTTTTTGGGGCTATCTCTTAAAAATCGCGATTTGGTTCGAAGCTTAAAATCGCTGCCAACGATATAGGATTCACCTGTTTGTCCTAGTCCTGTACGTTCGAGCAGAATGCCTTGAATCTCCGGCTCTTCAGCCAAGGCGATCAAAAAACCGCCTTGAATTTGGGTGATAAGTCCAATGGTGATTTCATGAGAGGGGTTATGCTGCGTCAGATCAAACAGAGTAATTCGGCCACCGACTTCATCGAGCATGGTTTTTATCGGATAGCCAAGTAGTGAATCCGGTACGGTGGCGTAGATGCCTTCATGGAAGAAAAGTGGGGAAGGTTCGGTACTGTCTGGATTTCTGGAGCGCAGACTGAAAGCCTCATACCGCTCGTTAAGTTCTTTTCTTATTTTTACGATTTTCAATTGCTTGACTGAGGAGAGCTGCAAGAGCACTCTTTCTTTTAGGGCAGAGTCGAACTGAACGTAAAACAAATAGGAGATAAATGCTGAGACCATGAGCAGCAACCCAATCATCGTCAGGGCGAGTTTATTACCAATATTGAGTCGATTGAACAGCATAGTACAATGATAGGCGTTCTTTGGGATCAAAGAAAACAGGAGAATTAAATTTATGCAAGAAGACGAAGTGGATGGTCTATTACCTATTGTTTTATAACTTTCCTGCGACTCAAAAACTAAAATCAACATGACAAAACCTACAGCACCCCTTCAAGTAGCAGAATTCAGCCCCAAGATTAAACTTTATACGTTACTCACAGTGTCTTTTTTTATGACCTTATCCGTGTTTGGTATTGTCCTGTTGCCGATATGGTTTTTGGGTTTGGGCCAATACATCAGTCGGAGATATTACGAGAGTTTGAGTTGTTCCCTTACTGCCCATCATTTGCAATTTAAAAAGGGAGTAATGTTCAAAGTGGAGAAGACCATCCCATTAGAAAACATTCAGGATCTGACATTCATAGAAAACCCAATATTGAAGCTGCTTCAACTAAAAATTCTAAAGATCGAAACCGCCAGTCAAGGCAATCCCATGAAAAGCGATATGCAGCTGGTAGGTATCATTGACGCCAGCGACTTCAAAGACGCCGTCCTCGCCCAGCGGGAAAAATTATCTAGCAGAACCGCCACTGATGGTAATACACATGATACGAATGAGGTAGTGAGTTTGCTTAGGGATATTAAAGAAATCTTAACCGATATTAGGAATAAGTAATGTGTACTTTGAGATCGGTTATTCCTATTTTTGAGAAATAACACACATAATGTGTGATATACAATTGTTCATACACACCCGTCACTTTTTCTTCTTCTTAAAAATATCCCAAAACCGCTTTTTCTTCTTTTGTGGTTGTTCTTCTTCGGCTTCTTCTGAGTCTTCATCTTCCAGACCGGTGTCTTTGTTTTTCTTGAGCTTCTTTCTAAAGGTCTTTTGTAGGAAGTTGTCTTCTTGGTAGAGTTCACAATTTAAGTCATTGGCAAAAGGAAAAGCGTTTTGCATTTGCTGAGCCAGTGCGGGATCAGTTTTTACTTTTTGGTAAAACTTCGACCAAATCGGCAAAGCCATGTTGGCACCCTGACCATCTTTAATAGAGCTGAAGTGCAAACCCGGATTGTCAGCGCCCACCCAGACCACACCCAACCAATCGGGAGTATAGCCCACAAACCAGCCATCAGCATGGTTTTGCGTGGTGCCGGTTTTCGAAGCTATCGGCCCTTGAATGCCGTACCAGCTTCGCAGTCGGCGAGCGGTACCTTTATTGGTTACAGATTGCATCATATTGGTGATTTGTCGCGCTACCTGTTCGGATACCACTTGTTCGGATGCTTCGAGTTCGTTGGTAAAGATCACCTGCCCATCGGCATCTTCTATTCGGGTGATGATGATTTGCTCGTGTTGCCAGCCTGCATTGGCGAATGGCATATACAGTTTACTGATCTCCTGTACGGACATATTGGCTACTCCTAAGGCGATAGAAGGTACCTCTGGCAAATCACTCGTTGCGCCCAGCTTTTCAGCAAATTCGATGACATCTTCGATGCCGGATTCCATCAGCAGTTGCACACTGATGGTATTAATCGAATGGGTCAAGCCCCCTAGCAGAGAATAACTGCCGCTATAATCACCATCAGCATTTTGTGGCGTCCAGCCGTCATACTGCGTGTATTCAATTTGTCGATTAGGAATGAAGTCACAGGGGGCATAACCATCTTCTATCGCTTTGGCATAAACTATGGGTTTGAAAACGGAACCTACCTGTCTTTCGGACAGGATGTGATCGTATTGGGAGGTTTTGAAATCTCTTCCGCCCACCCAGGCGAGTACGTGTCCCGTATGTGGATTGCTCACTAGAAAGCCAGATTGTAAGGTAGCGTCAATGTCTTTAGGCCATTTGCCTTGTTGCTTGAGGTCGGAGTCAAAAGTTTTCTGAAGCTGGTCCAGATGAGCGATCACAGCCTCCTGGGCATATTGCTGCATCCGGGAATCTATGGTGGTGTAAATTTTCAACCCATCGGTATCGATGTTATAGCTTTCACCCTCTTCATTTGGATTTTCGTCCAACCATTTTTGAATTCGTTGTTTGAGGTGCTGGGTAAGGTGTTGTGCGGAGAAGGTTTCGCTGATGCTTCGGTTGTAGTTGAGTTCTAAGGGCAGCGCTTTGAGGTCATTGGCCTGGTCTATGGTTAAATACCCGGCCTTTTCCATTTGACCCAGCACTACATTTCTTCTGATCTTGGAACGATCGGGGTTGAGTCTGGGATTGTAGGAGTGAGGAGCCTTCAGCATGCCAATGAGTACTGCGGCTTGTTCTGTCTTAATTTCTGCAGGAGAGGTAGAGAAGAAACGCTCACAAGCCGTTTTGATGCCGTAAGTGTCTTCCCCAAAGGAAACTGTGTTGAGATAGAGTTCGAGGATTTCATCTTTGGTATAAACTTCGTTGAGTTTATTGGCAATGGCTGCTTCTCTTGCTTTCACAGCGGGCATCGTCAGCCATCCGTGGTCTTCACGCCCAAAAACATTCTTCACTAATTGTTGGCTAATGGTACTGCCACCACCGGCATTTTGTCCAAGGATGATAGACTTTACCAACACCCTCAGCATACCTAGATGATCAACCCCTCGGTGTTCATAGAACCGAGAGTCTTCCGTGGCTACTAAGGCGTGAGCCAGGTCTGGTGAAATATCTGCGAGTTTAACCTCCGATCTGTTTTCAAGAAAGTACCGGCCTATGAGTTCACCATCCTGACTATAAACTTCAGAGGCTTGTGAGTTGATCAGGTTTTCAAGATCTTCATTGCTTGGCATGGGGCCAAATACGCCCGCATGAATGGCACTGAAGAATAGAATAAACAGTACCAATCCAAAGACCAAGAGTCTCAAAGACCAATTGATCAGTAAACTTAAACCACTGGCTTGATCTTGTTTTTTACGATTAGGTTTCTTTCTCTTTTTGCTAGTCATACACTGGTAAATCGATTGCAATATTCCTCAAATATTTGATCAAATGGTAGCCTCTTGAAAATATCTTATGGGTCAGCGGATAGCAACGTTAGAAATTATGATAGTTGTCATGTTCGGATAGAAATTTTAAGGTTTCTTAATCTTTTTATTTGCTCTATCGTATTTTTACAATAAATATAAACGACATGAGCACATCAGAAGAATTAAAACAAATCGTAAAGGACAAATATGCCAAGATAGCCACGCAAGAAACGGCTGTTAATGCATCGTCTTGTTGTGGGGCTACAGTATCATCTGGGGAAGTGTATAATATCATGACGGATGATTATAGTGCAGTGGATGGCTATGAAGCTGATGCTGACCTGGCATTGGGATGTGGATTGCCTACCGCTTTTGCTAATATCCAGAAGGGCGATGTAGTGATTGATTTGGGTTCTGGAGCTGGTAATGATTGTTTCATCGCCAGACATGAAACAGGAGAGACGGGTAAAGTAATTGGAATTGACTTTACAGAGCCGATGATCGAAAAGGCCAGAATTAATTCAGATAAACTGGGATACAACAATGTCGAGTTCCGCTATGGCGACATAGAAAAGATGCCTGTAGCTGATGATACTGCCGATGTGATCGTGAGCAACTGCGTACTTAACTTAGTTCCCAATAAAAAGAATGTCATCGCCGAAATTTTCCGAGTGCTCAAGCCAGGAGGACATTTTAGTATCTCTGATATTGTATTGGTAGGAGAGTTGCCAGAAGCCCTCCAACACGATGCGGAAATGTATGCCGGCTGTGTGTCTGGTGCTATTCAGAAGGAGGAATATCTTGGGTTTATAGAAGATCAGGGTTTTTCTAACATCACCATTCAAAAGGAGAAAACCATTGACATTCCAGATGATATCTTATCTAAATATTTGGACGAAGAAGGATTGGCTCAATTTAAAAGTGGGTCTACTGGAATCTTTAGTGTAACGGTTTATGCAGAGAAACCAGGAGCCAAGAAGGACAAACCAAGAGTGAAACTTTCAGAGTTGCAGAATAGCTGTGAATCAGGCAGTGGTTGTTGTTGATACTTCAGCGGTTTGTTGGAGACAACTCCAACAAAGGCGAAGATATTATAGAATTTGGGGTATTAAATCGGCCTAGAATCAATTCCGTTAAGAAATTCAGATGTAAGAAAATCGAATTTAAATCCACTGTTTGATCCCGAAAGCGTAGCTTATCGGGAGAGTTTGGATTTAAGTGTAGTAACTAGCTGAATTTTAGGAATTTATTCACAGCCTTGTCTTTTTTTGTTTCGTTTTTTGGGACAAGCCAAAAAATGAAAAGGCGAAATGGCTTTCAAGTATTTAGTAACTTGTTGACCAGCAAGTACTCTTTTGAATCAACTACTCACAGACACCTCAATAAACTTCGAAGCCGGCGTATTACTTTCTCTTGCCACATGATCGATTGGGACGAGCACATTCGTTTCAGGAAAGTAGGCGCCTAAACAACCCTTGGCGATATCATAAGGGATCACTTTAAAGTTTCTTGCTTCTCGAGTTTCCTTTCCGTAATGACCAGTCAAGTGAACCACTTGTTCTTTTTCAAATCCATGCTTTTGCATGTCTTTCGGATTCATGAGTAGAATTCTTCGTTCATTGTGAATGCCACGATAGCGGTCGTGCATGCCATATATGGTAGTGTTGAACTGGTCGTGTGATCGAATGGTCATTAGGACAAAATGGTTAGGATCAATCGTGTTGTTTGGTAATGGATTGACGGTGAATACTGCCTTTTGAGAATCAGTATTGAATTCACCATTTCGAGCCCCATTGGGTAAATAAAATCCTCCTTTGACTCTCACTTTTTTATTGTAGTCTTCAAACCCTGGAATGACAGCCTCAATATGATCTCTGATGTGATCATAGTCTGAAATCATATGATCCCAGTCCGTTTGGGATTTGGGAAGTGTAGCTTTTGCTAATTCCGCCACAATCGCAGGTTCACTTTTCAGGTCGGCAGAAGCTGGCTCAAAGCTGCCTTCACTTTTTTGAACGACACCCATGGAGTTCTCCGTGGTGACAAACTGAAGTTTGCCATTTTGGTAGTCCGATTCTGATCGAGAAAGGCAAGGAAGTATGATGGCTTCTTCTCCGGTAACGATGTGGGATCGGTTCAGCTTGGTCGAAATTTGTACGGTTAGATCACATTTTTTTACGGCTTCTCCTGTGAATACGCTATCAGGTGTAGCTGAAATAAAATTACCACCCATACCGATAAAGACTTTCACTTGTCCATCATTCATGGCTCGAATGGTTTCTACCGTATCGTAACCATGAGCTCTTGGGCTCGTGATTTGGAATTGTTTATCAAGTTTAGCCAGGAATGGTTCCTTTGGCTTTTCCCAAATTCCCATCGTACGATCGCCTTGTACATTGCTATGGCCTCGTACTGGGCAGGTGCCGGCCCCCGGTTTTCCAATGCTTCCTTTGAGCAAAAGGATGTTGACGATCTCCTGTACATTTTCTACACCGTTTTCGTGTTGGGTGAGGCCCATGGCCCAGCAGAAAATGATTTTCTTCTTGGCTATCAGGAGATCTGCAAACTTGCGTACTTCTTCATCGGTTAGACCGCTTTCAATCACGCAGGTACCAAAATCAGAGGCATGCAAATGATCTATCAGTGCTTGATAGTTGTCGCATTTTTTTTCTATGAACTTATGATCGAAAACAGTTCCAGGTCGATCTTCTTCTGCTTTGAGCATAAGAAGTAGGGCCGCTTTCAGGAGTGCCACATCTCCATTGATTTTTACTTGTAGATACAAGTCTTCGAGCTTTGTTCCACCTTTCAGGATCTTCAGCGGATTTTGAGGGTCAACAAATACGTTGGTGCCCGCTTCATGTATGGGGTTTACAGAAACTATTGTTCCACCATTTTGTTTGCATTTTTCCAATGCGGCCAACATCCTAGGGTGATTGGTGCCGGGATTTTGCCCGATGACCACCACCAATTCCGATTGATGAATGTCTTCAAGTGTTACCGAGCCTTTGCCTATCCCCAATGTTTTTGTCAAACCTGTACCACTTGATTCATGACACATGTTAGAGCAGTCAGGTAGATTATTGGTGCCGTAAGCTCTAGCAAACAGTTGATACATAAAAGCGGCTTCATTACTGGTCCTGCCAGATGTATAAAATGCTGCTTGGTTTGGATTGTCTAGTGATTGTAGCTTGCTGCCTATTTTTCCGAATGCCTCTTTCCAGGATATTGGAGCATAGTGGGAGCTGTCCTTGGCAAGATAGAATGGTTCCGTGATTCGTCCGGATTTGCCAATATGGTAATCATCCCAATGGCTGATTTCTTCTACACTATGGTTTCTAAAAAAGCTTGCATCCACACGTTTTTTGGTGGCTTCTTCAGCAATGGCTTTGGCGCCGTTTTCGCAATATTCGCCAAGTGCAGAACGCTCTTTGTCGGGATCGGGCCAGGCACACCCCGGACAATCGAATCCACCATGCTGATTCATCTTATTGAGCACTTTCAACCCATCTATCAGTCCAATCTCCTCGCTGATGTGTTTCATGGCTGAGGCGACTGCTGGAAGTCCGACTGTACTTTCCGGCGCTTGCTGATATTTGAGTTTAGAAAATTCTTCTGGTGGAACAATCGCAACCTTTCTTGTATTCATAAGTTTGAAGTTAAATGAAAGTGAATGGAAAATCAACCAATCTCGGAGCAAGCCCTGGAGTTACTATGAAACAAGAAATTGTTTTAACAGGCAAGGCGCTGGGTATTAAACCTTCCCTTTGTGAGTAAAATGTGAAGCCTTGGTTTCATATTGAAAATCCTCTTTTATATTTAACCAAACAAACCAATTGAACATGATCTTACCAAGTCCTGAAAACATCCTTTTATTTATTGCTGCTGCTACTATTCTTATAGTGGTACCTGGTCCTGCATTGCTTTATATTATGACGAAAAGTATAGAACAAGGATATAAAGCTGGTTTGGCTTCGGTACTTGGTGTTGGAGTTGGGGCGATGGTTCATGTGATTGCCGCAGCCGTTGGGATTTCCGCATTATTGGTAGCTTCAGCTACTGCATTTTCTATATTGAAATATGGAGGGGCGGCGTATCTCATCTATTTGGGGGTCAAGAAGCTTACTGAAAAAAACACTGCCATCACATCTGTCAGCGGTGAAAGAAAATCATTTAGTAGAATTTTTTATGAAGGAATTGTGGTAAATACTTTAAGTCCGAAGTCGGCCATTTTCTTCTTTGCCTTTTTACCTCAGTTTATCAATGCAGACAAGGGAGGAACTACCTCTCAAATTTTGTTTTTGGGCCTGGTATTTTTGGTTATCGCCTTTGTGAGTGACATGTGTTATGTCTTGTTGTCTGGTAAACTGGCTAAGCATATTAGAACAAGTGACAAGTTTGCCGGCATCCAAAAATACCTGAGTGGATCGATTTATATCGTATTGGGTCTTCTGACTTTTATGGTGAATAAGCCGACAAGTATTGGAGGTTCAAAGTAAAAGCGCTTTATCCCTAATCTCACTGGTCGTCACTTTATGATGAACATTATGCCAATGGGATAGTAAACTAGTGGTATGAAAACAATAATCAATACGCTGCTGATATTCCTGATAGGAGGAAATGTCATGGCACAATCCGAACTGATCACAACCAAATCGGAAGGTGGTAAAAAAGTCCAATTCATTCTGCATTTACCCAAATCATATGATGGATCAAAAATTTATCCAGTAGCCATAGGCCCATCCGAACTGGAGAGTATGGAAGGCTCTTATTATTGGAAAGATTTCAAGGCCAACGATTCATGGATTTTGATAGATGCGACTATATACCTTGGCTCAGGACAGAAGGAGGCCTTATTGACTATTAGGAATTATCTAAAGAAGAACTATAGTATCGAAGGTGGTAAATTTCATGCCGTTTGTTTCAGTGCCAATAGTTCACCAGTCTTTAAATTGGTGATGGCAGCACCCGAATTGTTTCATAGTGTAACAGGGATGCCCGCTAGCGTTTCTGCATCGGACGAAAATTTCAAGAAACTGGAGGATGTCAAAGTGCAATTGCTGGTCGGGGCTGATGATGGTTATTGGGTACGTAGTAGTAAATCACTGCAGTCCAAGTTTGAAAAGCTTGGTCTTGATTCTAACCTTGAGGTTTTTCCTGGAGTGGGGCATTTTTTATTGAATGTAAGAGGTCAACCGCTAATGGATAGATTAGATCGTTTGAGACCATGAAAAAGTTACTGATCCTATTAATCGTTTCGTCGCATGCTGTTTGTGCTCAGCGTTATGAAGTGCTGTTTACCAAACAAGTGAACAATAATGACAATATCTATTCGATCAACCAGGAGGGAAGTCTGAAGCAAATTACGAATCACCCCAGGAAAGATAGTAGTCCCATGATGTCTCCTGATGGTACGATGATGGTCTTTACATCCGAACGCAAGGGCTGGTGGAAGATTTGGCGAATGAATTTGGAGTCAGGCGAGTTCAAGCAACTAACGGATGCAGGCAGCGCAGAGTATAGTCCTTCTTGGTCTCCAGATGGTGACCATATAGTTTTCGTGTCAAGTAGAAATGGAGGATCAGAGATTTTTACTATGACTAAAGATGGTAATAATATCAAGCAGCTATCGACAGGAGGAAACAACACTATGCCGAGTTGGGCATCTGATGATCGGATATATTACTCCAGTCAAATAAATGGCGTCTATCAAATCATAAGCATCAAACCAGACGGATCTGGATGGAACCAATTGACGACCGGAAAGGGAGATAAACTTATGCCTCAGCTTTCAGCGGATAAAAGCGTTATGCTCTACTATGGAAATCTTCATGGCAATATGGAAATATATACAATGGAATTGACATCCGGTAAAACGAGAAGACTGACCAATGACCCGCTGATGGATATTAGGCCTAAATGGTCTCCAGATGGTTCATTGATTGTATTTGAACGAGGAAACAAACGGAACGATCAACAAGTCTACTTGATGAATGCAGACGGCTCAGACCAAAGAGCGCTGACCAAATCAGGCTACAATTATGCGCCTTCATTTGTTGTAATAGCGGATTAAGTAAGTTTTTTTTAAAAATCATTCATTTTAATTTGTTTATAGTAAGGAATCCTTACTATAATTGCATTGACAATATCGTCAAACACAAAACATGAATAATTATGAACAAATCAGTTTTTTATCACGCAGGTTGTCCGGTATGTGTAAGTGCCGAGCAGGAAATTTTAGGTTTAATTGATGCTAATGCAGTAGAGGTTGTTCATCTCGGTGAAGACAAAGGAAAAGTGAGTACTGCGGAAGAAGCAGGTGTAAAGTCAGTGCCGGCATTAGTTACTCCATCTGGTAACGTTCTGCATATCAATTTTGGTGCTTCACTAGATGATTTGAAGGCTTAATATTTTTTTAATTCTTAAAGTTAGGAATCCTTATTAAAATTATGTTATGAAATATGTAATTATGTTCACATTGATGTTTTTATCGATTACGGTAGGGGCATGCGAAGATTCTCAGGATATAAATCCTGAAGATCAAAATCTATTGATTAAGTCTGTTCAAGTCACGAATTTGGAAAGGTTTGGAATCAATGTTTGGGAGATAGAAGTAGAGGGAGCAGCTGGTGTTTCTGTTCCTACAGCGGCCGGTCAGTTGGATGGAGCTCCTGTGTTAGGTTATGTCTTTCCTACAAACCTAAAGCCTACTGATGTGGGTTTTTCGTCCACAGAAGGAATTGTGGCCATGGCGCTTACCGCTCATCCCGATTTTGATGACACCCCGTTGTGGGATGAAAACAATGATCAGGTGTATGACAATGATGGGGTAGAATGGCACGCCCATTGGGTGGTTCTTGTAGAGGATGAAAGAGTGGACGGTGGGCTCGCTGTAAAGCAGTTTGATGCTTCTGATCCTGAGGTTTTGCTTCCTCCAACTAATCCCGGTATGCCCATGTACATGGATTCGCCAGGTTTTCAGGTGGTCACGGATGGAGCATTTATCCGAGTCATTGTTCCGATGTATCGAATGAATAACCAATCGTCGTTTAGCTATGATGGCGTGACGGCTTATATGCAAGTGAATACTTCATTGAGTGACAAACCGATGCTCGGTGTGTATGAAGTGTACAGTATAGCTAGTGGAGATTTGTCTCTTCCCTATCAGGTAAGCAAAGAGTAATGGATATAGCTGTTTGGGATACCTATGTCAATAGAACCGACGGTTTACTGATGCATTTTGATATTCTGGTTTCAACTGAATTGCAGGATAGTGATCAAATCCTTGAATACGCCAATCAGTTTTTGGCAAGCAAGGAGTTGGATGTAGAAAACGTGGAGATAAGGAAGTGCCAGTTCTGCCACATTGAAAGGGCGACTGATGAGACCGTTCGGGCTATTGAGGAAAAAGGCTTCGATATCATCGAATTTGAAAATTGTGACTAAACCCAAAATTGTCATTGGAAAATCTATTCCGAGCAAAACTCACTTCAAATCAAACACTTTGTTTTGTTACCCTCAATCATCATAGCTCTGCTATGCTTCATTCGTGTAACTTCTTGATTTATTGTGATTTATACTCTCATAACAAAGTTCCAATGATAAATTTGTGTTGAAGCTTGACTTACTAATTAGGAATACTAACTTTGTCTGGCGGGCATTATGCTCGCTGGACAATTTTATGAAAAATAGTGCATTTGATACGGAGTCGCAGCAGCATAACCTAACGAGTAAAGTGGTCGTAGGGCTGGAGCGCATTTCAGAAGTTTTCAAAACGCTTTTATGGGATCAATCCAAAGCCACCGGATTAAGCCCAATTCAAATTCAAATTTTGGTATTTGTTGCCTATCACAAACCAGAGTTGTGCAAGGTGAGTTATTTGGCTCAGGAGTTTAATGTGACCAAACCCACCGTCAGCGATGCGGTTAGAGTTCTGTTACTCAAAGGGCTCATCGAAAAGAAAGATGCTGGGGGAGATAGTAGAAGCTATATTATTGGACTTACAACTGCAGGGAAACAAATATTGGAAGGTATCGAGCAATTTGCAGCTCCTGTAGGAAAAGAACTAGAGAAGTTAGACGCTACCCAATTGGCTAATATTTACCATTCCTTATCGAATTTGATCTTTCAGCTCAATCAGTCAGGAATACTCAGTGTACAGCGTACGTGTTTTTCATGTCAATTTTATGAGAAAAAGGCTGATCAGGATTATTGTCATTTCCTCAACCAATCACTCAGTAGCGAGGAGATTAGAATTGATTGTCCAGAATATGAATCCAAAAATTCCTAAAGTATGGAGTCTTTTTACGACCAGACTTTTGAAAACTTAGATTATTCTCAAGACGGATTTTCCAATGGAGAATATGAAAGTTGTAATTTCAAAAACTGCCTATTTACCGAGGTTAATTTGTCTCACCGAGTGTTTATGGATTGTGATTTTGAGGACTGCGATTTCTCAGGAGTGAAGTTGGGTGATACGGCATTTAAGGACGTTCGGTTTGTAGGGTGCAAACTACAAGGTGTAGATTTTTCTTCTTGTAATCCATTTTTATTAGAGATGAACTTTGAGAAGTGTTTGATGAATTTAGCTTCTTTTTATCAACTCAAATTGAAAGGAGTCACATTCAATAATTGCAGCTTAGAAGAGGCTGATTTTGTCGAGGCCGACTTGAGCGAATCAAAATTTTTGGAATGCAACTTGGCTAAAGCTCAATTCGATCAAACCAATCTTGAAAAGGCTGATTTACGTACCGCACTTCATTTTTCTATCAATCCCCACAGCAATAAAGTCTCTAAAGCAATATTCTCTAGAGAAGGGCTCATTGGTTTATTAGATCAGTTTGATATTCGAGTTGATTGATTTAATATCTTATCGAGATACTATCGTAATAAGATAGTAATTATTATATTTGTCAATATGATTGAAAGTTTCGGTTGTAAGCATACTGAAAAAGTTTGGAATGGTGTAAGGACGAAAAAGTGGAGTATTGAAATTGCCAATAAAGCCTTACGAAAATTAATAATGATAAGTGCCGCTGGTGATATTCAAGATATGAAAATTCCACCTTCCAATCGCTTACATAAGTTAAAAGGAAACCTCAGTGAATATTGGGCAATTAGTATCAATGATCAATGGAGGTTTATTTTTAAATGGGTTAATTCAAATGCCCAGGATGTTCAAATAATAGATTATCACTAATGTTGAAAACTAACATACACCCGGGAGAAATATTGGAAGAGGAATTCTTGAAGCCTATGGGCATTTCCGCTTATAAACTAGCCAAGGAAATTGGTGTTCAGCAGACTCGAATTAGTCAGATTGTTAAAGGAAAGCGGTCAATAACTGCTGATACAGCTATTCGCTTTTCAAAATTTTTTGGTACCACAGAAGAGTTTTGGATGAATTTGCAACGAGAACATGACCTAAGATATGCTCATGCGGAAAAGGAAAGTGAATTTAAAAAGATTGAAAGGTTTGACTTTGTATAATCGAAGAATGATGGAAAAAAGGGGGTAGCCAAGGGTAAGTATATGTTTTGAAAGCTTCTTATTTGCTTCTGTGAAAAAAACCTTGATTAAAAATTCATAAAAGCATAAGACAAGATATTAGCACCCATTTTTAGAGCTTCTTGTCGTTTGCTTTCGGGATCATTGTAGATAGACTGATCTTCCCAGCCATTACCTAAATCAGATTCATAGGAATAAAAGCAGATCAAACGACCTTCGTAGATAAGCCCCAGTCCTTGAGAAGGGTTGCCGTCGTGCTCATGGATTTTTGGCAAACCATTTTTGAATTTGAATTTCTGGTCGTAAATGGGATGATTGAAAGGCAACTCTACAAATTCCAGCTCAGGAAAAACTTTTTTCATTTCCAGTCGAATGAATTGGTCCATCCCATAGTTGTCATCAATGTGTAGAAAACCACCAGCGATCATATACTTACGTAAGTTTTCTGCTTGTCGCGAATTGAATACCACATTGCCATGACCGGTCAAATAAATGTATGGATATAGAAAAATATCCGGGCTACCCACCTCCACGACCTCATCTACTTTGTCCAGATCCATGCGGAGGTGCCTATTGCAAAAAGAAGCCAGATTTGGGAGCGCTGTTTTGTTGGCATACCAATCTCCGCCTCCGTCGTATTTGAGTTTGGCCAGTTTTATCTTGTCTTGACCCAAAGAGTCAAAGGAAACTAGTAAGCTAAAATATAGTATGTACTTGATCATTTGCAGCGTTCCTATTTCTTATCGTAAGCAGAAGGTTTTCCTAAAATTTTCTCTTTTCTTTGACGTCCATTTTTTCCTCTAAATAGGTCTTGTGGCAGATATAACTCTAGGTTTACATTGATCAAAAAATAGCCATCATTTTTTCCGTTACCTCGTTGAGCTCCGGGTACCATAGCGTCGTACGCTTCTTTGTTTATTTCGGGCACTTCATTTTTTCTATTGCTCAATGAAGCTTCAATACTACCATCTTCAAATGGACCTGCATAGTAGCCATAGACATCATCCAAATGGCCTGAGAATGTAAAACGATAGCCTAAGTCAAGAGATAAATTTAGAAATTCGTTCAACGCAGCCTTCACACCTAAGTTGACTGGAATGATCCAGGCTGATTTGCCATAGGATTCAGTTTCGGTACCAATCTCTCTCAAGTCATAGGTAGTAGTTACATCATTGATGTCCGTCAAATCCGCTTTCGGGTTGTAATAGGTTTTTCCGAAACCTGCTGCGATATAGGGTTCGTAAGTTCGTCTCTTGTGGTATTTGCCTCTATACTTTAGGAAATAATAAACCCCTTCCACTTGCCATTCATAATTGGTCGAGTGAAAAGATAAGTTTCTTTGTCTGTTGAAAGAGCTGTCCGCAGCATTTTCATCTGTTCCTTCTAGCTTGTATCGAGAGAATTGTACTCTAGCACCAATACGAGTTAATAACCTCGCTTCAATTCCAAAATTCATGTGTGAAAGTCCTTCAGAGAATGGACTTCCATTAGTTACATCTCCCATATACCCTGTCCACCCTGTGCCTGCATAAATCGAAAAGTAACGATCGTGCAATTGCCAGCCCAAAAAGCTTTGTGCTTGACTGACCCATGTGATCAGTGAAAAGAGTGAAAGTAGAATTGTTTTTTTAATCATGTATACCTGTGCAACGAGGTAAATTTAATGGAATCAACGAAAAGATAACGGACGGACGGAAGCAATATGCTACAATTGTCAATTTTCTATTGATCATTTTTTTTCAACACAAGCGTAGTCATACATCTTTGATTTTCTACAACCACCGTTTTTACGGGTTCAATTTTAGTGAAGTTATAATCTGCGCTAATTTTTGAAATGATGGTCTCGTTTATTAAAAATCTTTGGCTGCCATCGGGTAAATAAAATCGACCGTTCGCCAGACTTTCATGCCCATGAAGTCCTATGTCTGAGGCCATTCGAATAAAAAGGGTTCCATTAGCCTCAAGAATCCTATCTAATTCATTAAACATCTGCCAAAAATGTTCTTCCGATTGAGCGAAATGCAGTACAGCAGAGCAAATGATATAATCAAATTGACGATCTGTATAAGGGAGTTGATCTAACTGCTCAACTTGAAAGCGATCCTTAGCATAATGGGAATAGTTCGAACCAATGATAAATTGTAGCATCCGAATTGCATCAGGATTTTGGTCTACACCATAAACATCAAATCCATTGTTTAGGAAATAAATGAGGTTTCTTCCTTCACCACAACCAGCATCTAAAATTTTAGCGTCAGACTTGATTTTACCCTTTAGGACCTGATCCAATAGATATAAATCAATATTTCCTAAATATTTGTTGAGTTGTTCAGTAGTCATTAGATGATTGGATCGTTATGGTATTAATAGCGAATTTATGGTATAAAGTCTAATTTAGAATTGAGATCAAATCGATCACCGAATATTAGTGCAATGGTGTCAATGACTCTATGTATTTTAGCGACAATATGAAAAAAGGATTTGTTTTCCTCTTGGTATTATGTGGCCTTTCATTGTTTTCTGAGAATATTTTTGCTGAGAAAACTAAGCAAGCGCTACGCGCCTATGATAAGGGTGATTTTGAAAAGGTGGAAGATATTCTCCTGAAGTCTATGGAGGATGATAGCCTGAATCCGGCTACGGAGTATATGTGGGCACTACTTTATTCCAATGAGAACTACCCGAAGTATCATTTAGATACGGCACATTTTTATATTGAATATGCCTGTCAGCATATTAAGCTTCAAAATGAAGATCACCTTGATGAATTGGAAGATGCTGATCTATTCGAATATGATCTGAAAAATAAAAAAATAGCTATTGACAGTATGGCTTTTGTGGTGGCGTCTAACAAAGGCGATATTGAAGCCTACGAGCATTTTATAGAAATTTACAATGATGCCGCTGATGTCGATCAGGCCGTGGCTATTCGAAACCAGTTGGTATTTGCTGAGGTTGAAGCTACACACAACTGGAGAGCCTATGCCGACTTTTTGAAGGAATATCCAAATGCGGCTCAAGCTGAAAAAGCCCAAATCCAGTATGATAAGCTTGTATTTGAAGATAAAACGAGCTCTGGGAAAATTGAAGATCTTGAGCAATTTCTCCTTGATGAACCCCAAACACCTTACCGCCATTCCATAGAACGCAAAATTTTTGAAGACTATGTTGGTGAGCTGAATCCTGGTCGAATAATTGATTTTCTCAGAAAATATGATAATCCAGTTCTTTCGCAACGTGCGCAAAGTATGCTTTACTATTTAGATGAGACAAGCTTTTCGGCTCTGATTAAGGAACTAGTAATTAAGCCGAGTTTTGTAGATTCTGTCCATCAGCTTAAACGGCTTAATCGCAAACCAATTTCGTTGGCCCATCGGAACGGAAGTTTCGAATTTCTCGATTTAAATGGTGAAGAATTCTTAGCTAATTCTTTTTCCAAAGTGAATGAAAAATACCGCTGCGGAAATATCCTTGATGAATTGCTGTTGGTAGAAAGAGCGGGTGAGAGACAGTTGATCAACCGTAATGGAGAGGTAGTTTTTGACGGGTTTGATGGCCGAGTAGAAGATCTTGGTAGTGGCTTATTGGCTGTCGAAGAGGATAGGAAAGTGGGACTGATTCACAAGTCAGGGTTTAGATTGTTGAATGCAGAATATGATGGCCTTGAGCTTTTGGGGAATAGTTTGTTAGTTTTTGAGGTAGAGGGAAAGCATGGTGTGATGTCTGTGACCGGAAAAAAATATATTCAAGCTACATACGATGATATTTACATCAAGGGTCCGTTTTGGGTGTTCCAGAAGGGGGAACAATTCGGTGTCTCTAATCTTCTTGAAATCAAGAGTTTTGAGGGAGTGAATTTTAATTTGAATCTACCTTTTGAAGAAGTTGAATGGATTAATGAAAAGTATATCATAGGGTTTCTGGAGGATAGCGAGGTATTGCTGAATGATCAGTTGAAAATTATCACACCAGATTCAACTAAGAGAATTAATACAAAACATGAAACGTGGGTAATTGAATTATCAGATGGCTATACCACTTTCGACCCGAGACTTGGAGAACTTTCAGCCAATACTTATCAGGGTGTCATGCAAAATGATGAATGGTTAGGTTTAACAAGAAATGAGAAATGGTTTGTGTACAATAAAAACATCTACGATGAACCCATTATTGGAGTTGATTCATTGAAACTATTAGGAGAGGATATAGCTATTGTATTTAGGGGAAAGGATGGATTGGCAATTTTTCCAAACAAGGAGGTAGTAGAGATCACTGAGGGGCAGTATCTCAAATCTATTGGACCAAAAGTAAAAACTGACACACATTTTTTGGTAGTCAAGGAGCGCGATGAAAATATCTTATATAAGAATGGATTGGAGCAATTTAGATTGACTTGCGACGAACTTGGATATATTTCTGATAGCGCCTTTTATGTAAAGAAGTACAACAAGTATGGGGCTGTTGGCTTAGATGGTCGTTTGATCATGCGCATTAGGTATGATGCAATTAGTGAGGCTAACAATGCGGTGGCTCCAGTTTTGTATAATGGAAAATTTGGCGCGTATAACTTTAGAGATCGCGTATTACTAAGAATGGATTACCAGGAGAAAATCAAACCCTACAATGAGAATATGTTCATTGTTAATGAAAATGGTCAATATGGCCTGCTTGATAACTTGAACGTAATTAGAGTCGAGCCTGAATTCGAGCAAATAAAATATTGGTCAGATAGTAGTTTTTTAGGACTGAAGGAGGGGAGTTGGAATATTGTCAGTATGACCGACGGCTCTAAAACATTGTCTGAGATAAGATACTTTGAGTTTATCAAGGATACTCCAGAAGAAAAAATTCTCCTTATCCGAAAGGAAGAGGGATATGGGGTTTTTCATAGTGCAAAAGGCATGATTATACCGACCGTTTTCCACGATGTGATCAATTTAGGGAATGACGAAACGCAGTTGTATTTCACAGAAACAGCAGTATCTGAGGCAGATATTTATGTAGTAGTATATTACGATACCAACGGTACAAAGCTATTCTCAGAGGCCTATCGTGAAGAAGTCTACGATTCGCTGATTTGTGAAGACTAATAGTCTTTTTCTACCGCACTTATTATTTTCCCGTACCAATCATTAAAATCAAAATCTCCTCGCTTATAGGTTACGCCAAGTCGGACAATCACCAGATCCAGAGAAGGGATGATCATGATGCGCTGACTATGGAAGCCATTCATACTATAAGCATCAAGAGGGACATTAGAAAAACGGCCTCCGCTGTTGATCCAGAAATGCCCACCATAAAGTTGGTCAGATCCATTTGCTGGTTCTTGAATGAATGAAACCCATTCTGGAGATATTATTTCTTCGCCTTCCCAAACTCCATTTTGAAGATAGAGTTGGCCAATCTTGGCCCAATCTCGAGCTGTTGCCCATGCATAAGAAGAACCAACAAAATCCCCGGTGGCGTCTGTCTCTATCCTCATGCTATACATGCCCAATCGACCGAAAAGGCTATCGTATGGAAACTTGAGATAATTCTCTTGAGAGCCAAAATAATTCTTCATTTGACTGGATAGGATATTACTTGTTCCCGACGAATAATTCCAAACTGTTCCTGGTTTTGATTCTGCAGGTACGCTCTTAGCATATTGACCTATAGCGTCGCTATTGAACAACATGGTAACTGCATCACTGAGGTCGGTATAATCTTCCTTCCATCTTAGTCCGCTATTCATCTGCAGCAGATGTTTCCACGTGATTTCTGATCTGCTATCGTTTTGCCATTCTGGAATGTTTGTTTTGTCATTGATGTCTAAATCACCATTATCCGATAGAATGCCGAACAGGGTTGAGGTCAAACTTTTAGTCATTGACCAGCCTAATAGCGGGGTATCTTGATTCACTTCGGTAGCATATTGTTCACCAATGAGTTGACCTTTGTGTAGAATTACAACGGCTCGTGTGTTTTTTGTCGGGGAATTAGGGTCATTTTCGATAAAGGCATCATTGATGGCCTTTGCCAATGATGAGGTAGTAGAGACTGTTCTTTTTTCGAACCAATGTATTAAGCTGTCGTGTTTTTGTTCGTGAAGAGTGAAATCACTGCTGAAGGCTTCATTAGCTTTTAGATCGGTAAGTAGCGCACAACCTAATCCTTCTCTATATACAGCCGTCTTCGGATGAAGCCCGAATACAGAAGCTGTGGCAGTCTTTTTGTTTTTATCAATTTTAAATGTGATCAACTGAAGCGGTTTGAAATTCAATTCCTTGTTGATGATTGTTTCCTCATCCATCTCACCGATAAATGTGCAGGAACAAACTATTTTGGCCGCGTATCCGGACATGATCACCAATTTTGGGTAATAGGTGAGAACTGCAGCAATAAACCCGCAGCAAGCGGTAGCAACTATAATCCATTTAAGTATTTTCATTTTACCTCTTTACTAAGACTTGAATTGATCTTGGTCATTAACTACTAACTTAGCATGTGTTCCCTACAATATGAAAGGCACACCGAATAATCGGTAAAAAATTAACATTGATAGAGTTTTGTTCTTAAGTAGAATTTATTGGAAAACACAACTGGTGCTTAAAAGAAAGTGGTTGCTGAGAAAGTGGCCTTTTAATCGAACCAATGATTTCCAGCGTTTTATAATTCTATGTGACCCACGCACGGGTTCAACGTGGCTACATACTTTATTGAATTCCAATCCACAGATACTATCTTATGGCGAAGTGCTTAGTGAAAAAGATAACATTTCTGCACTAGAACCAACAATTTGGCGTAGCCATCACTCATCTATTCAGGCCATTGGTTGTAAAATTTTCTACGAACAGTTATGTGAGAGTCGATTCCTTTATGTGTTTGATGAGTTAGTTTCCAACAAGAAGATTAAGGTAATTGACCTTAGCCGTGAAGATATTCGGGCAACTTTTCACTCTTTAAAAACTGCCGAAAAAACAGGCGATTGGAGTGGTGGGAAAATGAATAAGGAAATTGAAGTGCCCTTCGAGGAAAAAGAATTTGACTTGCATGTCTACAAATCAAATGAAAACAGAAGCAAAGTGCTGAAAGCCCTCAATCAGCATGACCTACTTTCACTGAGCTATGAGGAATTGGTGAAAGATCAAACACTTCAGTTGAACAAGCTTCAGAGATTTCTTGGATTGACTCCCGTTTCATTGTTTTCATTGCTCCAAAAACAGTCAAAGTAGCGACATATTCAATGGGCATAGAGCATTAAAGAGGGTATATATATCGAAATTATTATCTTACGCCGATTCACTTTTGACCTAACAAATGATGTGTAAACCTACCTATGCTATTCTTTTATTCACTTTATTATCATTCGCATGTTCAAAGGATAATGACTCAGTATCAATACCTGATCCTGTAGAGGATTGGTATGTCGTTTCATCGATTGACAATCGAACCTGGGCTTTACAGGAGCCTAAAAGCTCTCAAGGCAATGTAAGTTATCTGATTACTGGATCAGAGCGCGCGATCATGTTTGATACAGGGACGGGTGAAAATAAAGGACAGGATGGTAGTCGAATGATGTATAAAGTGAAGGAACTTACTGATCTTCCAGTGACACTTTTGCTTTCGCATTTTCATTTTGATCACAATCAGAATGTCAATGAATTTGATCAGATTGCCTTACCAAAATTATCTTTCCTTTTCGAGGGTGTGAACGAAGACGATGTTTATGAATTCAGTAGTTCAGAGCTGTTTGTTGGTTCAAGGCCTACTTCGATCTCTGTAAGTGAATGGTTACCATTAAACTCCGATATTGATTTAGGAGACAGACACATTCAATTGGTTAACCTGCCAGGTCATACGGATGAGTCTGTAGTAATTATAGACCACGAAAAGAAATCAGTTTTTACAGGGGACTTCTTATATAGCGGTGCTTTGTTTGCTTTCGATGCTGGGGATTTAAGAACCTATTTAAGAAGTATGGAAAAGTTTCTTACAATTATTGATGAGAGCTATACATTATATGGAGCTCATGGCTCACCCAAAGTGTCTTATCAATATTTACTCAATTCAATGAGCTTATTGGAATGTATTATCGAAGATGATTGTTATACAGAATCTATTACTACTGTATTCGGGAAAAATGCAACGTTTTATTCTTCTGAGAGCGATGAGACCTACTTTTACTTGGTTCATTCGGATTGATTAGGAATCCATCCACTTGTCGCACCTACAGTCATTCCAATCATCCATAAATGCCTTGTATTCTTTTAGGAATTTTTCGATTGAATCTATTCCGATCACTATGGTCTTACCTTCATGAAGTTCTGGTTCTATCAGCGATTGATCTGTCGTAATTTTATGTGAAGCGCACCACTCTTCAAGAAGAGACTTCCATTCTAATTCTTCTGCGTATTTGGTAGTTATTCGAAGATCGATCATGTTTTTTTAGAAAATTACAAATTAACAATAGGCTAACAATTTGAAATTGTATGTTGTTCCCTTTCCCATTAGGTTTGCGACAAAATTAAACCAATGCAAACTATTACCATTCCAATTCCTTCGGGAGTCAAGGGCTTGATTTTCGACCTAGACGGAACCATTCTGGATTCTATGCCCCTGCATCATGAAGGTTATAATCATGCCTTAGCCCCCTATGGAATTGATTATCCAAAAGATGTCTTTGAAAGTCGAGGGGGAATCCCTACAAAGGACACCATGAGAATGATTGAGAAGGATTACCAAATCAAAGACTTTGATATTGAACAGGCGCTTGAAATGAAGCGGTTATTTGTAGAAAGCAATCTTGATAAAATTCAGTTGATATCTCCTGTGTTTGAAATTATCAAAGACTACCAAAACAAACTTCCAATGGCAGTAGGTACGGGAAGCAATAGAAAAGTTGTAGACGAACTTTTTGAGCGGTTCAATCTTTCAAAATATATCACCCATGTTGTTACGGCTACAGAAGTTGTCCAATACAAACCACATCCAGAGACATTTCTGAAATGCGCAGAGTTGATCAATGTAGATCCAGTAGACTGTGTAGTATTTGAAGACGGGAAACCAGGCATCCAAGCAGCGAAAACCGCAGGAATGAAGGTTATAGATGTGACTAAATACCTTTAACTAATAATTAAGAGGAGGTTTTCTTGCCTTTATTTTTGCCATCTACCCATTTACCATCTTTTACCTGGCCTAGGTAGTTTACAATTTTACTTTTCTCATATTGCTTAGTAGCGAATTCGATTTCGGCCATGCTATTTCTGCGCAGCTTGATAGCTGAGCTAGACCCTTTTGTTCTTAATTCAATGTAGTATCCTTCTTTCAATGCTACCGGTTTAGTTGCCGGTCTTCCTTTTTGCTTTTGCTCCATCGCCATACTTAATATTTCTAGTTTACATCTCTAATCAACGTGAATTGTTGATTATAAGTTTCTAAATGGAATATAACCCGATTTTTCTAAATATCTGGGTTTTGTCCAATTCATTTCGTTTTGTTTAGCAAAAAACGTACCTAAATGGCATTTTTACTGAAAGTAAACGATATAATTCTTGGATTAGTTCAAATCAGACTTAGTTGGCTTTTTAATTTACTCTCTGCATTTGTTATCTTCACCATCCACAAAAAAACATGATCCAAATGAAAAAAATTAGTGTCTGTCTGGCTTTGGGAGCCACACTTTTCTCTTGTATGCCTAAAGAAACACCAGAAGAAACCCCGTCAATCGATATGTCAGCACGGGTGAATGAGTACTCAGAATATACGTTGACAGCTGATTTAAGCCATTTATCTGACAATCAGCGTCAAATGATTCCCATTCTAATAGAAGTGTCTAAAATAATGGATGACCTTTTTTGGAAGGAAGCCTATGGAGATAAGAATGCCTTGCTTAGCAGTCTGCCAGATGAGGCAACTAAACAATTCGCAACGATAAATTATGGCCCTTGGGATCGACTTAGAGCTGATGAATCATTTGTGAAAGGGGTTGGTGAAAAACCGGCGGGAGCGCAGTATTACCCTGTCGATATGACAAAAGAGGAGTTTGAAGCTTTCGATGATCCGAACAAAACCAGTCTTTATACTTTGATTCGAAGGAATGAGGCTGGTGAATTATATGCCGTTCCATTCAATGAGGCTTTCGCGAAGGAAGTAAAACAAGCCGCGCATTTGCTTAGACAAGCAGCAGAGTTAGCTGAGGATAGCGGTTTTAAAGCCTACTTAAATTTAAGAGCTGACGCCTTATTGTCAGATGATTATCTCGCTAGTGATTTAGCTTGGATGGATATGAAGTCCAATATGATTGATTTTGTAGTGGGGCCTATAGAGAATTACGAGGACAAATTGTACAACTACAAAGCTGCACATGAGGCTTATGTATTGATTAAAGACATGGAATGGAGCGAGCGTTTGGCAAAATTTGTCTCCTTCTTACCAGAATTGCAGGAGAACCTTCCGGTATCAAATGAATATAAAAAGGAGTCTCCGGGAACAGATTCTGATCTGAATGCCTATGATGTGATTTACTATGCAGGTGATTGTAACTCAGGTGGAAAGACTATCGCTATTAACCTTCCAAATGATGAAAGAGTTCAGCTAGAAAAAGGGACACGTAGACTTCAATTGAAGAATGCGATGCGGGCCAAGTTTGATAAGATCATGGTGCCTATCAATAACTTGCTGATTGACGAGTCGCAAAGAAAGCATGTGACATTCGATGCTTTTTTTGCCAATACCATGTTTCATGAAGTGGCACATGGACTGGGTATAAAGAATACCATTGATGGGAGTGGTTCGGTAAGACAAGCACTTAAAGAGCATGGTTCTGCATTGGAAGAGGGCAAAGCTGACATCCTTGGTCTCTATATGGTCACACAATTGCAGCAAAAAGGAGAAATCGAAGGGGAGCTGATGGACTACTACACTACTTTTCTTGCTGGAATATTCAGATCGGTTAGGTTTGGAGCAAGCAGTGCGCACGGTAAAGCCAATATGATTCGATTTAACTATTTCAAGGAACTAAATGCATTTAGTTACAATCCTGAGAAGGGAACCTATAAAGTGAATTTTGATGAGTTTCAAGCAGCTATGAATTCTTTGTCTGGTGTGATTTTGAAATTACAAGGAGACGGAGATTATGCTGGTGTCGATGCCTTATTTAAAGAAAAAGGAATTGTCGGACCCGAATTGCAAAAAGACTTAGATCGAGTAGGAGAGGCGGGCATTCCTAGAGATATAGTTTTCAAACAAGGCGTTGAGGTGCTTGGTCTTCAAGCAGACAACAGCTAAGCAACCCTATTGCCGGAAATGACATTGAGAATATTAGTTCGACCCGTTTAACCAGCGGGTCTTTTTTTGATCTAAACTTTTAACAATGAAACTTGTTTTACACTTATTATTTGCCATGCTGTGCCTTTACTCATGCCAGTCGGATAAGGCAGGCTCAGACTCAATTTTCAGTCAAGTACTCAAAACAGAACAATCAGAAATTAGCTACAACATTTCTGGTGAAGGGGAAATAACACTGTTATTTGTGCATGGATGGAATATCAACAAGTCCTACTGGGACGCACAGCAAAACGAATTTAGCAAAGATTATAAAATTGTAGCTATGGACTTACCAGGCTTTGGTAGTTCTAAGAACCTTTTAGGCCAATTTTCCATTGACTCTTTTGCTAAGGACATCAATGCTTTGATTAATCACCTTAAATCAAAAAAAGTGATGTTGATTGGACATTCGATGGGTGGTCGCATCATTTTGGAGGCTGCTCAGGACAATGATAAGGTTATTGCTTTGATTGGGGTGGATAATTACAAAGAAGTTCAGCAAAAGCTGAATGACGAATTGAAAGCAGAAGCCGATGGTTTTGTAGAATGGCTGAAAGCTGATTTTGCCAATAATTCATCCGTTTATGTAGATCAGTACCTGATTTATGAGGGGGCGGATAGTTTGGTTAGAAAGAGGATTGTGGACGACTACAGAGCAGCCAATCCAGAAACTTCTATCCCAGCCATTCAGACTTATTTGGATTATCCCTATTCTGAACAAGAACGATTGACAAATTTGAATATCCCGCTCTTTCTTATATCCAGTGATATGTCACCGGTTGATACGGTTGGCCTCCAAAATACTGGCCTGGAGTATAGTGTTTTTGAAATGAGCCAAACCGGACACTTTCCGATGGTTGAACAGCCTGATGTGTTTAATCAAATGTTAGCACAAATACTTAAAGAGATAAATAAAAAAAATGATTGAATTCAAATAAGAGGTTAATCCTTCGAAACCTCATTTTTTAAGCATTATCCAGATAACTCCTCGATATTCTCATAATGTTAGCCCTTGGTAAGTCTAGTTCCCGTATCTTCCGAGTTGGTAGCATTAAGAAGAATATGAGGAAAGCAGTTGTGAGGTTTGATAGGTCCATAGAAGTGGATTTTGTGAGTGAATTGAAGGAGCGAGTCAATCAGTATTTTTTGGATAAAAAAATCTCAAAATTTGCCGATACCAATATGCAGTTAAAAACTGCTTTCATGCTTGGGTTGTATTTTATTCCTTTCATGATACTCGTTTCCGGTATGATCCAATCATTTTGGATGATGCTGTTGCTATGGAGTGTTATGGGTTTAGGTATGTGTGGGATTGGATTGTCCATCATGCACGACGCCAATCATGGAGCCTATTCTAAGAAGAAGTCTGTAAATAGTTGGTTAGGGTATTTGCTCAATGTGATTGGCTCTTATCATATTACCTGGAAAATTCAGCACAATGTGTTGCACCATTCGTCCACGAATGTGCACGAATATGACGAAGATTTGAATAACCAGATTTTAAGGTTTTCACCGAATCAACCAAGAAGAAATATCAATAAATACCAAGCCTATTATGCTCCGTTTTTGTATGGATTACTTTCTTTATATAAGACTTTCAGCAAGGATTTTGAGCAAATATCAAGATTCAATAAAAACAATCTACTTTCAGGTCAAGGGGTGACGTTAAATGGAGCGGTGCTTCAAATTACGTTGAATAAGATCATTTATTTGGGGGCTACTTTGGCTTTACCCATGTTGATCTTGAGTATGCCCTGGTGGCAAGTATTGATTGGCTTTCTTATCATGCACTTTATTTGCGGGATTATCCTTGCCTTGATTTTTCAGTCAGCTCATGTATTAGACAAAACATTGTTTTATCAAGCTGATGAAAATGGAAGTATAGATAATTGCTGGGCTATTCATCAAATGAATACGACCGCCAACTTTGCTAAGAAAGGGAGACTTTTTTCCTGGTTGATTGGGGGATTGAATTATCAGATTGAGCATCATCTGTTTCCTAATATTTGCCATGTACATTATGAAAGTATCTCAGATATTGTGCGTGGTACGGCTCAAGATTTTGATATTCAATACAATGAATTCCCTACTTTCTTCGATGCAATTAAAAGTCATTTTAGAATGCTACACATACTGGGAAAAGCGGTTTAATAGGATTTGACTTTTCTGAATTGATGCGTAGCTAAAAGGCCAATAAAAGCAAAACCAGCCAAGGCCAAAAACACCATTTGATGACCCAGTGCACCTGGATATTCATCAAGTAAATAACCCATCAAAGGACCCATGAAAATGTCTGGGGTAAACCCTATTACAGATATGAAGCCGATAGCGGTGCCAGAGATTGCTAGTGGAATGTGAGCCTCTTGAACTAAGGAAAAATATAACCCTCGAACAGCATATACCCCCAAGCATGTAGTTGTAATGGACAAAAGATAGAAAAATGTAGGTTGATTGGGTAGTAATCCAGAACCTATCACCACTCCACTAACTATCATGATACCAAATCCCCAGGAAATTACTTTAGATGATTGACCTATTCGATCTGCCAGAAAACCTGCGGCAATAGCGGTAATCATGCGCATCCAAAGTGCCATAGCTCCCACTTGAGCGGAGGCAACATCAGAGAATCCCAACACATCACTGGCCAGCAAGGAAAAATCATCAGTCACTTTGTAGCCCGTGTAGGCACAAATAATAATAACCGCTTGATACCAAATTATTGACTTACGCATTACCAATTTGAACTCATGCCAAGTGATGCGCTTTGTCGTTTGGTTAGAATTGGAAGAGGAGTTTTTCAGGAAAATGGCAATTAGAATTCCTACTAAAATCACCCAACCAGAAAAGAAAAACACGACTTGTCGAAAGGCAAATTGTTGCTCAGCTAAAGTTGGCAAATCATCAGCAGGAAGATAAAAGGCTAAAATACTCACAGCTATAGAGCCAACGAATGCCGCTATGAGTCCTCTTCCTCCTTCCAGTAGCCCAAATGCTCTGGCTTGAAAATCTTGCCCGCCTAGAATTCTTGTGGTTTTCAAGAGCGCCGCCCAAAAGAGTAAAATGGTGGTTAATCCCCAAAAGGCGTAGAGCCAGGATAGCCCCGAATAAGAGGTGGTAAAATTCAGTGCTATGCCACCCAGACCAGTAGTTGTGAGTGCCGTGACCAACAGTGTCTTAGAAGGAAAACGATCTGCCAGTAGACCGCCAAAAAAGTAAGAAATCATCGCAATCACTCCGTAAATGGAGAATAATGTACCCAATTCCAGATTAGTGATTTCAAAAACGGCTAAAAAGGTGGGGCGGAATACACGAGCCAAAACGAAGGGTAAAAAGAAAATGGATTCGCCGGCTAAAATCAACAATAGCAGCTGAAAAATTCTCTTCGAAGGATTAGACTTATAAGTAAGAAGGTCTCGCATGAATTAGATCAAAAATAGTCATATTCTAGCCTTAGCCTTTTACAATCAAAACTTAATATTCCATTAACCTCATGATAGCATAGCCAATTTATTTTAGCCGTGGAATTATTAACATCATCTGAGGAGAAGGCTATGAATTTATTTAGAGGCTTGTCGGGAAAATTTCTCATTCCCTATGCACTGACATTGATTTTTGGTATATGGACTTATTTTACTTTCCAGAACATTCGAGAGCTTCATGAGACCAAAGAGTCTTTGCAAACCATCCAACTCCGTGTATTGGAAATTAGGAAGCATGAAAAGGATTTTCTAGCTAGAGACTATAAAAACGAGTCATTCATTACCAAAGGAAAAAGTAAATACCTTTCAGCGCTTAATGAACGAGTCTCTCAACTAATTGAACAAACGGACAGCCTAAGGTTAAGTCACCGAATTGAGTCGGTAAAAATAGATAGCATGCAAATGCTGTTGGGAAATTATGCTTCAGCATTCAATACTTTGGCAGAAATGATCAGAGAAAAAGGATTTAAAGATCATGGTTTGGAGGGACAGCTAAGGCAGGCCATTCATGAGGTGGAGGATGCAGAATTTGTCTATGATAAATATTATATGCTGATGCTTCGTCGGCACGAAAAGGATTTTTTCTTAAGAAAAGACATGAAATACCTGGGTAAGTTCGAACAAGGGATTATTGATTTCAAAAACCATTTGGCTCAATTGAACGGTAGTCAGTCAAAGAAACAGGAGATTTTAGTAAAGCTAGGCCAATACCAAACAGGATTCAAAAAAGTAGTTGACATCCAACAAAAGATAGGGTTAGACGAAACGGACGGATTGCATGGGAAATTGCGTGAGGCTATCCATCAGTTTACTCCATATATGGATGATATCGTGGCTTCCAACAATAAACACATTACCGCTGAGATAGCTAAAAGTTCCTGGGCACTGGTGCTATTGTTTGGTATGATTTTACTCACTGGTGGGATTGTGCTGACTTATCACATCAATAAAATCACGCGAAATATCAATCTGATTAAATTCAATGCGTTGACCTTGGCCAAAGGTGGTTTTCCCAAGGCTCACAAAGTGAACTCACGTGATGAATTGGGGCAGGCGCACGAAGCGCTCAATGTGTTGACCAAAGGTCTGAAGGACAAATCTCAGTTTGCAGAGTCCATTGGTGAAGGTAATTTTAATGCAGAATTGGAGCTGCTAGGGTCTGACGATATTCTGGGTAAAAGTCTGGTGCACATGCGCCAGAACCTTTCTACCGTAGTCTATCAAATCAATCACGTGGTAGCTTCTGCCGGCGAGAGGGGCGACCTCGAAAGCAGAATAGACTTGTCTAATATGATTGGATTTTGGCTTGACTTGAGTCAATCCATCAATGCACTGCTAGAGGCATTTGCCACTCCCATCAAAACGATGGATAAAATAGTGAATGCCATGTCGAAGGGCGATTTGACAGTGAGATACAGTGAAGACAGCAATGGACAGATAAAAACATTGTCAGACAACCTCAATACTGCACTAGATAATCTGAATGAAGTGCTTAGTAAAATATCACAGAATGCCGAAGTGGTCAACGACTCTACCTCAGAAATGAACTTGAGCAGCGATGAGATGAATCGGAGTATGAATGAAATAGCCACAGCTACAGATCAAATGAGTCAGGGTGCACAGAACCAAGTGGTAAAAGTAGACCAATCGTCGATTTTAGTCGATAGCATTTTGCGCTCGATCGACGATATGGGACATCGATCTGAGCGAATTTATCATTCGGCAAAGCATGGTGTCAATAGTAGTACTCAAGGTGTAGAGATGGTCAAGAATGTAGAGAAAAACATGCTCAACATCATCCTACTTACGAGTAAAACTTCTGAAACAGTGAAGACACTAAAAGATCGATCCAAGGAAATTTCCGGCGTGCTAAGACTGATCAACGAAATTGCTACGCAGACAAATCTGCTGGCACTCAATGCCAGCATAGAAGCCGCTCAAGCAGGAGACGCTGGAAGAGGCTTTGCTGTGGTGGCCGAAGAAATTAGAAAACTGGCAGATAGTTCTCGCAGTTCTGTAAGAGAGATAGAAAAGCTCATAAAAGACGTGCAAGATGGTACCAGTGCAGCGGCGCAAGCCATTGAAGATATGAATGCTAGTGTAGCTGACGGAGAAAAAACGTCACTAAAAGCCAGAGAAGTCTTTGAGCAAATGGAAGAGTCGTCCCATGATACTTTGAAACTTTCAGAAGAAATCTTGAAGGCTACCAAAAACCGAAAAATTGAAGTAAAAGAGATCGCTAAGATCACGGAAAGTATCGTGGTGATCGCCGAACAAAGCGCGGCCGGTACTGAAGAAATGGCAGTTTCAGCAACTGAGCTTCGGTCTGGAATGAAAGTCTTTCGCGCTAAGTCGGGTGAGCTTTCTGCAGTGGCTAGTGCACTTCATGATGAGGTGAGTAGATTCACCCTTCAGTCAAAAGACCATTTCATAGACCCTGCCCATGAAAATAAAAATGCATCGAAGGTTCAAGATGTGGTGATGTTTGTAGATCTGTAATTCAAAACTGATTCGAAGTTCTTGAATAGGAAATAACAAACTATTAACTCGACTAGCTCAAGTGGTGGGTTACGTTTTATACTCCCATCATCAACAATGTCCCAATAATTATTAGTACAACCCATCCAGGGTGTTTGCCTTTGGTACCCACTAAAACCAGAGCGGAAGACATAAACATGGTATACATAGCCGACAGAATAATGAAATTCGTAAATGAGGAGCTTGAATCGCTTGGGTTTATGGAAATCTTGATAAGTATAGCCCCAATACACCAACCGAAAACTGAGGCCAAATGCCAAGTGGCCCATAAAATTCGCAGATGTCGTTCTTTCAGGTCTTGATTCACCTGACTCGGAATAAATGTCCCCTTCTCTCTTTTGTTTTTGAAAATCAAAAACTCACCAAGAAATGAGTGTATCAAACCTAACAGGAAACAAAGGATGGCAGCGGTTAGCAAATAATAATTCATGACTTGATATAGTTGACTTACTTTTTCAAAGTACTACTTTGGGTTAAAGCTTTCCAAAATCTCCTTTCTTTCCTCTTCTTTTTTTAGTCTTTCATAAACATAAGGAGGGGAAGCACGGACTTTGCAGTTCTGTGCCATGCAGCGTTCGCAGGTGTCGTTCACGAGCTGGGTCTTAATGGCTTTGTCCCCTAGAAACTTAATGGTGTTACGCACCTTTTCATCAAGTTTGATGCCGAGTGCCAAGCTGTTGTTCATCCCCTTGGTAGGCGTGAAGGGTTTGGCTAGCGACAATAGCAAAAACTCCTCGCCTGTATCTATATATCGAGCGATTTGTGCGCCGCCGATGATCTCTCCAGGTTTAGTCTTGTGAATTTCTTCCAACTCGTCCAGCATGGTGATAAATTTCCACCTTCTACAGAAGTGCTCTTGCAACGTCGTGCCCCTTGGTTGGTTGGTTCTGGAGAGGTGCATCTCTTTGCCTAGGTGATAGTGATCTGTGCCAGGCCTATGGTTGAATTTAAAAAAGAATAATTCATGAAAGCCAAAATATTCCGGTAGTAGATTGGTCATGCGCTGAAGAACCATCTCTGGCGTCGTATTATAGTGGCGCATGGTGTCAATCAGAATGTTTTGATTCCATTGCTCATTAGAGAAAAAGTCTTGAAGATCCTGAAGGAAATTTTTTCTATTGATCAAAACCGCTGAGGCAAAATAAGACGCTTTGAAATCATTGAGTACCTGATCAAAATTGTCAATCTTCACCCAGGGAGTGGCCGTGTTTCGCTGCTTGAATTTCAGGAAGTTGAAACCCACTTCTTTGGCCAGATAAAATGCTCTCTGCCGCTGACTCAATTCACTATTGAGTACCAATTTTTTTCTTCGCTTCTCTTGAATCATTAGACTTCGTAAGTCACTCAAAGAGGCGTGTTCAGTAAAGTCGTTGCTGACGAGTTTGTAGTTGTACTTTTCGGTCAGGTAATCTTCAAACTCCGATTCAGGGATATACTTACCCGCCAATAGTCTTACTTCTTCGGAAAATTGTTCTGCAGCTTCTTCAATCTCCGGGAAGAAGTTTTCATGAATCTCCTGATAGCTACGCAATACGGAGAAATAGAACGTCTCTACTCTCACATCATAATTACGACTCACTTCCAGCAAGGTGCCGATAAAGGCGTTGAGTTTTGAAGGAGCATTGGACAACAAGTCCAGCAGCCGGGACAGTTCTAATCCAAACAAGTCAAGCGGCAATTCCGAAAGAATGCCAGAATGTAACAGTCGAGATACTGGTGCCAATTTTTTATTGAGCACTTCTGACTTTAGTTCAGTAGGTTTTACTTTGAGAGCCTCAGCCAGAGCAATGAGTTTTTCTGACTTTGGATATTTTTTACCTTTTTCAATCTCATTCAAATAGGAAACGGAAATTCCCGAAAGGTCTGATAATTGCTGAAGCGACAATTCATGATTTTGTCTCAACTGCTTCAGTTTGATTCCAAAGATGAGTTTGACGTATTCTTTGTTTAATGCCATAATGAATCATCAAAATAAGCAGAAAATTCAGTCTCTGCCATTTCAAAAAAGGATTTTAAAATAAAATGGGGGAATCACCGTAGTTCCCCTTCTTTGGCGAAGAGCTTCATTAGGCTCACCATATGTGCAAATAGCACGGCTGGAACTACAAAGCCGGGCAACCAAATAAATGGAAAGTGGAATACCGCAACATTAGGCTGATCAAACGCGAACATCTGAAAAGGGGTAGGAGCAGCCAGGATGGCATGGCCAACAATATTGATTAGTAAGCCAAGTGTGATGAAATTCCAAAGGATGGCTCCAATTCGATTTTTACTCCTTAGTCCCACCATAAAAATAGCCACGAAGGGCGCAGAAATACCAGAGAGAATATCATAGTTGACGCCCTCGAAAGTAAGCAAGTAAGGCACCAGTTGACTGCCTGCCAACCACCAGAGCACAATCTCAATAGGTACACGTATGATGTGCAAGTAGGTGAGTGTCGTAATTGGAATTTGCATCAAGAATGTTCTGGATCCCTTGAGAGATAGCAGGATAATAATTGCAATAACTGGCGGAGGCAAAACGAAAAAGAGCCTTGGAGGCATCGCATCGAAATCCAGAAAAAAATCATAAAGTGCCAGAAGGGCTATCAAAAAAAGCCAGACCATGATAAAGGTCGAGGCGACTACCGCATGGTTGCTGGATTTGTTCTTTTGGGCTAGTTTGATACCGTAATAAAGGAACCCAAAGGTGGCAGCGACTGTAGCTAGAAAAACGCCACTGACATAGGAAGGAAGTTCACTCATAAGGTTTTTAATGATGTAGAACTAAGTTAATAATTATCTTGATATGTTTGTCAGTCCGCAATTATTTTTTGAATTGGATAAATACCTAAAAGTTGATTGATAGTAGTAACTGGCAGACATTTAAAACAGCACTAAAAACCGCGCTGAAAGCCGAACCTTTGGGGATCGAAGCACAGAAAGAGATGGCTCCACTACCAGATGTCTCACAACGGTTCGATAGAGATAGCGCCAAGAAGGCACGCCAGAGTGCTGTCATGATCTTGCTCTATCAAAAAAATGACAAGGTTCAATTTCCCCTTATTGTAAGGCCACAATATCCTGGTGTCCATAGTGGGCAGGTAGCCTTGCCAGGAGGTAAGTACGAAGAAGACGATAAGGATTTGATTTATACTGCTTTGCGTGAAACTCAGGAAGAAATTGGTGTAAGCATGGACGATGTCGAAGTGATAGGTCAGTTGTCAGAATTGTTCGTTCCTCCGAGTAATTTCAATATCCTACCTGTGGTAGGCGTGCTTTCGAAAATTCCTCGATTTGTCCTGGAAGAGAAAGAAGTAGAAGAGCTAGTAATAGCGGATGTCAATGTCTTGAACGACGAAACCAAAAGAAAACAAAAGCAAATGACCTTCTACAGTGGAATCAATGTAGAGGTACCTTATTTTGATATTGAGGATAAGGTCGTATGGGGAGCCACAGCGATGATCCTCAGTGAATTTGCAACCATAATTAACAACATAAACAGTATAAAATGAACGAATCTACAGCTATGATTACCAACGATGCGGTGGTCTTTGGACTCCTAATGATTTTATTGGGAATTGTATTCAAAACTAACGCTTCATCTCATCCTTTTTGGAAGAAGTTTTATGGAATTTTCCCATCTGTACTGGTGTGTTATTTTCTGCCCTCAGTATTCAATTCCATGGGTATTATAGATGGCAATAATTCTAAACTGTATTTTGTGGCATCCAGATATATGTTACCTGCAGCTTTAGTATTGCTAACCCTTAGTACCAATTTCAAGGAGATAAAAAAACTGGGCTCAAAAGCTATCATCATGTTCCTTACTGGGACCGTTGGTATTGTGATAGGAGGTCCAATTGCATTATTGGTGATGGGCTGGATTGCTCCGGATGTGATAGGTGCAAGCGCAGAAGATGTTTGGCGTGGCATGACGACCGTAGCTGGAAGTTGGATTGGTGGTAGTGCTAATCAGGCTGCCATGAAGGAAGTATTTGAGGTCGGTGATGTCATCTTCTCTAAAATGGTAACGGTAGATATTTTAGTCGCGAATGTATGGATGGCTGTTATCCTGATCGGTGCTGGGAAGTCAAAAATGGTTGATAAAATATTTAAAGCCGATTCGTCAGCTATCGATGATGTAAAGCATAGAATAGAAGCTTACAGTGCAAGTATTGCGAAGATGCCTACGTTAACAGACTTTATGACCATTTTGGCGATCGGTTCGGGTGCCACAGGAATTGCTCATTTGCTGAGCGATATCATTGCACCATTCTTAGCTACTAACTATCCTGAACTGGCCACATATAGTCTGACTAGTGGATTCTTTTGGATCGTTGTAATTGCAACCGCAATAGGACTCAGCCTTTCTTTTACCAAATATAGGAATTTGGAAGGGGTAGGATCTACTCGTGTAGGCAGCGCGTTTATCTATGTGATTATTGCTACTATTGGGATGCACATGGATGTGATGGCAATTTTTGAATCTCCAGGATTGTTTTTGGTTGGGATCATCTGGATGTTGGTTCATGTGATTTTACTTCTAGGCGTAGCTAAGTTGATCAGAGCACCATTCTTCTTCGTAGCTGTAGGAAGTCAGGCGAATGTAGGTGGAGCTGCCTCAGCACCAGTGGTGGCAGCCGCTTTTCATCCGTCGTTAGCTCCAGTGGGTGTCTTGTTGGCTGTATTAGGTTATACCTTGGGCACCTATGCAGCTTATATTTGTGGCCTTTTGATGCAGGCAGCTTCTGTAAATTAAATTTTGTTGAAATCTGAAAAGAAACTTTACTTCGTAGATACGTGTATGTACATGTATTGACTGTTATATGCTTATGAGAATTGGAATTTTTACATTGATAGTAATTGTATGCTTTGCTTGTTCTGACAATCAAGAGGTTGATTGCAATCTTTCTGATTTGGAATTGACTGTTTCAGGTAATGAAAATGCAGATTGTAACGAAGGAGCCAGCATAACTCTGGAAGCTATTGGAGGAGAAGGACCTTATTTATTTCGATTTGATGGTTCTCCATTTCAGGATTTAACAGAGTTTAATGGCGTATCGCTAGGCGGTCCATTTTTGGCTGAGGTAAAAGATGCCAATGGTTGTGAAGCCACTTTAGAAGTCATTGTCTCAGGTGATGAAAATACGGTTTCATTTAGTGCATCTACAGCTGTGGCAGGATGTGGTTCAGCAAACGGGTCTATAGGCGTTACTGCTTCGGGAGGTGATGGAAGTTATCAGTATCGGTTAGAAAATGGTGCGTTTGGATCTATTACTTCGTTTTCTGGGCTAGAATCGGGCACCTATCAAGTAAGCGTGAAGGATGGGACGGGTTGTATCAATGTGAAAGGCATCAAAGTCTTGTCTGGTATTAGTTATGAAAATAGTGTGGAGTCAATCATTATCGGTAGCTGTGCTACCACAGATTGTCACGTGAGCGGCACAGGTAGAGTGAATTTGACAGTATTCGATAATGTTCAAAAAAATGCTGAGTCAATCAAAACTAGGGTGCTCAATGGTAGCATGCCGAAAGATGATGTGTTGACAGATGCAGAAATCGAAGCTATTGTTTGTTGGGTGGATGATGGCGCTCTAAACAATTAAGTTATGAAAAAGCCAATCGTATTATTTGTATTTCTTCTTTGTGGGTTTTCAACTATTGCTCAGAAGTATATAAGTGATCAAAGTCGCGTACATTTCTATTCCAGCGCACCTGTAGAAGATATTGAAGCCGTTAATAATCAAGCCAAAAGTGCCATCGATTTGTCCAACGGTGGATTTGCCTTTTCTGTACCGAGTAATCAGTTCCAGTTCAAAAAATCATTGATGCAAGAGCATTTCAATGAAAGCTATATGGAGTCAGAGAAATATCCAAAAACCACCTTTACTGGCAAGGTGAAAAATTGGGTGCTGTTTGAGGGAGAACGAGAGGTAATGGCTTCAGGTGATTTGACTATTCATGGCGTAACAAAGTATGTGGAGGTTCCAGCCAAACTAAATATTCAAAATGATCAATTGATCGTGGATAGCGTGTTTCCAGTGGCGCTGGCCGAATATAAAATCAAAATTCCTAAGGCACTGTTTTACAATATCGCAGATACCGTAGAAGTCACTGTTCATTTTGAATACAAACCATTAACCAAATAAACTTATGAGACGCTTAACATTATTTTTTCTTTTTTGCTCATTTTCTGTGTTTGCACAAGATGATCTCATGTCATTATTAGCTGAGGAAGAAAAGGATCAAGAAGTAGAGGCTACCTTCAAAAGTACAAGGTTGATTAGCGGACAAACCACGGAGATGCGATCGGCCGGGATATTGGATTTTGTAATTTCTCACCGATTCGGCACAGTCAATCAAGGCATTGAGCAGTTTTATGGACTAGACGATGCCTACATTCGTTTGGGTTTAGATTACGGGGTTACCGATCGGTTAAATGTGGGTATTGGCCGTTCGTCATTTCAGAAAGTTGTAGATGGTTCGATAAAGTATAAAATATTGATTCAACAGACTGGTAAGAAGTCTGTTCCAGTTTCCTTAGTGGCTTTCACAAGTTTGGCCATTAAGACTGGCGACGGCGCGTTCAGTGACCCGACTATAGATCACCCATTTAGCGATCGTTTGTATTCTACCTTCCAACTGTTGGTTTCTCGGAAGATGAATACCAATCTGTCTCTTCAATTTATGCCCACTTTCATTCATCGGAATTTAGTACCATCTGGAGAGTACCCCAATGATGTAATTGCATTAGGCGTTGGCGGCCGATACAAGATCAGCAAACGAGTAGCTATCAATGCAGAATGGTTCCCTCAAGTAACAGAGAAAGGACCGGAGGTGACTAATGCCTTATCATTTGGTGTAGATATTGAAACCGGTGGACACGTTTTCCAAATACACCTGACCAACTCAAGATCCATGATCGAACAGGGCTTCATATCAGAAACCACTGGTAGCTGGTCTGATGGTGATATTCATATTGGTTTTAATATTTCTAGAGTTTTTGATTTAACACCTAATAAGTAGGGTTATCTATTTGATAGAAAACAATAGGGCTATCATCTATTTTTTTGGTTTCTTTTTTTGACATGTTGAGACTTTCACAAACTTTTATCGATGCAATATTGGCCTCGTCCATTGAAGCGATGAGATAGTTGAATTTCAATTTTTCAAAAGTGTGCTTAATGACCGATTGACTGGCTTCTTTTGCATAGCCATTTCTTGTGTGTTTGGGGTCTATCACATACAGCAACTGAGGTTGAGGTTCATCGAAAAAATTCCAAAGTCCAGCGTAGCCAATTTGATTTTTTGCACTATCAATTTTCCACAGACCCCACTGGTTTTCATTGAAAAGACGTATGGATTCGTTGATAATATCATTGGCCAAAGACTCGGAAATCACCTCATCATTCCATAAATATTTACGGACTTGTGGATTAATATTTAGCTCGTGAAACCAAAGACTGTCTGTAGAAGAAATTGGCGTCAAGTTCAATCTGTTTGTTGTCAATTTCATAGACATTAAGTTAGTGAAAATAGAAATATTGAGCATGTGGGATTCTTTAATAAGATTTTCCCAATCTTTGGCATTGCTTAATAAAAGAAACAAGACATGGAAAGACAAGCCTATCGGATCGACAAAGTTGGTTCTACTTCAAATCTAAAATTAGTCACAGAGTCACTCGAAGAGCCGAAATCCAACGAAGTGCAAGTGGAGGTGCATGCCATAGGTCTCAACTTCGCGGATGTCTTTGCCATTCATGGCCTATATAGCGCTACCCCAAAAGGGAGTTTTGTTCCTGGGTTAGAATTTTCAGGGAAAATCACAAAAGTTGGACCTGAAGTGGCGGGGTTCAAAGAAGGCGATCGAATCATGGGTGTGACGCGATTTGGGGGGTATGCCAGCCATCTTAATATTGATGATCGCCATATTGTACCATTAGCTGATGATTGGACCTATGAAGAGGGCGCGGCGTATCTGGTGCAAGGTATGACGGCGTATTATGCTTTGGTGTTTTTAGGAGGACTTCAAAAAAAACATACCGTACTCATTCATAGTGGTGCTGGAGGCGTGGGCATTATGTCCAACCGGATTGCGAAATGTTATGAGGCTTATACTATTGGAACCATTGGTAGTGATAACAAAATGAATGTGCTGGAAGCTGAAGGTTTTGATGGAAAAATTGTCCGAAGCAAAAACTTTGAAAAAGATCTAGAGCGAGCCCTTGATGGACGAGAATTAAATCTCATTGTAGAAACCATAGGCGGAGAGATTTTCAAAGCAGGATATAACCTATTAGCCCCGCAAGGTAGAATGGTGGTGGTTGGGGCCTCTCAGTTTGCTTCTCCTGGTTCCAAACCTAATTATCTTAAGCTCCTTTGGAAATTCCTTACAAGGCCTAAGATTGATCCTCAGCAAATGATTCAGGAGAACCGATCCGTGATGGGATTCAATCTGATCTGGCTGTATGAAAAAGTAGATGTTATGGATGACCTATTAAAGGATATGGCTAAACTTGATTTGGGAAAGCCTATGGTAGGTCAAACTTTTGAGTTTGATCAAATGCACGATGCCATTAAGCTTTTTCAAAGTGGAAAATCAACCGGAAAAGTAGTAGTGAAAACGAACGCATGACGATTGCTATAGACATAGGGAATACGGATGTGGTAGTTGGTTTTTATAATCAGGAGTGGAAACATATCTTTCGAGTGCCGTCCAATCTGGAAATGGAAACTGCCGAATATGAAAAGCGCTTGAGAGATTTTCTTTTAGAAGAAAATGTTCCTGTACCTACTGTTCGGCAAGTGGTTTTGAGTAGCGTTGTACCTGACCTTACACCAGTGATTTTAGAAGTGTTTGATCAGTTTTATGAAGGAGAAATTAAGGTAGTTGATGGTGAACTGCTTCAGCAGCTTTCCTTAGGAAATATTGACCCCTATGAGTTGGGTTCTGATTTGGCGGCTAATGCAGTAGGAGCTTTTGATCGTTTTCAACAAAGTGCCATCGTGGTAGATTTTGGAACGGCTTTGACTTTTACCAGTGTGAATGATCAAGGGGAAATATTAGGAGTAGCCATAGCTCCTGGTGTTCGTACGGCTATGAAATCATTGTCTTCGAATACCGCACGTTTACCGGAAATTCCATTGGAAATTCCGTCCAAAACATTGGGCAATAATACAGTGGAAGCCCTTCAAGCAGGAATCATGCATGGGTATGTGGGAATGATTCGTCATATGGTCGAACAGATAAAGGTAGAAATGGGGGAGACTCCTAAAGTCATTGCAACCGGTGGGCTGTCCTTTATTTTTGAACCACTTCATGACCTCTTTGATGAAATGGATGTCAATTTAACTTTAGAAGGTCTGAGGATGATCTTGAATAAGCTAAAGTAGACCTAAGGCTTTTTTTCGAGTTTCTTCTCGTTTGACCTTTCCGGAATCGGTTCTTTCGAATGCATCTATTTCTATACATTGTCTGGGGATGTGGTATTTTGAAAAATCCATTGCGATGGCTTTTTCAATTTCATTCAATTGGTCATTTGATAATCGCTGCCTTTCGGTGATAATTATACATTCACTTCCTAATTGTAAATCAGATTTCCAGCTTATAATGAAATCAGAATTGATAAGGGTTTCAATAGATTTCTCCAATTGCTCTGGATGAATTTTAATGCCTCCGGAATTGATTACATGATCTCGTCTACCCAGCCATCGGAATTTGTCCGAATCATGTAACTCTACTATATCGTTGGTTTGTATGATATGACCCTGAGTGACTTGCCCAGTTATATATAGACAACCTTCCTCATCTTGTCCAATCTGTATGCCTGGCAATACTTTGAATAATGCTTCTGAATAATTTCCCTTAACAGGCATCAGCGCAATATGGCTGACGGTTTCTGTCATGCCATATGTGACGAAAATATTCGTGTTTATCTCGGTTAGACGATTAAAAGCGGATTGAGTTAAAGGAGCCCCGCCAATGAGTATATTTTTGATTTCACCCAATTGGTCAATCGTCCCATCTTCAATCATTTTATATATCTGAATAGGAACAAAAGAGGCAAAATCAATGGGTTCTTCAACTGATTGCAATGGGTTGGAGCTAGGTCTTTTTAATAACAAATCCATATCGTTAATAAGGCATCGAGCGGCCATCATCATAGAGGCAACAAAATTTGGATCTAGGCAAATCAGAGCCTTGTGGTCTTTTTCTAGACCTAAAAAACTTGTTGTTCCGTGAACACTCGCGATAATTTGGTCTTTGCTTATAGTTATTGTTTTCGGGATACCGGTGGAACCCGAAGTTTGAAATTCAAAACTCGAGTTTCCATGAATCCAGGATTTGATGAAATGTATCAGCTTACTTGCTTCTGGATAACCTTTTTGTAAGTCGTTGAGCGACTCCAGCGGGTAGTTGGTCTCTTCGAAAACTATTTCCATCAATTGAGAGTATTAGTAGTAATTTTGTTATCGTCAAATATCAAAAAAAAACCATTACCAATCTTGATAATTTTATATGCGTCAAGAATGTATTATGTTTGAAATTGCAACATAAGCTCAAAGCTTATCCAGTTTGGGAAAATTAGATAATGTTAGATAATCAGGTCAATTTACTCGTAAAGAGGATAATTAATAAAGAAAAGGCGGCCTTCGAAATTGTTTTTAATGAATACTATAAAGCACTGTGCAATTACGCTTTTAGGTTCTTGGACGAGTACGAAGAGGCGGAAGAGATCGTACAGGATGTATTTGTGAAGTTTTGGGAAAAATGTGACACAATAGCGGAGGACTCATCGCTTAAGTCGTATTTGTATCGATCAGTACATAATACCTGCCTTAATCATCTAAAGCATTTAAAGGTTAGAGATTCATACCGTCAGCACATCATAGATCAGATGGAGCATACCGAAGAGGTGAAATATGAGGCTGATGAAGAAACTAATGTCCAAGCGGAAATCCACAAAGCCATAGATGAACTGCCACCACAGTGCCAAAAAATATTTAAACTCAGTAGATTTGAGGGATTAAAGTATCAGGAAATTGCTGATCACATGGGATTGTCTATCAAAACTATTGAAGTGCAGATGGGTAAAGCCTTACGTGTTCTTCGAGAAAACCTGAAAGAATTTAGACGATAGTTACCCCAAAAAATACATGACCAAACGCCTGGCATATTTGTTGAGCTTTGTACTGCCTTTGGTGGTTGGTCTTATTGTTACTTCAAATAGCTGTTTGGCACAGAAGAGATCGGTGATGGGCAAAAAGCTCCAAATCTCTCTCAGAGAAGTAACGATAGACAGTGCCCTCAATTATATCAGTTACAAAACCAATGTTTTCTTCTCGTATAGTTCGGATATTGTTGACGAACGTCAGCGATTTACTTTGTCGTACGAAGAATCAAGTTTGGAAAATGTATTGAATCAATTGCTCATCGGAACCGGTGTAGAGTATACCACAATCAACGGTCAGGTCATTTTATTTAAAGCAAGCAGTTCAACCACCACCCAATATTTCTTTGAAAAAATCAACATAAGAGGTAATGTAAGGGATGTGGATACCGGAGAACCAATTCCTGGAGTTAATGTATATGTAGCTGGGACATTGAAAGGAAGTTCAACCGATGTTAATGGTAATTTTGTTATCAAGGGATTTACTCCTGGAAAATATGAAATTGTGTTTTCTCATATCGTTTATACCTTGGCCCATACCATGGTGACTGTAGAGGGTGATCAACAGTTTATCCATATTCCCATCAAGTTAGAACCAAAGACCACACAACTAAAAAATATTGAGATTATTGCTAACAGCGATGCACAAAAAAACTGGGATCGTGGTTTCAAGATTTTCAAAGAAGAGTTTTTAGGAAATACTCAAAATGCATCTAAATGTACTATAGTTAATCCTGATGTATTGGATATAGATTATAATAGAGATACAGGTGAATTGAAAGCTACTGCTGAACAACCATTAATTATTGAGAATTTAGCCCTTGGGTATCGAATCAATTATATTCTTGAACTTTTCGAACATACACCAACCGTAACAAGGTTGCTTGGAATTTCAAATTTTGAGGAGCTCCCTGTAAATAGTAATCTAGAACGTAAACGAATTATTCGAAACCGACAGAAGAGTTATGGAGGGTCTATGACTCATTTTCTAAGAGCACTGACCAATGGTCGTTTGAAAAAGGAAGGGTTCATGATTGATGAAGTGGATCAACTTCCGTCAAGTATTAATAATTCTTATTTTGAGCTGCCAGCCAAATTGCATGCTGACCGAGAACAATTTGCATTCGACAATACACTAAAATTCACTAAATATCTGTTAGTCATCTATACCAAAGAATATGAAAGCGCAGCTTATGTTTTTGACCAATTGCAAATGAACAATAATAATGCTTCAGTTCAGAACGGAAGCATTACTTCAGCTGGGCGAAATGTCGGCCAGATGTCATTTATTAAATTAAATTTACCCGTGGTCACAATCAACTCAAAGGGCTTTTTTAATGAACCATTGGCCGTTACGACGTATGGATACTGGTCTTGGGAGCGTGTGGCAGAATATATGCCTTTTGAATATACGCCATGATGTATAAATTTGTCATTGTTTGCTATAGGGGTACTTGTTTTTGTGCTTGTTAAGTAAGCGATATAAACCGTAAATATGGAAGAGCAGTTAGTAAAATATTTTTCAGGAAACCTCTCAAGAGATGAGGCTAGAAAAATTGAAGAGTGGAGAAGTGAGAGTGATAAGAATGCTTCTGAGTTTCTAGAGTATCATTTGGCGTGGAAGTTCAGTAATGAGCAAGAAGTAAATAAGTCTGCGGCATTGAATGCTGTGATGAATAGAATTGAAGCAATCGAAGGGGCAAATGAAGAGCTACAGGGTCATGGTTTTAAGACCTATCTGAAATATGCGGCCATTGCAGTATTGGGTATTGGATTGATGTTCTTTGGAAAAGACAAAATTTTAGATTCAGGAAATCAAATTGCTATTGAAGCTTCTGAGAATCTTGAAATTATCACTTTGCCTGATGGGTCTGTAGTGACATTGAGTCAAAATTCAGTTTTGACTTATAATGAAAAATTTGATGGTGAAACAAGAAACGTAGATCTTCAAGGAAAGGCCTTTTTTGATATACGAAGAGATGAGACTAAGCCATTTATAGTTAATACGGACAAATCTAAAATTGAAGTTTTGGGCACATCATTTTTGGTTAATACGCTTGCTATGAACTCGAGCACCGAGGTGATTGTGAAAACTGGAAAAGTAGCTGTAAGCAAAAAGAAGAGTAAAGTTGCAAATACAGTGCAACTAGTGGCAGGAGAAGTAGGTCGATTGGTTGAAGATGCTGTCGGTTTTGAAAAATCAACTATTGAGGATTATAATTACCTTGCATGGAAGACCAAGTTGGTGGAGTTCGAAGATCAGGACCTACAAAGCGTTTTGGGGACTTTAGAAGAAGTATATGGAGTGAAAATTTCAGTCTCGAATGAAAAAATTCATAACTGTAAGGTTTCTGCAAAGTTTGATAATCAACCGGTTGAATCGGTACTTGAAATCTTGAGTCGAACATTTAATCTTGAATTAACCAAATCAGGTACAAGCCAATTTTCACTTTCAGGTGAGGGTTGTATTGTTGTTCAATAGAATATTGGATCAAAAGCTTTAGAAATTATTATATTGCAATTCCAGTCAATCCGGCTGGAATTTTTTTGTGCGTACAATGAAGAAAATATTTGCAGTATTGAGTCTAATTGTTGCCCTTTCGGGTAACGTATCGGCTCAAAATAATTATCAAGCTGATTCAATAAGTCAAATTAGTGAGACGGTAGCTGATGAGGCGATACAAGAAGTTGAGCCAACTATTATTGAAGCTGAAACTTCAAGTAGTGACAAGGCAAATATATTGTCATTGGATGGGGGTCAGGAGGAGCCCTCTAGTATATGGACCATATTAAGAGGTCTTTTGGGAATGGCAGTGTTAATTTTTATTGCCTGGGTTTTTAGTACAGATCGAAAAGCAATTTCATGGAAAGTAGTAGGCGCAGGTCTGATTATTCAATTGGGTTTGGCTCTATCCATTTTGCATATTCCGCTAGTACGAGGCTTGTTTGAAATTGTAGGGCGAGTTTTTACCAAAATCCTAGATTTCACCAAAATTGGGAGTGAGTTCTTGTTTCGAGGATTTATGGATATCGAGTCCTATGGATTTGTTTTTGCTTTACAAATTCTGCCTACCGTTATCTTTTTCTCTGCTATTACGAGTGTATTGTTTTACCTGGGAATTATTCAACGGGTAGTTTATGCTTTAGCTTGGTTGATGACCAAAGCAATGAAATTAAGTGGGGCAGAGAGTTTAAGTGTGGCTGGGAATATTTTTCTTGGTCAAACGGAGGCACCCTTAATGATTAAAGCCTATCTAGATCGTATGAATAAATCTGAAATGCTGTTGGTGATGACTGGTGGCATGGCCACAGTTGCAGGTGGAGTGTTAGCTGCTTATATAGGGTTTCTTGGTGGTGATGATCCGGTTCAGCGCTTGCTTTTTGCCAAGCATCTATTGGCTGCATCAATTATGGCAGCACCCGGTGCTGTAGTTATTTCAAAGGTCTTGATTCCTCAAACAGAGAATATCAATGAGAATGTGGAAGTCAGCCATGTCAACGTGGGAAGTAATTTATTAGACGCCATGTCCAATGGAACCACAGAAGGGCTTAAACTAGCATTGAATATTGGGGCTATGTTGTTAGTGTTCTTTGCTTTTCTCGCTATGGTTAATTTTGGTTTGGGTGAAGTAGGTTCTTGGTTTGGGTTAAATGAATGGATAGCTAATGCCACTGGAGGAAATTACTCTGCTTTGAGTTTTGAATTTTTGTTTGGATACCTATTTGCTCCAATTATGTGGTTAATTGGCGTAGCCTCAGAAGATATTACACTTGTAGGACGTTTATTAGGAGAGAAGTTGATAGCAAGTGAATTTGTCGGTTATGAAAGTTTGGCTCGATTAAAAGGCGAAGGAGCTTTTGCTAGTAGTAAGTCAATCATTATGTCAACTTATATGCTCTGTGGATTCGCTAATTTTGCCTCTATAGGCATTCAAATAGGTGGAATCGGAGGATTGGCGCCATCTAAACGAGTTTTACTGTCTGAGCTAGGGTTAAGAGCTTTGTTAGGCGGTACATTGGCATCATTGCTCTCAGCTACCATCGTGGGGATGCTGCTTTGATAGAGCAAATAAAAAGCCCTTCCATTTCTGAAAGGGCTTTGGTGAATTAAATCTTAAATTCCGAATCAATCATATTTTGGATTTGGCACTGGCTCGCCTCCCATTATTTCATCGTTGGCAAAGTCGCTGTACTTTTTAAAGTTCTCAACGAATTGTCTTGCTAAGTCATTAGCTTTCTTATAGTAGCCTTGATCGTTCTTCCAGGTCTCTCTTGGGCTTAATACTTCAGATGGGACATCTGGACAAGTCAAAGGAATTTGAACCCCGAAAATAGAGTGAGTTCTGAATCCCACGTTGTCTAGTGTGCCATTCAACGCAGCAGTGATCATAGCTCTTGTGTATTTAAGTTTCATTCTTGAACCAACACCGTAAGGCCCACCAGTCCAGCCTGTGTTAATTAACCAAACATTCACGTCGTATTTCTCCATTTTCTCACCAAGCATTTCTGCATACTTAGTAGGGTGCAAAGGAAGAAATGGAGCTCCAAAACATGCACTAAAAGCTGTTTGAGGCTCAGTGATTCCTGCTTCAGTGCCTGCTACCTTAGCGGTATAGCCTGATATGAAGTGGTACATGGCTTGTCCTTTAGTCATTTTAGAGACTGGAGGAATCACGCCAAAAGCATCACAAGTTAAAAAGAAAATGTTCTTAGGAATACCGCCAATTGATGGTACTACTGCATTTGATATGTGGTTAATCGGGTATGCAGTTCTCGTGTTTTCGGTAACCGAAACGTTGGCATAGTCAACGGTACTTGTATTTTCGTGAAATCTAGTGTTTTCAACGATAGCACCAAACTTAATCGCATCATAGATCTCTGGTTCTTTTTCTCTCGTGAGATCAATCACCTTAGCATAACAACCGCCTTCAAAGTTGAAAACATTGTCTTCAGTCCATCCATGCTCATCATCTCCAATCAAACCTCTGTTTGGATCGGCAGATAGGGTAGTTTTACCTGTTCCAGACAACCCAAAGAAGATGGCAGTGTCATGATGTTTTTTGCCAATATTGGCGGAGCAATGCATGGATAGTACGCCTCTTTCCTCAGGAAGAATGTAGTTGAGTACAGAGAAAATGCCCTTCTTCATCTCGCCAGCATAAGCCGTGCCGCCGATAAGAATGATTCTTTTGGTAAGATTAATTACCGCAAAGTTACTCTGTCGTGTACCGTCAACTTCAGGGTCAGCTTCGAATTCTGGGGCACAAATAATGGTGAAGTTAGGGTCGAACTCTTTGAGCTTATATTGCTCGGGTCTCAGGAACATGTTATTGCAAAACAAGTTCTGCCAAGCCAGTGTGTTAATGACTCTTAAATTCAGCCTATAGGTTTTATCCGCTCCAGCATACGCATCTCTGACATAGAGTTTTTTATCCTCTAAGAAGGAGATCATTTTTTGATGCAGTTTATCAAATTGATCCTCGGAAAAAGGGATGTTTACATTTCCCCACCATACGGTATCTTTCGTTTTGGCATCTTCTACGATAAATCGATCTTTTGGAGAGCGGCCGGTAAATTTACCAGTGTCGCACATAAGGGCTCCTGTATCTGTGATTCGTCCTTCGTTGTTCTTGATGGCCTCCTCAACTAGTTCGGCAGGAGTGAGATTCCAGTGTATGCTTTCGGCTTTTTTAATGCCAGAAGTTTCGATACCATTTGTAGTTGGTATCAATCCATATTGCTGCATGTTTAATCAGTTTTGGGTTAACTATCTAAGCGCGAAATTAAGCTATTTATGACTGCCAAAAAATGATTTATAAAAGATATTTATCCGAAGTATAATCCAAATTTAAAATAGGATAATAAGAGGGAAAAATTGAACGTATCATAGGGTAAGTAAAAATACCTATTGAATAGGAGATTTCTTTTACTCGATACACCTATTTCTCCTTGCATAGTACGGTTTATTTTATTTATGTTTGGTTTTTAATTCGGTAGCTCAGGATCAAGGTTGGGTTTTTACAGAGGTGAAAAGGGCATCTTGTTGAAACTTTAAAAAGTTATATTTGACACCAGCGATTTCTTGGAAAAATCTAATTTTACTTGGAATAGGCTGGAATTCAAATTATATTAAAAAATTATATAAACTTAAATAAACTCGGAACTTTGCTACAATCATTTCTAGCGTTTCTTGGCGGTGAACCCGGAGAAGAAAAACCAATGCTTCTCCTGCTTGGTCAGGGATTCTTCATGGGTGTTTTTATTGCCAGCTTAACAGTTGGAGCGGAAGCTTTGTTTGTTTCTACTGTAGGAGAGCACTACTTGGCAGAAGCTTTCTTTCTTTCGGGAGCATTGGGAATCATTAGTGCGGGATTGTACGTGCAATTCCAGAAGAAAATTAACTTTTCCACTCTTTTACTTTCAATTTACTTTTTAGTCTTCCTGTTTATAGCGAGTATCAGATTTGCTTTTTGGTATACAGATTATAGAACTGACCATTTAGGGTTTCACTATTTGCCATTTATACTTTTCGTAATGATGGGACCTCTAATCTCTATTACTGTATTGTCTTTTTGGGGTGTTTTTGGTAGAATTTGGGATCTGAAGCAAGCCAAAAGAATTATTGGAGGTATTGATACAGGACAATTGGTAGCGACTATGATCGCTTTCTTCTCCATTCCAATTTTGTCTGCCTTGGGTTTGATCAATGAGACCCATGATCTGCTTTTGATGTCAACGATAGCTGCTTTTGGAATTTTGGTTTTTGCTATTTGGATAGTTAAAGATTTTAATTTGGATTCTGCCACCAAAGTGAGGCCTACTGATGCCAAAGTAAGAAAAGTCACTTATTTAGACTTGATCAAAGATAAATACCTAAGAATGCTTTGTGTGTTTATGGTATTCTCAATGGCCTCAGCAGTTTTTGCAAACTTCGTCTATTTATCAGCCACGGAGATTATGTACCCTGATGAAACAGAGCTAAGGACATTTTTATCATTTACGAATGGTATTGTTATGCTTCTTAGTTTCATCATTCAGAGTTTTATCAATGATATTATCATTGGCAGGTATGGTCTACGTGTTTCTTTAATGGTGATGCCATTGATCCTTGCACTCTTTACATTAGGAGCAATCTTTTCTGGGCATTTGTTTGTGTATGATATCAAGACAGACGACTTTCTATTCTTCTTTATCTTTTTGGTAGTAGGAAAAGTGTTTACTTCTTCGTTAAAAGATGCTTTGGAAAACCCCGCATTTAAATTGTTCTTCCTACCCTTCGATGTGAAAATTAGATTTGATATTCAATCTAGAGTTGAAGGTGTTGTGAATGAAATTGCTGTCCTCTCAGCTGGTGCACTGCAAATCGCATTGGGTACTTTGACTTTCTTTAAGTTGATCCATTATGCCTACTTCATTATGGTGTTAGCTGGTCTGATTATTTTCTATGCGGGCAAGCTATATGTAGAGTATAAGAAGGAATTGAAAAAGACCTTGGAGGATCAAAAATCGAAACTGCAAGGGTCTGGAACAAGAAATGATCACAATACGGTAAATGTTTTAAAGAATGAATTACGTAAGAGAAATCCCGAGAGGATTTTAAATGCGCTAAAGCTTCTTGAACGTATGGAGCCAATTATGCTGGACTACTCATTGTTGGATTTCATTCGGTCTGAGCATAAGCACATTAGAATTTACGCCTATCAGAGATTGAATGAACTTAAGAGTTTTAATACACTTGAGATTTTAGCAAGAGAGATTAGAAAGGAAGAGGACGAAGATGTCAAACGAATAGGGATTGAGACCATCAAAGCCTTGAAGGAAATGGTGGATTACGAGCTTACTGAAGTGGGAATAAAAAAACTAGTAAGATCTACTGACATTCAGGACAGAATTTATGCAGCTCGGTCATTGGCCAAATTAGAAGATGACAAGTTTGTTCCGTTCCTAGTTGAGCTTTTGCGAGACATCAACCCTGCAGTAAGAAAGGCCGCCATGGTCAGTGCAGGCAAGTTAAAACGACCGGAGTTTTGGTCGATTTTGATAGAAAACCTTCATTTACCCGCATACAGTAATGTAGCTGATTCTGCATTGATTTCTTCTGGAGAAACCATGTTTCATGCCATAGATTCTGCTTTTTACAAAACAGGTCAGGAACTCGATGCCATGATCCGAATTATGCAGATTTTTGGTAAGGTGGGAGGAAAGCAAGCAATCGAAATGCTTTGGAAGAAAATTGACTTTCCAGATAAAAATATTATTTCTGAATTATTACTTTCATTGAGTTTTATTGGCTTTGAAGCCAAAGATTTCCATGCTGCCAGAATAAAACTAGCGATTGATAGTACCATTAGTGATTTGACCTGGAACATTAAGGCTTTGTTGGAAATCCCCAGAGACGATGCCTTTGATAAGTTCATCGTCCAGGCTTTTGAAGAAGAAAACAAAAAGAACTACGAGCACTTGTTTATGCTACTTGCCATGATTTACGATGCGCAAAGTATTAAGCTTGTAAGAGACAATATTGAGGTGGGTACGACAGATAGTGTTTCTTTTGGAATTGAAATGCTAGGGATATTCGTAGATGAAATTCTCCGTCCTAAGCTGACGGCTGTTTTGGACGATGATGATCCAAAAGATAAATTGGTAAAGCTTCATGATTTCTATCCTCCAGAGAGTTTTGAAGATTATTCCGATTTGCTTCTTCAGATTGTAAACAGGGACTATAATAATATCAACAAGTGGACGAAATGTCTGGCGATGTACAAATTGACCTTAATGAGAGGACAGCGTGTAACAGACGACCTAATTGCCAATTTGTTTAATCCTGATGATACGATGGTTCAGACAGCAGCCGCTGTTATTTACAAGTTGGATCAGGATCAATACCAATATCACACCAAACGCTTGAAGGGCTCTGTAAAGAAAAAACTAGATAAGGCGATTGTGCCTCCTGTTTTTAAGTCTAATGAGGAGAAATTCCATCAAAAACTATTAATTATAGAGCGGGCCATTTTGCTTAAGCAAATACCGTCTTTCATGGATATCCCAGGAGTAATCCTTTTGGATTTGGCCAAAAGATTTGAGGAAATAATGGTTGAGCCTAACACCACCATAATGGAGATGGGGGATTCAGGTGATGCTCCCGTTTATATTGTAATTAAAGGGAAATTGAAGGCCACTTACGAAAATGGTGATGTTAAGGATTTAGAGAAAAAGGATATTATAGGACATAAACTAATCCTTGCATCGGATGCTAGCCCATATTCCTTGGTATCAGACACAGAGAGTTTACTGCTCACAATAGAGAAAGGTGAGTTGTACGATGCTGTATCAAGAAATATAGAAATGGTGGATGGAATTTTAACCATCGTTAATGAAGCAGAAATTGCAGAAGAAGTAGAAGAATCAATATTCCATTAAAACCAGCTAACAAAATATTGAGCCAATGAATATCGAACAAGAAATATTGCTTGCCTATCATACCGCTGATGATCAACCTATAGGAGGTGGATCTAGTAAAGGTTGGGTGACTAATTTTTATAAGTTTCTTACTACGCTCTTAGAGCAGGTTTCGGGAAAACAACCGAATATAAAAATGGTGTCGGAGAATGATAGTCATGTAGATTTATATTCTTCAAGTGGCGTACTAGTGTCGATTCTGTCGAAAGACTTTCTAAACAATCCAACCTTGATTAATGGAGTGAATCTTTTCGCAAGTACGGCTAAAGAAAGTAATACACTTTCAATGGTAGGCCTATCTAGACTATTCAAAGTGATCAAGTTTCCGATTGATGTGGATGAGTTTTTACCTGAATATTCAGATATTCTATCGTATGATTTCTTTCATATTGATCCTTTGACCGGGGAACCTCAAGAGTTTAAAAGATTCTTTGGAAATGAAGCTGAAAGAAGCTACTGGATGAAAATGGTGGATATGTCTTATGACATTTACCAAATTCAGACTAAGCTCGAAGAACTCGGCACAAAAAAGAAGGAAGAAAAAGAAGTAGGAAAAGATAAGACCATTTATTTAGCTAATTCTGGTGTGGATATGATTATTCAAAGAGACACTGTCAAGAGAGAGCTAATAAGACATGGGTATAGGGTATTGCCAGATCAATCTTTACCCAAAGATGTGCATGCTTTGGAGCCGTTGATCAAGCAGGATTTGGATAGATGTTGTCTTTCAATTCACCTTATAGGAGAAGATTATGGCTATAAGCCAGCAGGTTCTGAGCTCTCTGTTGTGGATATTCAAAATCAAATTGCATCCAAGCATACTCATGACATTCACGATTACAATGTAAAGCATGGGGGAGGAGAGAAATTTAGTCGTTTAATCTGGCTTTCACCAGATTTGAAAAATGTTAGTGAACGACAGAAGATATTCATTGAGGACCTTAAGAGTGATGCGGCATCACTAGATGAAGCAGAAGTTTTACAAATTCCATTGCAAGAGTTAAAGTCTATTATCAGAGAAGAACTTGTAACTGGAGGTCGCTTCAAAGCAAAAGAAATTGAGGTAGATGAACAGTTGCCAGAGGATGGGAATTTGATCTATTTAATCTGTGATCAATTAGACAGTGACGCAGTGAAGCCTGTTATGGACTGTTTGAAAGAGAAAGGTTTTAGTGTGGTCACCTCAATGTTTGAAGGTGACCTCATGGATTTAAGATATTTGCATCAGGAAAACTTAAGACGTTGTGATGCATCTTTGATCTACTTTGGCAAGTCTTCGCCAGAATGGATAAGAACAAAAATGCAGGATTTATTAAAAGCTCCTGGCTTTGGAAGAACCAAGCCGATGAAAGCCACTGCAATTTTTACGGAAGATAACAGTAAGGTGAATAATTTGGTAAATAACTCAGGTACCCTGGTTTTGGGAGATGGGACGTTTGAACCAAAAAAAATAGAACCCTTTTTAGCTAAACTACAAGACTAATGAGCGAAAAAGAATTAGAAATCGGACAAGAACAACAAGCTGATATTACGCAGTTTGTTGACCCATTTCCAGGCCTAAGGCCTTTTGGAATAGAGGAGAGTCATTTATTCTTTGGCCGTGAAGGACAAAGCGATGAGGTACTGATGAAGCTCTCTGAGAATAAATTTGTTGGTATTCTTGGAGCGTCTGGTAGTGGCAAGTCTTCTTTAATGTATTGTGGTTTGATTCCTACACTTTATGGAGGATTCATGACGCAAGCAGGGTCTAACTGGCGAATTGTGGTTACCCGCCCTGGTGGTGGTCCCATCGACAATTTGGCGGAGGCTCTATTAAAGAAAGATCAGGTGTATAATGATCTTGATGATGAGGAACAACTGATTAGAAAGACTATTACCTCGACGGTACTTCGAAGTAGTTCTCTGGGTTTAATAGAAGCGGTAAAACAGCTAAAATCATCTGATCAAGAAAATGTCTTGGTTCTTGTCGATCAGTTTGAAGAGCTTTTTAGATATAAAAAATTAGAGACCTTGTCTTCAGATTTGGATGAATCTTCGGCATTTGTAAATCTGCTGTTAGAAGCAGTTCATCAATACGATGCACCGATCTATGTGGCGCTGACTATGCGTTCTGATTTTATTGGTGATTGTGCGGCTTTCCCAGATCTTACCCAAATGATCAACGACAGTCACTATTTGATCCCTCAAATGACAAGAGATCAAAAGCGATTGGCTATTGAAGGTCCTGTGGCTGTTGGAGGAGGTAAAATAGCCCCTCGTTTGACTCAGCAGTTACTTAATGACGTAGGAGACAATCCGGATCAGCTACCAATTTTGCAACATGCCTTAATGCGTACTTGGCAATTCTGGAAAGAATATAAGAAAGAAGGCGAACCAATGGACCTAAAGCATTACAATGCAATAGGTACGTTGAGGGAAGCACTTTCTCAGCATGCGAATGAAGCTTTTGATTCGCTGTCTAAACGTGAGCAGCAAATATGCGAATCTATGTTTAAGGCATTGACCGAAAGAGGTACGGAGACGTCCGGAATTAGACGTCCGACGAAACTGTCTACTATTGCCGCCATTTCTGGTGTGAATGAAGAAGAAGTAACTCGTGTAGTAGATAAGTTCCGTGAACCTGGTAGGACGCTATTAATGCCCCCACATGGGATTAGATTGGATTCGGATACTGTAATTGATATTTCTCATGAATCATTGATGAGGATCTGGACGAGATTAAAATCTTGGTTGGATGAGGAATCAAGATCTGCTGAGATGTATTTGAAATTGGCGGAATCTGCTGAGCGTTTTCAGTTAGGTAGAGCTGGTCTGTGGAAGATGCCTGATCTACAATTGGCACTCAACTGGCAAGAAGAAAACAAGCCGACCTTAGTTTGGGGACAGCGTTATGATCCAGCCTTTGAGCGAACAATGGTTTTCTTGGAAACCAGTAAAAAGGCGTACGAAACTGAACAGCGAAATAAGGAGCTCTTACAAAAAAGAGCGCTACAGCGATCAAGGATTGTTGCCATGGTGCTAGGTTTTGCTATGTTGGTGTGTATTTTCTTTGTAGTGTTTGCAAACATCAAGGCGGAGGAAGCAACTAAGCAGACTTTGTTGGCAGAATTAAACTTGAAGAAGGCTGAGGAAAACGAGGCGAAAGCTCTAGAACAGGAAAAGAAAGCTACAGAGGCAGCAGCTAGAGCGCTTATTGAGCAAAGAAGAGCTGAGGAAGAAAAAGAAAAAGCAGATATTGCTCGACAGCAAGCGGAACTTGAAAAGCAAAAAGCAGAAGAGCAAAGAAAGCTAGCAGTTCAAGCTCAGGCCAGAGCAGTCGAACAACAAAAATTAGCTGAGGCAAATGCCGAAGAGGCTAAAAAGCAAACTAAACTTGCTGAGGATAACGCCAATCGTGCTGAGCTAGCTAGGCTACAGGCGCAAGCGCTTCGTTATCAGGCAATTGCCAACTCTATGGCGATTAAATCCAAAGGTATTGATGATGATGTGGAGCAAAAAGCATTGATTGCAAGACAAGCTTGGAAATTTGATAAGGAACATGGGGTGAAGGATTATAATGCTGATATTTACTCTGGTGTATATTATGCTTATAAGGAGCTATTGTTTACTGATTCCACAGACATATTCAACCATTATAAAGGGCATGTGGCTGGTAATGCTGTACGTTCCGTAAGGTTTGCTAATGATGGAGATCATTTGTTCTCAGCAGGAAGTGATGGGAAGCTCTTGTTTTGGGATATGACCAATGACAAAAAGACGAGCAAGGTTCTTATAGATAATAATGCAGTTAATCGAGTAGTAGATTTGGATCCAAATGAACGCTGGCTGGCCGTAGGTAGCGAGGATGATCAGATTTTACTCTACGATTTGAAAAATAAAGGAGGGGAGCCAAAAGCCTTATCAGGTCATTCAGGGACAGTATTTGATTTGGTGTTTTTAGCAAATGAAAAAGGATTTATCTCTTCTTCTGGTGACAAAGTTATTCGGATGAATAACTTCAAGACCAATACTGAAATAGCGAGAGTCGCTTCAAGAGTTAAAGCATTGGCTTTGAGCCCTGATGGCAGATACCTAGCTGGTGGTAGTGAGTCTGGAAGCGTTTATCTCTGGGATCTTGAAAATGAAAACGAAGAAAAATCACTTTATATCAAGGATGGAGCTCCAGTACATGCTATTTCCTTCAATAAGAAAGGAGATATCATAGCCATTGGAGATGAGGAAGGTGATGTGATTCTTTGGGATATGAAAGAAGGAAAGCAAATTAGAAGGTTAACTGGACATTCAGCTAAAATTACTGATCTAGAATTTAGTGAAGATAATTCGTTGTTGGCTTCAACTAGTTTTGATGGTACAGCACGAGTATGGGTGATGGAGTACCTTAATGATCTACCTTTGATCTTGGATGATCATGGGACAGGTAGAGGAAGCAAGAAATGGGTGTGGTCTGCTGCATTCTCTCCTGATGGAAAAACTTTGATGACCGGTGCTGGTGATGGTATCATTAGATATTGGCCAACGCGTCCTGATGAAATGGCAGAGAAGATTTGCGGCGATCCGAAAGTTGCTCACAATCTAAGCGATAATTCATGGAGGGCTTATGTAGGAGCAGGCATTGACTATGAAGAAACCTGTGAAGGCAAACCTAAACGAGAGGATAATCAATGATCAAGATGAGATTAACATCGGCAGTTTTCTTTTTTGGAATTTTACTTTTTTGGAGTAATCAAGGGCTTCTGGCTCAACAGCGCGAACTGAATTGTACTCAGAAGCTAAATCAGGCGGAGGATATGTTTGATGCAGGTAGTCTGAGTGGAATACCTGAACTACTAAACGGAAAAAAAGTTAAATGCTTTAACAAAGGAGGTTTTTCGAAAGAAGAAAAAATTAGAGCGTACAGACTATTGGCTTTGGTTCACCTTTTCAATGATAATGGTCCGGAGGCAGAGGATGCAGTTATTAATTTATTGACTGCTGATCCTGAACATCCGCTTAGTCCGGATGACCCCATTGAATTAAAGTATTTGTTTGATAAATATCGTTCGGAACCGATTTTTAGAATAGGGGCAAAGGTTGGTGTGAATCAGACCTTCATTCGTTCGATTGGGGAGTTTGGCTCTTATTCAAATCTTGATGAAGTCACCAAAGAGTTTAAGGCCGGACTTGGATTTCAAGCAGAACTTACATTTGAATATACAATAATTGATAATCTAGAAGTTTTGGGAGGGTTAGGTTGGTCTCAAACAAAGTACGATGTTGGGTACAACAGCATAACCTCATTGACTGATCTTTATCCTGAGTCTACAAATTTTGTGGTGTCACTCACAGAAACGCAAAGTCAATTCAAGGTGCCGGTTATGGTAAGATATGGCTATCCAATAGGCAATCTTATTCCATATGTTACACTTGGTCTTTCTATAGATTACCTTTTTGATAGTTCTATTTCAGGTAGTAGAGCAGGTACAGCTACCAGACAACTGACTAGTCTTTCCTTGTTGGATAATCAAATGCGTAAAGAATGGAATTGGGCATACTTTGCGGGTGCTGGTGTTAAACTTAAGGCCAAAACGAATTTTCTGCTATTTGAAATAAGGTACAATATGGCAGGAGCAAATACGGTTAGAACTAAATATAGATATAACAATGAAAGGCTTCTATTTGACATGGCTCATGTTGATGATGATAAGATAGTCAATAATTTGAGCGCTTCATTTGGTTATATTATGTCTATTTATAAACCTAAGAAGTACTCTAATAAAAAGTTAGAAAAGAAATTTAGTAAGAAGAAAAACAAAACTGATGAATAGAAGATTCCATTTACCTCTTCTTTGTTTTTTATGCATTATATGGCTCTTTGGCTGTATGAGCGAAGACCCTAATAGTCTAGATCAGTCAGAGATTTTCATTAAATACTACGGCTCAGAGTCTGAGGAAAAGGCAATAGACCTGCTGGACTTGGGTGATGGTTTTTTGATATTAGGCTCGCGTTCAGATGTAGATAATTCTGATTATTATTTAGTGAGAACCGATACTGCCGGCAATAGATTGTGGGAAGGGGTTATCAACAATGATGACACTACTAATACTGTGGATATTCCTTCCAAAATGTATTATGATGATATAAACAATAGACTTTATATTATAGGAACCTCTACATACGATAGAGAAGATGATGATTTGGATCAGATTCCAGTGGATCACCTTTTTCTTGTTGATTTGAGTCTTAGTTCCACAGGTTTTACAATAGAAAACTCGCTTGTATATAGATATTTTGACGAAAGAGCTTCATCCAATCCGAGCTATGTGCCTGAATTCAAGGAAACAAGTGGTGCAGATGTGTTGCTTTCTGGAGATGATTTGATTGTATTGGGTTCTGTGGTGTCAGGCTCAAATGATCCATCGGCGCTGGATAATAGTATTTTATTGATGAAAATCACAAAAGATTTGGCGACCACCGATTGGGAAAGAATAAAGGGCTTTTCTGAAGATGATTATGGAAAAACTTTATTAGAGGCTGATGGTAGATATTTCTATATGGCTTCGATTACCTCAACAGGGGGCATAGGTTTAGGCTTGGTTGACGTAATGGTAGAGGAATTTGATATCACTAGTGGTAATGAAGACAATAAAGTTGAATATGGGACTAATAATGATGATGAGGCTGTAAACATGATTTATACTAATCCTGGTATTGCCATAGTAGGTACTACTGGGGCGGGAAGTAGCCAATACGCGTTTTTAATCAAAACCACAAGGAGCCTAGGGACGGCTGACATTAAACAACTTACCTACCCAAGATCTACATCAGAAAATTGGAATACGGTAGGTGCTGATGTAGCTCAAACATCAAGCGGTGGCTTTTTTGTTGTGGGTAGTGTAAAGTCATTTAGTGACGCGGCAGCGGATCCTCGAGAGGATGAAATTCTCCTGTTACCAACCAATGGAATTGGTGAGGTATACGAAGAGGAAGTGCAGGAATATGGAAGCGTTCAAAATGATGCTGGAAATGCAATTATTCGTCGAGCCGATGGTACATTAGTGATAGCCGCCACCGTACATTTTGGAGGTAGCGCTACGATGATGTCTCTGATGAAAACGAACCGCAACGGAGAATTTCTCAAGAACTAAAATATAACTATTCTAATAATCTGTTTTATTATTTGAGTGGGACTAGGTAATTATTTATATTAAAAATTGAATTAGGGTATAATGGGTCGGAATTATTTCATTAATGCTATTGCAAATTGGGAAAGTGCAATTAAAGAAAAGTGTTATTTGAATAGTTCAAACCGTTGTAGTATTAATTACACCCGTAATTTACTGATTGGAAATTGGACTTTTGTAATGTTAACACCACAAGCTATGTTTAAGAATTTACCTTCACGTGGACTGCGTACGCTCTTCTTATGTCTTATTGTTTTTGTCTTCGGGTCGGGTAAACTGGCGGCTCAGAATCAATCTGTAGATTTAAGCAGTGCCAATAACAGTATTGATATAAGTTATAATATACCTACTGCTGCATTTACAATTGAAACTTGGGTTTATTATAATGATCTCAGTTCGGATCAAGGTCATGGGATATTTGCCCAGACCAGCTCGAATCAGCCTGCACCTTTAGATTTATACGCACTTACTACAGGTGGAACAGGACCTATTTCTGTGCTCATGGGAAATGGAGGCGTTGCAGCCAATGGAAACTCTTCAATAAATGTAGTGGCAAATACCTGGTATCACGTAGCATTGTCTTACGATGGTACGGTGGCTACTTTGTATATTGACGGTGTATCAAGGTTGACTGTTAATGTTACTCCTGCGAGTTTAAGCAATGTTGGATCTGTACAATTAGGAAATAGAGGAGACAACGGCACGGATGCGAATGCCTTATACGATGACTTTAGAATTTGGAATGTAGCAAGATCACAGTCTCAAATTGTAAATAAGAAGGATAGTGAGCTATTTGGAACAGAGGAGGGGTTGGAAGTATACCTTCCAATGAATGGTAATTTAAATGATTTAGCGGGAGGTGATCACAATGGTGCTGATAATGGTTCCGACGGATTTTCATTTACTGCTCCTAGTTTAACGTCTGCTCAAAACAATGCTCTTAATTTCAATGGAACCTCAGACCATGTGCTCATTCCTGACTTTGGTGGCACGCAGCAGATGACGATTGAGATGTGGGTTAACGCCACAGACATTACCAGCACAACGCATTCTGATTTAATAAGACAGAATGTTACAAGTGGAGATTATGATTATTTCATTGCCTTCCAAAGCAATGCAAGTGCGCTAAGATTTTATTTGAAAAACACTGCAGGAACTAGTACAACGATAACCTTTTCTGAATTTGATCCCTCAATTTTTGTTGGACAGTGGAATCACATTGCTGCCGTATATGATGGAACCTTGAGTTCGAATAACGTACTCCTTTATGTGAATGGTGTGCTGCAAGCTACGGGTACCTTGGCTGGAAATCTCAATGTTAGAAATAGTGCGCTAGGAAATAATATCCTGAGTGGTGTGACTTCTAATGCAGGTAGCAGCGTATCAGAACATTTTAACGGTCAGATGGATGAGGTTATGATTTGGAGCGAAGCTCGAAGTCAAAGCGAAATTCAGAATGACGCTACATTGGGAGTGGTTTCTCCTGGCTCCGAAGCTGGACTACTGGCGTATTATAAATTCGACCAAGGAACCGCAGAAGGTGATAATACGGGTATTACGACCTTGAATGATGAAAAAGGTACTTATAATGGCACGTTCGGTGCTGGATTTCCTGTAGCCTCAGGAGCTATATCAAACTTTGTAGCTTCACCCAATCCTCAAGTGTTTTCTCCTGGGATAAGTATTGATCTAGTAGCTGATGAAGGAATTTATGACATAGGTGATTATGAAGTATCTAGCAGTAGTGGACTTGTGCCCTTTGTAATTTCTAATCATGGCGGAGAGAATCTAACCATCACTGGGGATATTCAAATCAGTGGAGACGCTGAGATAAGTTTAACCAACGGAACAATAACAACCATACCTCCAGGCGGAACCCATACGTTTAACCTAGAGTACACGCCGACAGCTGCAGTACCCAATTCGGCAATCATTACAATAAACAATGATGCAAACGGTACTTACCAATTTCAGGTGCAGGGTGGCGGATATATTTCTACCCCTACGACTCTCGTAACTGGAGATATTGCTTTTGCGCTTTATAATAGTTCAGGAGATGATGAATTTGGCTTTTTACTCAATACAGATGTTGACCCAGGGACAGAAATCCATTTCATGGATCATGGATGGGATAATACTGGAGGAAATATCAGAGGAGATAGCGAGGGGACAATCACGTTTACTTTCACCGAAGCGATATCTGCTGGAGAGATAGTAGTGATCAATCCTTCAAGCATGACTGCTCAGAAGCAATCGGGTGGAACTACAGGAATGGTGAGTTCATCTATCGACGCAGGATTTAACCTCGCAGGAGGAGGGGATCAGATATTGGCTTTTCAAGGGACGGTTGATGGTTCCAATGCAGTGACCGTTACAACATTTTTAGCAGGAATACATGCAGATGATGATGGTTTAGATCCTACTACTGGTTGGACGCTTGATGCGACCAATACCAATGAATCAGAGCTACCAACAGGCCTAACGAATGGATATGATGCGGTCTCATTATTTGAAATGACAACTGCTCAAGGCAATGCCTTTTATAGCGGATCCACATTTGGGTCTATCAACAATGTTGCCCTTGCCATGAATGATTATAACAACTGGCAATCTAGGAATTCAACGCCTTATACTACTGCAGATTTAACTGCTACTGGAGGCAATACAGCCGATCCAACTAGTGCGAGTTTTATAGGTTATACAGGTACAGGAGTCACTAAAGCCTTTGATCCTAAATTTTTCCCATTTACTGATGTCGATGGGGCCGATGTGTTACAAGAATTGGTACTTGAGGATGTGTCTGGAGTGTCTATGGCATCTCCTGCATTTCTATATTTTGATGACAACCTGAATGGTACGTATGACGGTGGCGTAGAGTCTCTTTCAGGCGGTGAGAGAATCTCTCGAGCTGATTTGACTCAGGAAAAGCTGAAAATACAGATACAAGGAGTAGCAAGTGAGACAGCTAGTTTTCAATATGAAGTTAGCGATGGAGAACGCGATAGCAATGGTGATTACCAGTTTACAGGAATTATTATTGACAATGCATTAGACTTCGATGGTGACGACTATGTCGAAATACAGGATCATACGGATTTTGAGCTATCAGGTCCATTTACCATAGAGTTTATGTATAAAACAACTCAAACTGGAAATAGAATAATATTTGAAAAGGGAACTGGCAATAATCAGTATTCTGTGCAGCAGTTTAGCGGTGATAAGATTGGAATTAATATTGGAGGAATTCTCCAAACTCAGGGTACTTATAATGATGGGGCTTGGCACCATATAGCCATTGTTTACAGAAGTTCGGGAGATGGTACCATTTATGTAGATGGGGTAGATGATACCGATCCAAGCATTGGAGTGACTACACCGTCATATAGTTCAGCCAATATCCATATGGGAAGCCGAGGAGGTACGACTGGTTTTATTGGTCAACTCGATGAGCTACGTGTTTGGAATCTGGAGAGATCTATTGGAGACATTCAAGCCAATATGCTTACTAGCCTAAGCAGCGGAACAGGCTTAGTGGCAGCTTATGATTTTAATTCAGGAAATCCAGGTGGCGATAACTTTTCGGGCAATACAGAAGATTACCTGGAAGATGTCACTGGCAACAACCATGATGGAGATTTGGACCCTGAAATGGATGGAAACGCTTCTGGCTTCTTGTTGACAGGTGCAACTTCCAACTGGGTGGATGCTAATCTGCCTACTTGTTTGCCTGCTGGTGTATTCACAAATAGTTTGGGTGACAATAATTGGAACGATCCAGATAACTGGTGTGGGGATGTGCCCAACCCGGCAGGAATTACTGCTGATATTGACATTACGAACAATGCTAACTTAACTCAAACTGGAAATTTGGTATTTGATGGAAACAATGTGATTGTACAAGGCGGTATTGTTCTGAATCTGGATCTCACGGGGCAACTACAATTGACAAATAATGCCACTTTTACGAACAACGGAAGCGTCTACTTTGCCAATGGAACTATTCTTAATGATGCGACAGGGATAAACTTTATTAACAATGGTTTGTTGGGTGGTTCATTTGAAACAACCACAAGTTTTACCAATGGCGCATCGGGTACCCTGTCTCCGGGCTTCTCCCCAGCATGTATGGTTTTTGGTGCTGGATACAATGATGGTGGTGGAACGTTAAATATTGAAATAGCAGGAGTTACTACTCCATGTACGGACTACGATCAAGTTCAAGTAACTGGTACGGCTACTCTAAGTGGAACTTTGAATCTATCTTATTTTGGTGGATACACACCTTCAGACGGTCATTCTGTAAGCATACTTACTGCTACAAATATTTCAGGGGCATTTTCTACTACCACTCTACCTGCCAACTGGACTATTTCATATACCACCACAGATGTGATTGTTACATATAATGCCGAAGGTAGTGCGCTTGCTTTTGATGGCACAGACGATTATTTCACAGCCTCTGAAGGAGGAATTGATCTTTCCACTTCGACGATAGAGATGTGGGTTCGTCAGGATGTGGCTGCTCAAGAATGGTTATACTGGCGAGGAAATACTGGAGTGAATAATGGAACAGAATTGATAATTGAAGCCGATGGAACTTTGACCTATGGAGAAAGTGATGGAACTTATGAAAGTGTATCCTCTACATTATCAGTACCTGCTGCTACATGGACTCATGTAGCCGTAGTCAAAGAAAATAATGATGTGATATTCTTTGTTAATGGAGAATCAGAAACAATGACTACCACATTTACTGGTACGCCTCCTTCTGGTGAATTCACCATTGGAGCACGTAATCGAATGTCAGGTGTGACTGACTTCTTCACGGGCCAAATCGACGAAGTAAGAATCTGGAATGACAAACAAGCGGATGCTAACATTCGAACAAGAGCTACTCAAAGGATCTCTAGTCCATTATCAGAAACTAATCTGATTGCTTATTATGATCTGGATCATGCGGGTGTAAATAGCACGATTACCGATGCTGCAAGTGGAGCCGGTCAGGACAATGCGAATGACGCGACTTTATTTGGTAAGGCGAATGATACCGAGTTGTCCAATGGTTGGGTAGCCTCCGCGTATATTGATAATCCACAACCGGTGATGAAGATTACCGAAGTAATCATTGATGAAGATATTCCTTCAGGGGCTAGTAGTCCTGGGAGTGCCACAGATGGAAGAAACTTTGGAAACGTTGGTCAGCCAAGTGATACAAAAACTAAAGTATTTGAGGTTAGAAATGATGGAGTAGGATCATTGAACATTAGTCAACCTACTTTGACTACTGGAACTAATTATTCAGTGATTAATGCAGCCGTCACGTCATTTTTGCCAACGGAATCAACCACCTTCTCTGTAGTGTTTGCACCTACAGCGGTGGCTACTTACAATGAAACAGTAAATATTACCAACGATTATAATACAACCTATACATTCGAGATTACAGGAGAGGGCGTAGACAACAACGCACTTAATTTCGGTGGTACTGATGATTATGTAAGCATCGGAAGTTTAGGAACCTTCCCAGCTCAGGGTACTATTGAATTGTGGGTCAATGCATCCGATTTAACAACAAACAAAGGAATATTCGATACTGATATTTCTGGTAACGGACTAAGACTAGAAGTTGAAACAGGATTGCCAGGTTTGCAAATAGTAGCTGACGATGATGCTGCGCAGATAGAACAATTGTTTAGCAGCGCGATGTCTACCAGCACTTGGTATCATATTGCTATTACTTGGGATACTGGAACATCCAATTTGGTAGGTTATGTGAATGGTGTTGAATCTTTTAATGTTTCAAATGTGGTGTCATGGCCGGCCAACTTAAATGATTTGGTAATAGGCACAGCGCTAGACGGGTTATCTGGACCAACTCCCGGACGTTTTTGGAATGGATCGATGGATGAATTGCGTATTTGGAATGTGCAGCGAGATCAGACGCAAATTTCTTCTAATATGACCAATTTCGGGGTTGACAACGAAACTGGTTTGTTAGCTTCTTATGATTTCAATGTGGGGACAGCTGGTGGTAATAATACAGGGTTAGCGGAACCAACTTTGACTGACATCACGACCAATACTTTTGATGGTACGTTGACAACATTTGCGAAAAATGGTGCCACCTCGAATTATATTACGTCTACAGTAAATGCTTCTGCTGTTCCCGAAATTACAGTAGAGTCTGCTGGAGCCGTAGACATAGTCGACGATGCACTTCCATCATTGGCGAATGATACAGATTATGGGTATGTTGGTTTGGTAGGTGAGACGAGAACTTTTACAATTAGAAATGATGGTTTGGCCGATCTTTCTATATCAACTATCACTTCAAATTCTGGAGATTGGGTGGTTACCAATGTATCTGAAACTTTGCCCAATGAGCTCACATCTGGTAATTCGATGACTTTTGATGTGGTGATGTCCCCAAGTGGGCTGGGTATGGCAAATGCTGCAGATATAATTATTGTTAATAATGACCCTGATGTAGCCGAACAAAGCTTTAAAGTTGAAGTGACTGTTGATGTAGTAGAACAGGCGTTGGACTTTGATGGTACGGATGATTATGTGTTGGTACAGGATCATGTTGATTTGGAACCTACTAATTATACTTTGGAAGTATGGTATAAGCCTTCTTCTCAGCCATCTAACAATTCGGGTCATACGCTCCTTTCTAAAGGTGACCAAGCTACAAATGGATATGGCTTGACCTATTTTAATGATGCTGGAACTTTCAAATTATACCATATTCAGTTCATAGGATCAGATGCACTAAGTTTAAATGAGTTTGAGGTCAGTTTGGATGTTGGCGAATGGTATCATATAGCTGCAACTTACGACGGTACTAACATGCGTTTATACATAGAGGGTCTAGAAGTAAGCGCATTACCATCTGCGGGACCTTTGGATTATGTTGGAACCAGTGAAACTCTGAAGATTGGAGCTTATTATTCTGGTGGATTGACAGAATTTGCAGAGGGCCAATTTGATGAGGTTCGTATATGGAACTATGCCAGAAGCCAATCGCAGATTCAAAACAATGCAGGAGTCACACTACACAACGATGCAGGACTAGTCGCTTCGTATGATTTTAACGAAGGTCAAGCAGGGGCAATCAATACACCCGACTTTGAAATTCTTACTGATATTACGGGTAACGGCCATGATGGAAACTTAGATCCGGAAAACTCTGGATTAGGAGATGACGGTGTCACTGGCTTCGACTTCGGAACTTCCAACGTAAACCTTTCCAACTGGATTGATCCAGCAGATGATTTCATCATAGCTGCACAGCCAGATGTAAATATTTTCGCGTTTGAGAATACAGACATTGTGGATGGCGATGCAACACCATTGGATACCGATGGTACTGCCTTCGGAACAGTGAGTGCTACTCGACCAATTACTCAAACTTTCACAGTTGAAAATGAAGGAGTGACTCCATTTAATTTGACAGGAGTGGGTTCAAATAATGGCGATTTTACCATTAGTGGAACTACCGCTGCGACAGTGGGTAACAGCGTCACTTTTGACGTTACCTACCAATACCCAGGTGCACTTCCTTCGGCTGTTGGCACACAAAGTGCAACTATAACAGCAACACATACCGCTGCAGCTGAAACTCCTTATGATTTTGCGGTCTCTGCGGATTTAGTCAATGATTATGCCCTTGATTTTGATGGAGTAGATGATGAGGTTACAATTGGAAATATTGGAAATCTCTCGGAAGGTACGATTGAATTGTGGGTGAAGATTGAAAATGTTGGGGTTAGTCAAGGGATTTTTGAATTCGATTTTGGTCTGGCGGGTAATGCTGTAAGATTCGAAATAGACCCTAATGGATCAGTATATGCGTACAACAATGGTGGTGGATTTGGTTTAGGTGGATACTTTTATGATCATGTATCTGAGGGTGCCCCAGTCCCTGTTCAAGAATGGCATCATATAGCCTTTGTCTGGAACCAAGATGGAGCAAATCCGGATCAAGTTATAGGTTACTTTAATGGTGTTGAAGCGTTTAATGGAACACTTGCTGATGGCTATGTTTCGTCCTTATCTGATGCCCGTATAGGCAGATCTTTCTATAATAATTTGGATGGACAAATGGATGAGGTTCGAATTTGGAGTACTCAACGAACTGTAGGTGAGATCAATGCAAGCATGAATACCGCCTTGCTTGGAACCGAGTCTGGATTGGTAGCTTATTACACATTCGATAATACCACAGTGGCCGCTTTGGGCAACAACTCGGCTATAGGGACTAGGAATGATGTAGATGATAAAACTGGAAATTTTGATGCAACGGCTTCTGGATTTGATATGGGAGCTACACCTTTGTCTTACAATTTTAGAAATAGCTCGAACTGGGTGTACTCAGGAGCGATTGCTGCTGACATTTTTGTGCAGGACGACTTACTGGTTGATCTGTATCATGGTAGTACACATGAGTTTGGAAATCAAGGTATTACAGACCCTACACCATTATCAAGAACTTATACCATTACCAATCATGGAAATGGAACGCTAACCTTAGGTGCTAGTGCCATATCTTTGTCCATCGGGTCTGATTTTTCGATTTCCGCACAAAATGGCTTAACAAGCTTGACCGCTGGTCAAAGTACGACGTTCACCATTGATTTTGCGCCATCTACAACAGGAGCAAAAGCTGACAACATTAACATCACAAGCGACGACCCTGATGAGCCTACCATTAGCATTGCTGTGAATGGAATAGGGGTGCAAGGCCCAGCGGGTGTAGCTGATGGAATTGTTACTTGGTTAAGAAATGATGAGGCTGCTGCTTCAACATGGCCAGATTTTAGTGGTAATGCACAGAACTTTACAGGGGGAGCCAACAATCCTTCTCTTTCGACAACAGCGATAGGCTACCAGAGAGGTTATGCTTTCAATGGTACGACACAGTACACAGCTTCAGACAATACCGGTCTGATAGGAGGTGGAGCTTATACAAAAATTGCTGTTGTGACAGCTTACAATACCAGCACGGCCGGTAGTGTCATTAGCTCAAACACGCCGAGTGATCATGAATTGATGATTAAGGCAACCACAGGATATCCGGCACTTATTCATGCTACATCTGATCAGATTGTATCTGCGACGGATCATACGGATATACCAATTATCCTGACCGGTCAATATGATGGAGGTACGACTTCTGGTCTATTTGTTAGTGGTGTATCCCAAGGAACGAATATCGGTACCGGCGCTTACACGGATGAGGGTACCACACTCATTGGTGCAAGAAACAACACGCCTGATCTGATTGGTTTTGTGACGGAGGTGGTCATGTATGATCGCGTGCTTTCTGCTGGAGAACGCCAGCAAGTAGAATCATACCTATCTATGAAATATGGTTTGCCATATAATGCAGCACTCCTGCTATCCGATGGGTCAGATGCATGGCCGATTGAGGGTACCTATGACAACGGTGTGATTACTTTGGTGCAGGATGACGACACCGGACTAAACGTTAAGCAAACGTACAATACGGTAGAAGGTCCTCAGTTTATAATCGGTCATACAGAAATTGCAGCTGACAATGCTTCTAATGGAGGCGGTGTAGGCAATATGAATGTGGTGGCTTTGGGGCACAATGGGTCTGACATGACTTATGCCAATAGAACGAGCAGCATGATGCCAATTGGTATCACAGAGCGTATGGCCAGAACCTATTTGGTAAACGAACCCAACGGGGATGTCACGGATATAGATCTACGAATCGATGTATCTGCTTCCAATGGCTGGCCAGGAACTAGCAATGCTGGTGACTATGTATTGTTGATTGATGATGAAGGTTCAGACTGGAGCAACGCAACTATTGTATCTGCCACAAGTTATGGCGCTGGACTGGTAACTTTCGAAGGAGTTGATCTGGACAATGGTCAATTTATCTCTATTGGACATGGGGTAGATAGAGCCTTGGATTTTGCCGGTGATAATGATTATGTCAATATCGGAACTATTGATATTGCATCAGGTTCTGGGGACTATACGAAAGAAGCATGGATTTATTGGGATGGAGGAAATGGAAATATTATTTCATCTCAGGGGGCAAGTGCTGCACCATTCTATATCAACGCTACAGGTTCATTGCTCACAGCAGGACATGGAGGAAATATTGCACTTATTAGTGCTCCAATAACAGCTAGTACTTGGCATCATGTTGCTGTAACTTTTGACAATCCAGCGGATGAAATGTACTTGTATATCGATGGGGAAGAAGTTGCGCATGTGACTTCAGTAACTGAAACTTATGCTAATGAGCCAGTAGCAATTGGAGACTATGGGCCAGCGGGGGCGACTCCATTTGATGGACGCATTGATGAAGTTAGAATCTGGAATGTGGCAAGAACAGCGACTCAGATCAGAACAACGGCGTTGACGCCAACTACCGCGGCCAATTTTGGAGCTGAAGGAACATTATTAGCAGGGTATGATTTTAGTGTCGGATCGCTAGGTCAAGACAATTCTGCTATTGCAGCTCCGCAGTTAATAGATGCCAAAGGAACTTACCATGGAACACTGAACGGTTTTGCTGAAACTGGCACTGCTTCGAATTGGGTCCTTTCAGATTATACCGGACCTAATACACCGGCCACCACACCAAGTATTCGCATTTACGATGCTGATGGAGATTTGATATCGGATAATGCAACCGACTCTCCAGCGTCGGCTAATAATACTGACTTTGGAACTGTAACCACTGCTGGGGCAATTACATCAGATTATACTTACACTATTCAAAATGTTGGATTTATTCAGGCAAATATCACTAGTGATGCTTCAATTGGGTTAGGAGATTACACAAGAGATGCAGACATTACTGGAGCACTAGCGGTAGGTACTTCTGATGATGTGGTCATAACTTTTGACCCAAGTGTCAGCGGCACAAGAAGTACATCTATATCATTCACCACTGATGGTATAGCAGATGGTACCTATAATTTTAATGTGACAGGTATTGGTTCGGCTTCTAGTTCAGACATTATTGCCAATGGTAGCTTTACCCCAGCTACAGGGTTGGATTATAACGGTCAAATGGCTGCTAATATAGATCGAGAGGGCGCTGGAACTGATGGTGTCGAAGTAGCACAGTTTATACTACGAGATGGTGGAGGGAGCGACGATGGAGATGGCTTAGCTACCTTATTGGATGGACTCACTGTCCAATTTACAAATGAGGCTACGATACAAAAAGTAGCCTTATATAAAGACTTGGCAGGTACACCAATTGAAGTGGCGGAAGTAGCCATAGCAGGTACTGATGCGGTCTTCTCTGGATTGGCAGCCTTACCTGGCGCGCAACAGATTATTACAGGATCTGCAGGAAACCAAACCACTATATTTAGTGTGGTTGTAACCTTTGCAAACACCACGGGTGTAGTAGATAACACAACTGATATTGATGTGACAATATTAGGGGCAAGTACAGCTGCAGGAGCAGGTGGTTCTGGTATGAATACTGGAGCAGCGGATGCAAGTGAGACAGCTAATAATACGTTGGATGTGACTGCAGATAGACTGGTGTTTACAAATGGTCCTGGGGCGGATGTTCCAACTAATGTTGCTTTTAGTGTGACAGTACAGGCTCATGATGCGAATGGAAATCTCGATACAAATAACACAGCTGACGTTACTTTGTCTGAAGCCCACCCTGGCACACTTGGAGGTACGGTGAACCAGCTACTATCAGCGGGAACAAGAGATTTCAATGATCTTACCTATGACCAGACTCAAGCTTTAGATTTAACAGCTGCGGATGCACCGGATAATTTAACTGATGCAACATATTCCGTGGATCAAGCTGGGACGATATCGGTGGTAGCGCCGGATAACTTAACAATTCTTGGTAGTGGTCCACTTTTAGAAAGTACGGTAGTATCAGTACCTGGAATTCAGATTGATGAGACTACAGGTACGGCGTTAAAGATTTTTGATATATCAATAAATGATGGAGCAGGAGGTGACTCATTCAATACGGTGATCACCGATCTTGTTTTCAGAGAAGGAGCAGGTGTTCCAGCCGGATTAGAAGATCTCAACCTTATTTTGGCTGGAGCTGGATTGACTGATGGAACGAATACCATTACATCTTCTACTTTGAACGGTTCGACTATTACCATAAATGCTGCTGACATAACTTTCGCAGATATCCCGTCAGCCTTGGGTACTGTGACAGAAAACAGTAATAAGACCTATGAGTTATTTGTATGGTACAGAACCGATTTGTCTGCCAATGGGTATTCAGTAGATGAAGAAGCTCTTGAATTTGAAGTAGATGAAAACGACTTTACGTTCGCTGCAGGAAGTAGTACCATAGCGGCTGCTACAAACAATAGTGGAAATATAGATATCGATGTTCAGGCAAGTAAAGTGGTTATTACAGACTTTGCAGGTGGAGATGCGACGGATCCTGATCCAGTAACCAATAATATTTTGGTATCTATCGATACGGATTTTGCTATGACGGTGGAGGCCAGAGATGCTTCTGATAATATTGATTTGGGCTACGATGGTGCTACAAGTGCGACATTGACGATGCCGGTAAATTCGGGTAATTTTATTACAAGTAATGGAGGTGCTGATCCATTAACTAAAGCTTTTTCTGATGGAGTGGTATCATGGGCAAGCTTACAAGTTGATGCTGTTGGTGCCTATGAGCTTTTGGTTACAGAATCTCCAGGGAGCTACACACAACAAACAGTAAGTTGGAATGCAATAGACGCTGAAGGACATGTCGATATGGATCCTGGGTTTACCGCACCGTATGATATTGATTACGTACAATATGATGCCACAGACTTAGATAATACAGGAGATGATGAATTGTTAGTAGGGTCCTACCTACTTGTAGATGATGGTGGTGATGGAGGAAAAATGCGATTGGCAGATATTGAATTTACGATCACCAATTTTGAAAATTTAGACCGACTAGCTCTTTATACCTCTGCAGGAGAGGAATTATGGGAAATTGCTGCAGCAAATGTAAATAGTGCGACTTTCTCGACAGTAGGAGGACGTAAAATAGAAACTTCAACAGATGGCGCATCCGAACCGTTCTACTTGTATGCTACCTTTGATCAAACTGCTGGAGTGGTTGATGATAATGAGCGTGTTATTATTGAAGTGACCAGCGTTACACGAGGTGGTGGCGGTAGCCATTCAGCATTTATTGCGGCCAATGGAGGAGGAGCAATTACCTCTTCTGTGTTGAATGATATGCAGATTGAGGTGAAAGCTACCACTTTGACTCGAAATAGTGGTACACTTGACAACGGAGCTACAATAGAAAGAGATCCTGGTTTTAGCCTAGATGTTACGGCCTTGGATGCCAATGGAAATGTAGATGTAGATATTGCAGGCGCGGTAGAAATGACCTTCCCTGCTGGTGAGGCTTTGAGCGGAATTCCATCTGATTTTACAGCAGGTACACTAACAATTACAAATGGAGTAATTGATAACGTATTTGTTTCAGGAACGGTATCATTGAATAACATTCCTAATGATACGGACGAGGATGGTGTGCCGGACTTGATTGATCATGATTTGGTTGGTGGATTGGATACTGATGGTGATGATATCCCGGATCGCTATGATATAAGTCAAACGGCTGGAGTTGATTCAGATGGTGATGACATTATAGATTTTTACGATCCTGATATCACACAATTGGACTTTACTACTGTTACCATTCAAGATACTACAGACCCTATTGTAAACGATCCTACGGTAGATTTGAGTCCTGGACATACTGAAGGAGCAGCTGTCGCAGTAACGGAGTTGGAAATCACTTTCTCTGAGAATGTTAGAGCTGTTGGAGGAAACCTGATTATGAGGGATTTCAACACACTGGATGTAGTGGAAACAATCAGTGTGACTAACCTTTCAAGAACGACTATAGCTGGAAATGTGGTTACATTCACACTTTCGACAATCTTGGAAAAGGGCACCACATACTTTGTTACTGTACCTGCAGGTTCCTTCGAAGATTATGGAAGTAATTCATGGGAAGGACTTATTGGAGCGGGCTCTTGGTCTTTCACTACTGCTGATGCTACCAATCCTACGATGGCTTTTTCATCGGTGGATGCACCAAACAATACAGACGTCAGTAGAAGTGCGAATATTATCTTAACTTTTGATGAACCTGTAAATTCAAACGGAGGTACGATTACTTTAGTAGGAGACATTTCATATAATCAGTCATATGATGTTGGGGTGGATGGTGAAATCACTGGAATGGGATCTAATGAGATCACGATTAATCCTAGTGTCAATTTTACTTCTGGAGAAGTAATAACTGTCTCAATTCCAGATGGTAGTTTCATTGCCGCAGACGATTCTGCTCCAACTGTAGAATCTGGTGCAGATGGTGTGCCAGATGCCACAGAAACTATTGTATTTACAGCTATCGTTACGGCTGATAATACGGCTCCACAGATTGCAGCACAGGTATATGAGAATTTTGATGGACTAGCGACGAACGTGTCAACTGATTTGGCCGGCTGGACTGGTCTCAATGATGTGCCTGCAGGTCCTGGGAACTCGGTAGGTGGAACGGGCAATGCTTCGGGCATTCCTGATGTGGCGGGTTCTTATATCCAGTTGCCAACATTAACCACTGCCAATAGTTTCTCTTTCCTTTATAAGACGAATGGAGTTGGTACGGCAGTCTTGAATGTTGTTGATCAATCAGGGGGACCTGTTACATTGGATGTAGTTAATGCAACAAACGATTCTGAATTTTTGGAATTCTACTATGAATTTGGTTCTCCTTATACGGGAGACATAAGGTTAGAAATTGACGAACCTTTATCCGATGTAGGTATTATCATTGATGAACTGGGCGTAGATAGAGGATTCGATCCTTATGATGGTGATGATGATGTGGCATTAGCCACGGGTTCTTTAACGGTTACCTTCGACGAAGATATTAAGCCAGGAACTGGAGTTATAAGGTTGTTTGCCAAAACAGACCCGGATATAGCAGTTCTACAGTATGGGTCAAATAGTGGTTTACTATCTTATAATAGTAACGAACTGACGATCGATATTTCTTCGTTAGGAAATTTACCAGGTAGTGTTACTTTTTATGTAGGTATTTCTGATGGCGCAATAGAAGATTTGGCTGGTAATCCATTCGGTGGTATTGATAATAAATATACTTGGAATTTTACTACTTCTAGTGAGGTGATTCCGCCTAAGATCAGCACTTTATCTCCGGAGGACAATGGTACGGGTGTTTCGACAACAGATCCATTTATTATTAAGTTTGACGAGCCGGTGGTTGCAAGTACATCAGGAACGGTTACACTCTATTTTTCTTCTTCAGGAGATGCACTTGAACAATGGGATGTAACCACTGATATATTGAATACGGATGCACCAGGTTCTCTTTCATTGGAGGGTAATGAGCTAAGAATTTACCCTACTAATGAGTTATCAGGTTTAACAGGATATAATATTCGAATTACTGCCAATGCATTTGAGGATTATTCTGGTAACGCATTTGCTGGAATTCCAACTGCCAATGGGTGGAACTTCACTACTGGTAACTTTGATGCTACCAGTCCGGTGATAGACCCAGGGTTGGCTGATTTTGAACCTTCAAATGGTACAACTACGATGTCATTGAGCCCAGATATTAGTTTTACCATGTCTGAGCCAGTAAATGGCGTGTCTGGACAATTTTTTCAGATTCACAATATCACAGATGGAACGGATCAGTTTATCGATACTCAGGATTTTACTGTTGCTTATGTGGGCAACAAAGTAGAAATAAATAATGTGACTCTTGAGTACAATAAAGATTACTACATTCTGATACCGGCAGGGTCTATTGAGGACAACTCTGGTAACCCTACAACAGTAGATATTGGATCTACAGGCAATGGGTCTGATTGGACGTTTACTACATTGATTGACGTTGAGAAGCCAGTTGTAACTGAATTATTGGCTGATGTAGACGATGTAATAACTACACAAACAGGAAGAACTTTTGTAATGAAGTTCAACGAAGATGTGCAATGGGGTACTGGAAATGTAAACCTGTATTATAAGGATGCCGATGGTATGGCTGTTTCATCTTTGGATGTGACTTCGGATGTAAATGCTGTCAATCAGGTACCAGAAGACTTTAATGTTGGCGGCCCGGTTTATGCTACAGGTACTTGGACATTCAACAATGCTGCGAGCACTGGCACGGCAGTCTCTATTGGGGCTGCAAGTGGAGATTATTTGGTATCTCCATATATTGAAAACTTGACTAATGTAAGCTTTGACTATAGCTCGGCATTGGGTGGAACAGATGCCGGCTTCGAAGTATACTATTCTGAGGATGGTACAACACTTACTACTCTTTTAGGAGCACCTATTTTGTATAACAGTGCCACGCCTACTAATTTTAATATGTCTACTGGAGGGTCATCTGTAGATGGATATATTATTATTCGCAGCGATGGGTTGGGTACCGCAAATGTGTTGGTTGATGATTTTGTTTATACCTCTACTTCTCAATTGAGTTTTGAGTTTGACCTGCCATCTGGTGGAACAGATTATTACATTACAGTAGACCCTACGGCTATTACGGATGTTACCACAACAGTTGATAATGCATTTGTAGGATATTCAAGTACACCTGAGGCCAACCGTTGGAAATTCGAAACAAGCGACGATGGAAAAGCACCAGTGTTAATGGCATACTTACCAGCAGATGATGCGGTTACTCCAATAGCACCAATCGATGCGACTACTGCTCAAATCGTTCTTACTTTTGATGAATTGGTAACAGCTCAAGCTGAGCCTATCAATGCTTACTACTTGGCTGATGATAAGTTGGCATTTAGCATTATGGCAAATGCAGTGACTCCTGTTGTGATTGCTGGAGAAACGACATTCACGTATGATATTGAATCCATTATTGGACAACAATTGTCTGGAAGTACAGAGTATTATTTTGTGCTGGAAGGAGATGAATTTCTCGATAATGATTCTGGGCCAACATTTGCAAATGTTGCATTTGGTAATTCAACTGATTGGAATATTATTACTAATAATGATGGAACTGCACCAGCCATTGATTCCTTTACACCAGGCGATGATCAGTTTAGCATCAATGCTAGTACTTCATCAATTGTCATAAACTATGCGGAAAGGGTGGTTCCGGGAGCTGGAAACTTGAGGTTGTTCTTAGCATCAAATGACTATGAGATAGCTACACTTCCTGCTACTTCGGCTATAATCGATAATAATGCGGCAGGGGATCTTTCAATTGCTCAAAGAGGTTCTCAGGTGACCTTTGCGGTTGAATTATCTGGAAGTACGAATTATTATGTAACCATGGATACGGATGCCTTCCGGGACGCCACCACCAATCAAAGTGTGGCCATTATAAATAATGGTGCCTGGAACTTCAGAACAGCAGGGGAATCTGACGATCCTGTGGCTGCATTCCTTCCTAATGATAATGTGGTAAGAGCTATTCCATACACAGGGTTGCAAGGAAGGTTCGGTGTAGGAGAAACGGTTACTGGTTCAGGCGAGACAGCCGATATTGTTTTCAATGATGAGGTCAACGACATTCTATATGTGGAAAATGAATCTGCAGGAACTGTTGGAGATATTGCGGCTATTTCAAGTCCATCAGCTACCGCTACCTCGGGCACTTTGAGTGTACCGGAAATCACGATAAGTGATAATTTGATTTTGAAATTTAACGAGCCTGTTTTTACACAATCAGGTAAATTCATTACCATTAGTGGAGGTATTAATCCTGATATTGTGATATCGGCGGTAGACATTGCACAAGTAAGTGGAAGTGGTACGGATATTATAACTATTAATCCTACCAACCCATTAGAAACGTCTACTACTTACACAGTCACAGTAGATGCAGGTGCCTTTACGGATATTGCAGGTCCGACAAATGGGAATGCGTTAATCAATACTTGGACGTTTACTACCAATGACGGAATCGCTATTGATGACAACAGCACAATGGCATTTGCTGCGCCTTATGATGTACCAGTAATGACATCTTGTACATTTGGTGATTATATTGACCAGCAGCAAGACATCATGATTGGAGAGTTGGTGACCGATGCATTTGCGGATGCAAATGGTACTTATACCTTAGAATTATCTATTAGCGCAGGTTTTGAATTTGAGCCAGGGCAAGGTGATGTGACTTTGAGTACTGTTGGTGACTTAACTCTTGACGGAACTCAATCCAATAGGATTAATGTGACTTCTTCAACTATTACTATCACTTATGATAACGATGGAAATGGAGTTGCAACTGATGTGTTGACTATCACTGGTCTAAGAATAAGAACAACTGGTGGAAGTACAGGAACAATCACTAGATCTGGAGGAGACGCCACGATATACGGGTTTGATGTAAGTCACGGTATTCCGGTAACTACAATTGGAGTAGAATCAGTGGGATCACCTACAGCAAATGCTGCTTATACCAATACTGCTTTTTGCCAGGACTTGGATCCAGATGACCCTGATGGTATCGCCATGAATGGAGACGAGTTTAATATGATTGTAAACACTACGCTTCCAAACACAAGATGGTATAGAGAGCTGGGAACTACCGGTACTGCCGACTTTGGTTCAGGGTCAGTAGTAGACGATACCACTACACCTACTTTTGCACAGTTGTTCCTGGGAGGAGAAAATGGAACAGCAGATACTTATAATGTATATGTTACTGAAGTTAACGCGAATGGTTGTGAAAGTCCGGCATTGGAAAGAACAGTCTTGATTCATGAGTTGCCAGATGCGGCTACAGCAGTAGGAGATGACCTGACTGATATTTGTAGTTATGAAGAGATAGAAATTGGGGATGCAGATAATGACCAATTAGTGGGATATACTTTTGCCTGGACCGGCGATGGCCTTGGAGCTCAGTCCGCGGAAGCCAATCCAGTGTTTGATGCACCAGTGAATACTGCTGGAAACCCATACGCCAATACAGATGTACACGCTTATAGTTTGGTGTTGACTGAGGATGCAACAGGCTGCGTGAGTGATCCTGGAATTCCAGCATCGATTGATGTCACCATTAATCCACGTGTACAGACACTTGTGCAGTCGGTGAATGGATTGTCTTTCTCAAATACGTTGACCACGGCACAGCCTATTCAGGGAGATCGAACCACTTACAACAATGGTGATGCCAACTTGGGAGGTTATTCTGGTTTCTTTGTTGGTATTCCTGGTTTAGCCAACATAAACACAGCCAGCTCATCGCAGCATACAGCCGACTTTACACCGTCTGATGCAGGAGCGGGGCTTCACGTAATTGATTATGTTCTAAGGGACAACACCACCATGTGTGCCGATACTGCAAGTATTACCATATCTGTGGCTACTAATGTAACCGAACCATTCGCAGGATCACCAGAGGCAGATATATGTGGAGCAGATAGTCCAATAGCATTAACTGTAAATGGAACCAATTTGGATGGAAATACCTTCGTGAGATTTATTCATTCTAGTAGTACAGATGACGGGTCTTCTGTAACTGGTGGTGTTATTACGGGTGATTTCGCCGATTTGACTGCGGATGCATGGACTTTTGATCCAGTAACGGCCTTCGGTTTGGCAGACAATGGAGTAGATGTTATTGATGTTGGAGACACCAAGCTAATACGGGTTGATCGTATGGTAAATGATGGGATGACGGATTTTATAGATGGTTCATATACCTTCACTGTACACCCTCAGCCAATCATTGATATAACTACCGTTGGTGTAACAAACTTAAGTGACAATTTCTGTTCTTCTAATATGGATGTGACTATTTCAGGAACAGTGACGAACGATGCAGGATCTCCAGCATTAACAATTACAACCTACGAGATCAGACAGGTGACACCTGTAGCTACGGCATTCGAATCAATTGCAGCAACACATATAGATTTCGAAGAATTATTGAATCACACTGGAATTTATGGTGGTATTTCAGCAACGACTGCAGGAGAAGGACTGTATGAAATACGAGTTACTTCTGATGCTGGAGATGATGCCTACGGAAATCCTCCGGGATGTACCAATACGGCAACAGCTCAGTTTAATCTTTTTGCCAAACCAAATACTCCAACAATTGCATTGGTTGGAGGTGTTGATCCAGGAGCTCAAGAGACTTTTGAATTCTGTGAAGATGCCATTCCTTTTGACTTTAATCTTGATTTGCAAGGGGGTACAATTGCAGCTAGCGAAAGGTTTGAGTGGGATGATGACAATATGTTTGGTTCTCCGATTTCTTTGGCTGGTATTGGGTCTACAGCTGAGTTGGCTGATGTTGGAATCAATGCAACACCAGGAGCAAATGATTTTGTTACCACGACACGATACGTAAGAAGAATTGGTTTTGAAAGTTCACCGTTTGCAGGTTGCGTGAGTGATCCATTGACCATAACGACAACAGTTTATCAGACGCAAGAAACTCCTGAGTTAGTGACTTATACATCGAATCAAGACGCTAGTCCGAGTCCACAGGCACAAAGTGATGGGTCTATACTCCTGGAATATTGTGTTGGAGATCCACTTACAGTGCTACAGGCAGATGTAAGTAGTTTCTCTGGTGATAATGCAATGGCAACTCATAGATATTTCAACTGGTATTATGACAATACTGGTGATGGTGTTCCCGAGACCTATATCAATAATACGGATGAATTCTTAGATGTTGTTGAGATGGATGGTGTATTTGCCGCTATTTCAAATGATGGTACCACTGCATTTACACCAGGTACTTATACTTTTGGTTTCACACAAACTGATTTTGACACTGGCGCAGGTTCTGGCAGCTTTATGCACAATGGTTGTGAGACAGGAATGCGAACTATTGATATTGAGATCAAAACAACTCCAAGCGATATCGTTTTGGCAGACGGGTTTACTACAGAGTACTTTACTTGTGAAGGCTCAGCTATTGCCAATATCACCACAGCGAACCAGGCAGGAATTATTTATACCTGGTATGGAGACGATGGAGATGGAGTTGATGAAATTGGTGGAGCAGACGGAGCTGCAATCAAAGAAGGGACATTCATTGATGATAGTGAATTAACAAGTTCTGGTATAAATGGATATGATAATAGTATGCCTGGTACCAGCTACTTCTGGATTACCCGTAAAACTGACAGAAATGGTTCTACTGGTTTTGATGGTTGTGAGAGTGCCCCTGTATTGCTAGCCGCCACCGTCAATGAGAACTATAATGACATGGCAGATCTCCCTAATTTTGATCCAGACGGGCCGGGTGCATTACCTGCTGAAGGAGCAGGGGCTGATGTTGTTTTGTATTTCTGTAATGATGAGTTAAGTGCCACAGATGTTTTCAGCGCTTCAAGTACATATGATCAAAGTATAGATTTTAGTTCTTTAGCTGAAATGACGGTCTATGATGCAACCAAGAAATTCAATTGGTATACGTCGGATGCTGGCAGAAGCAAAAATGCGTTGTTATCAAATGCTTCTGGTGATGATGCTGGTGTGGCTGGTTCGGTAATAACAGCACAAGAGCTTTTCTTAGTTGGAAAGCCAAACGACGACCAGAACTATTTCTTGCTAACTCAGACCACGGATATTTTAGACAATGGATCTGTAAATGCAGGGTGTGAAGGCGATGGAATTTTGATTGAAGTAAATACCTATAATATTCCAGCGGCTCCTATAGAGAACAAAGATGATGCGGCTGGAACATTGACTGATTTCTACTATTGTGAAAATGATCCGGTGGCAACACTTGAAGTAGAGGGAGAAGATGAGAACCCTGGAAATGCTGTTACTTTCTACTGGTATCAGACTGAAGCGGATGCTTTGTTAGGGGTGAATCGCATTCCAACTACAAATGACGCTTCTGGTAAGACTATATTAGCTTCGGAACTTACACCTGATGAAACTGATTTTGATGGTATGGCGGTGACCAATTTAGGTGGTTCACCTGCTGCAGGGGATTATAGCTTCTGGTTTACTCAAACCACCGATATTGGTGCTTTTACAGGATGTGAAAGTTTACCTACAGAGGTGACTGTACATATTTTGGAAACACCGCTTGCTCCTACGGTTAGTGCTGTTCCTCCAGTGTGTGATGTAGACGATGAGCCAATTGTTTCAATTACAAATGCAAATCCGGGTGATCTATTAAGATGGTATGAGGTTTCAGGAGAAGACCCTCTGGTAGATACTGAAATACACGAAAGTACTTTCAGTCTTCCGTTTTTAGACACGGAAGGCGATTTGGCTGGCATAATGGCTCCGACATGGACCAAGACTTTCTACTTGTATAGAGTGGAAAATAGCAATATCGATGGATTGGGCTTTGCTGGATGTGCTAACCCAATTGAAGTGCCGGTTGATGTTACAGTTTATCCTAAACCTGCGTCACCATCAACCAGCGGCATTAATGCTAATAACAAGGACATTTTTGCTTATTGCAAGGAAGATGATATTAGTGGTGAAGTATTGGATATTGATATGTTTGAGGTGAGTGACAATGATGTGACACAATTCAAGTGGTATTCAACTAACCCAGATGGCTTATCGTTAACACCATTTTTGCAATCTGCGAATACTGTAGCCCCGGCTTTATTTTCAAACTCATTCACTTTTACGCAGATAGCAAACAATTCTGACGTGAATATATTGACCGCAGACTCGACGAGAGTGTTTGTTACTCAAGTAACCAACGGACTTTGTGAAAGTGACTCATATCCTGTGGATATAATTGTAAATGAATTACCTATGGTAGATATCGTTGATTTTGGTACGGTAAGTGATTTTACCACTGCATACTGTAATGACAATGGGGTAGTTACCTTGCAGGGTAAAGGAGAAGGAGTCGATTACACCGGTCCAAATGATCTGTGGACAATTGATACTGGTGGTTTAACGGAACCTTCTAATCTTGGTTTATTTGATCCAAACGCAGCAGCTACGGCCGCAGGCCAAGGACCATTTGGTACATCTACTAATCATCAAATTACTTATGCTTATACTAAGGATTATACCGCAGTTGAGACGTACGCACCTATATCATGTACTAGTGAGATAACTAAAACTATTACCGTTCATGGAATTCCTGATATTGATATTGAGAATAATACGCTGGTTGATATTTATGGCAACAATCTAACCGATGATGGTGCCATTGAAATATGTGAAAGTGAGGGTAGTTTCACTATCAATGGTGTTGAGAATCAAGGTAAAGGTGGATCAGGAACATATACCATCACAGGAGGTATCAATACATCGGGAGGTTCTATTGATGAACAAATAGGTACTGGTGGGTCTACAGTTATTTTTCCATCTGAGCTAGGGGATGCCATAGAGGTGTCTGATAATACATTGTTAGAGCATGATTTCGGTATCCGATTTGACTTTACTACAACAACAGGAAGCTGTTCTAATTCAATTACCAAAACGGTTACACTAAATGTATTACCTGAGGTGCAGTTTGAGGTTGATGGAGGGTGTATTGATCCAGATGTTAACTTTAATGCGGAATTGAGATTCCCTGCGACTTCTCCATATGCTCTTAGTAATGACGCTGTAGCCACAGGTAATAATTTAGTGCTTACCTGGAAATATTATTATGCTAATTCAGCCGGATTACCTAACCTCTCTGACCCATACGGATCTACGACGGATTTGGGTATTAATGTAGACGAAACGTTCGATTTACAAGGAGAGGAAACAGGAACTTTTGCTGCTATATTGACTGCTACTACAGAATTAGGATGTCAGTCTGTTGTCGATGTATTATATACACAGAAGCCAGTGAATATATTGATTGATCCAAGTATTTCCTTTAAGTGGAATGGAGTAACTGCAGGAGAACAGACAGAGTTCATTTACCGAGAGACTTTACTCAACCTTGCTCAGGTATCGCAATATGCGGTTTCATATGAAGGAGGAGCTTTGGGTACCTATGAACCACTTACTCCTGTTGTCCAAAGTGGACTAGAAGTAGATGGGGTATCGGTGTATGACCCATTTTATCATACGTTCACTGACCCTGGTAAGTATGATGTGGCCTTGGTATTAGAATCAACTAACACTTGTTATGATACCCTACTTCATAATGTCAACATCATACCATTAATTGATGTAGCATCACTACCAAATGCTAGGTTTGAAGAAACTTTTGATGTGGGTACCTTCGATCCTGATGTAGATGGTTGGTACGTAGAAAGGTTGAAAGATGATGCTTTATCAATTGTAGAATTTGAAGAAGTAGGTACTCTTACCGTAAGAGAGCATAGTTGGAAATATGGTGCTCTTGATTTGGAAGGATTAGGATTGACAGATGGAGAATCTCCGGGCGATCTAGCTTCGGCATTGACTGGTGCTTGGTCTACCACTTTAGATAATAATCACTATCTATCTAATGAAGACTCTTGGTTATATACACCTGCATTCGATATTAGTGGATTGGACAAACCAATGGTACAATTCAATATGATTTATGACTTTGCAGTAAATCAAGATGGAGTAGTATTACAATATTCTATTGACCAAGGATCTACTTGGGCTCCATTAGGTTCATATAGTACAGATACTGATGTTTCTACAGGACTTGAATGGTATAACTTTGATAATGTTCAGGCGGATCCAGGACAACAATCTTCAACCTACAATGCATTGACAGCGATGGGTTGGTCTGGTGAGGTTTCTAAACCAAAGTGGGTAAGTGCGAGGCATCGTCTAGACGCAATACCAGAGGCAGACAGAGGCCATGTGAGATTTAGGTTCGCAATAGCAGGAACGGAGCAGGCAAAAGATGGTTATTTTGGATTTGCGTTAGATGATTTCACTATTCAGGAAAGAAGCAAGAATGTAATGATAGAGCAATTTGTAAGTGCTTCAGATGATGATGGAGCAGCCGAGGTGAATGATCCTACGGTGGCATTGAAGGCTGCAATTGATGGTATTATACCATCTGCTTCAGTGACTAGTAGAGATGAGGTAATTCTAGCTTACCATTCTGATTTTGGATTTAATGATCCATTTAATTTGGTAAACCCAGCTGGGCCAAGTGCTAGATCTATATACTACAATGTTGATAAAGTGACGTCGATTTTGGATGGTCAATTGGGAGGGAATAGTTCATCTGCTAAATCTGGAGACTTAACTTGGAGCGAAAATGATCTGAATTTGAATTCGCTCAAGGACCCAGGGTTTGAAATCATTGTAACTCCGGACCCTACAGCGGGCTCTCACGAAGTGAAAGGGTCTGTAGAATTCGTGGCTAATCAGAACTATGCCATAGGCACTGAGCTTCGAGCATATGTAGTGATTCTAGAGGATACTGTAAATCAAGCTGTTGGTGGAATTAGCGGTTTTGGTCATGTGATGAGAAAGCTATTGCCATCAGGATCTGGAAAATATGTGAAGTTGACGAATGAGTTGAACGCAGGGGAGTCTCTACCATTTGGAGAGGATACAGAGATGAATGTATCATGGAGTATGGCCAATATCGCTGATGATGCGAATTTGTCAGCAATTGTGTTCATTCAGAATAGTAAAACGAAGGAAATCTATCAATCTTTGAAGGTCCAAAAAACAACTGGAATAGTTGCTTCAAAAGCTGGAGGTACCATTACGGATGTCGCTGATTTAATTGAAGCTAAAGATTTCAATATGTATCCAAACCCTACCGATCATGAGGTGTTTATCATATTCGATCAGGTGATTCAGGAGGATATGCATTGGGCCATTTTTGATCAGACGGGACGAGTATTCGATCAAGGCGAAATTCACTCTGGCAAAGAAGGCTTCAGTCTTCAAACAGACAGATTCCCGAGTGGACTGTACTATATGTCGATCAAAGGAGAGAAGAAGGAGTTCGACTTCAAGAAACTGATGATTACTCACTGATAAATAATAAACCAAAAAAGAGCCCTGCTTGATAATTCAAGCAGGGCTCTTTTTTTATAAAAAATTGTCCCGTCCTGAAATAGCGTTACACAAAAAACGACGTTATGAACGAACTCACAGAGAACAAGTATGTTAAAAGAACACAGAAGGACTACAGCTACGCTTTTAAATTGTCAGTTGTGTCAGAAGTTGAAAGCGGAGAGTTAGGCATAAAAGCCGCCGCTCGCAAGTATGGTATTCAGTCACACTCTACAGTTACCAATTGGCTTCGAAAATTTGGTAACTTTGATTGGGTCAATAAATCAACACTTCGGATGCCAAAATCTAAAGACCAAAAACTATACGAACTTGAGCAGAAAGTACGGCTGTTGGAAAAGCAAAAAAAAGAGCTTGAACAGCAGGTTGAAAACGCAGATAAGAAAGCCATTTTCTTTGATATGATGATCGACATAGCCGAAGAAGAATTCAAACTCCCCATCAGAAAAAAGTCTTTACCCCAACAGTTGATCGATTCAAGGTTGAACAAAAAGAAGGGGTAACCCAGATCTGTAGACTGTTGGGGATGAATAGGCAAATCTATTACCGCTCTATCAGAAGAAGTAAACAAAAGCAAGAAATAGCCACCAAGGTAGTAGTTATGGTTGAAAAGGTGCGTATGAAAATGCCTCGTATAGGTACCAGAAAGTTGTATCATTTACTTTATGATGAACTTCAGCCGCTGGGAGTTGGAAGAGACAGGCTATTTGCTATTATGAAAGCAAATCATCTTCAGATCGTACCTAAGAGACAATATCATATCACTACTGACTCTCATCATCGATTTAGAAAACATAAAAACCTTATTGATGGGCTTTCCATACAAAGGCCTGAGCAAGTATGGGTATCGGATATCACCTACATTGGAACACGGAAAAATCCGATGTATTTATCGTTGGTCACAGACGCTTATTCAAAGCGGATCATGGGCTTTGATGTATCGAAAAGTCTGGATGCTTCAGGTGCAATATCAGCCCTTAATATGGCTATTGCCAATCGTATATATCCTGAGCGAAAGTTGATCCATCACTCAGACAGAGGATTGCAGTATTGTTGCGATGCCTATCAACAGGTGTTTAACAATCATAATATAAGGTGCAGCATGACCGAAAGCTATGACCCATATCAAAATGCCATAGCCGAAAGGGTGAATGGGATATTGAAACATGAATTTATCTTAGGGATCACCACATCAGATGTAGCACTAATGGACAAACTCATTGAGCAGAGTATTTATATCTACAACCATGATCGACCTCATTGGAGCTGTTGGATGAATACCCCGGCATTTATGCATCAGCAAGACAAGGTCAAGATTAGAAACTATAGAAACAAAAATAGCACCGAGCTAAAACCCGATGCTATCTAATATTTTATCCTAAAATCTGTAACGATTATTTAGGACTAGTCAAATGAAAGATATAATTTAAAGCATATTCAATCTTTCGAAAACCTTTTCACGGTAGGAAACTCCAACAGGAATATACTTTTCGTTGATCACCACATTCATATCTTCGAAGTACTCAATTTTATCATAATTGATAATGTATGATCGATGAACTCTTCCAAAAGTACTAGCTGGAAGTTTCTTTTCAATTCCTTTCATCGTGTGGTGAACAATATGTTTGCCTTTGATTGTATTGAATATGACATAATCTGCCATAGCCTCAATAAACAAAATATTGTCTAAGATGATTTTGTAAATTCTTGAATCTGATTTGACGTATAGTTCATGAAAACTCTCCGCTTTTTTGCGAAGGTTTTCAAGTGTTACATTCGCCTTGACCGCAGCTTTTAGAAAACGCCCGTAGCTAAATGGCTTCACTAAATAATCAGTGACATTCTTTTCAAAAGCTCTTACAGCGTATTTTTCTGCAGATGTAATCATGATCACCTGATAGTCCGCAGTCAATGATTCCATCAATTCGATACCCGACATTTCAGGCATCTCAATATCAAGAAATATAATGTCTACGTCAGGATTGTCTTTTTGAAGAAGGATGTTTGAAGCTTCAATTCCGTTGGACATTTCATGTGTCATTTCAAGGAAATCGGTCTTCTCTACATATTTTCGGATCATCAGCCTAGCTAGCTCATCATCATCCACCACCATGCAATTCAGCGCCATAGTCTAAGTAAGATTAATTTGTTTGATCTGTTAATTTACTTTTTATTTAAAAGTTTAGAAACATATTTCCCAATAATATCAAATTCGAGGTTGATGACGTCACCTGGCTGAAGTGTTTTAAAACTGGTATGTTCCATGGTATAAGGTATAATAGTCACCGAAAACTTGCCATCCTGAGAATTGAAGCAAGTTAAGCTAATGCCGTTGATGCAGATGGAACCTTTTTCAACGGTTACATTACCGAGATCGCTGTCATATTCAAAATCGAATAACCAACTTCCATCTCTTTCCTCTTTTTTTGTGCATTTTCCAATTTGATCCACGTGCCCTTGAACAATGTGTCCATCAAAACGCCCATTGGCGACCATGCATCGTTCTAAATTAACGATGTCACCAACTTCTAATTCTCCCAAATTAGTTTTGAGTAGCGTTTCCTCAACAGCTGTCACTTTGTGCCAATCATCTTTTAACGCTGTGACTGTCAGGCAAACTCCATTATGAGCAACACTTTGATCAATTTTGAGTTCATGACTGATGTTGCTTTTGATTGTAAAATCAACATTTGTTCCTGACTTTTCAATGGATTGAATAACTCCAACAGTTTCAATTATTCCTGTAAACATGTGATATAACGTCGTATTAGAATTTAATGTAAGATTAGCTAAAATATACGGCTCATGGAATGATCAATAATTAATTTATCTCCTATTTTTGATCGCTCATGGAATTGAAGGATAGCTATAAACATAAAGGGATGAGAAAGTCTCTCGTGCGGAAACTACGAGAGAAAGGAATAACCAATGAGCGAGTGCTTGATGCCATTGGTAAAATTCCAAGGCATTGGTTTTTCGATGAGATATTTGTTGAGCATGCTTATCAGGACAAAGCTTTCCCTATAGCTGAAGGACAGACGATTTCACAACCTTATACTGTAGCGTTTCAAACAGATTTACTAGAAGTTTCCCCTGGGAAAAAGGTACTTGAAATTGGAACTGGATCTGGTTATCAAGCTTGCGTACTTGTTGAGAATGGAGTTGACCTTGTGACTATAGAATACAAGGAGAAGCTATCCAGGCTCGCGCAGAAGATGCTTAAATTTATGGGATACTCACCCAGGTTTATAATTGGTGATGGTTCACTAGGATATGATAAATTTGCACCTTACGACGGAATAATTGTGACAGCTGGTGCACCAACGGTACCACAAGCTTTAGTTGATCAGTTGAAACCTGGCGGGCATTTGGTAATTCCAGTAGGAAATAGAAGTACACAAAAGATGTTACGTCTGACAAAACAATTGGACGGAAGAATCACAAAAGAAGAATACAGCAATTTTAGCTTTGTGCCTTTGTTGGGGGATGACGGCTGGAAAAAATAGAACTTATGAGTAGAAAGAAACAAAAGACACCTTCTGAGTCGATTGCCATAATGACTGAATTGGTATTGCCTAACGACACCAATACCTTGAATAATCTAATGGGAGGGAGACTGTTGCATTGGATGGATATCGCGGCGGCGATTGCAGCACAGAAGCATTCTAATCGAATTGTGGTAACGGCATCCGTAGATAATGTGTCTTTTTCTGCCCCGATCAGATTAGGCAATGTAATCACTTTGACAGCCAAAGTAACCCGCTCTTTCAACTCATCCATGGAAGTTTTTATTGATGTGTCAGCAGAAGATATTCCAGGCGGGAAGAAAGTTAGTAGCAATCAGGCTTTTTATACGTTTGTGGCTGTAGATCAAGGGGGAAGCCCAATAGACGTGCCAGAAGTGGTGCCGGAAACGGACGAAGAAACAGAAATGTTTGATGGAGCTTTAAGGCGTCGTCAGTTGCGTTTGGTTTTGGCTAAGAAAATGAAGCCGGAAGAGGCTACTGAACTCAAATCAATATTTATCAATGGGTAATTCAAATGAGTTTTTGAAGTTTTTGATCAATGAGGATATCTATTTGATTGATCAAAAAGAAGAGAGTAGTGCGATTGTTGAAGAAGTTACTGTGGTAGAAGATTCTGCTACAGTAGAAGAGGTTGCACCAGCAGTGGTGAGTGAACCTGAGGAGAAATTGGTCGTAATTGAAAAGCCAACAAATCAGATTCTCGTGATATTTGATAACCCAACGGCTAAAGAATTGCCGGCAGGCGATTTAGATTATCTTGGAAAAATTCTTGGCGCAATAGGTCAGTCTACTGATGAAGTCGACTTTCAAAATGTAGCAGCTACCACACCCAAAGCTGTGGGGTATGACTATGTAATTGCATTTACTCCTAATCATCAGCTTCCGGTGGCTGCGAGTACTCAGCAATACGTATCGACTAAACTCGGAGACGGTCAATTGATTGTAGCAGATGCCTTGAATAATATCTCAGTATCTACTGACCTTCGTAAAAAGCTTTGGGGTGTGCTTCAGCAGGTTTTTAAATAAACCCTATCCAAAAATTTCCTTCAATTTCGCTTCTAACTCAGGCCCTCTTAGGTTTTTAGCCACGATAGTTCCATCAGGGCCAATCAAATATGTCGCTGGAATTGAATTGATCTGATAGATCTGTGCCGCTTCCGATTCGAAGTATTTCAAGTCAGAAACTTGTGTCCATGTCAATTGATCTTCTGCAATGGCTTTTACCCAAGCTTGCTTAGTGCGATCCAAAGAAACCCCAAATACTTCAAAACCTTTGTCATGGTATGCATCGTACATTTTTACCACATTAGGATTCTCCATTCTGCAAGGTCTACACCAGGCCGCCCAAAAATCGATCATGACATACTTGCCTTTGAAGGAACTCAATGATATAATATCTCCATTAGGATTGGGTAAGGACAATTCTGGAGCAGGAGAGCCAATGGCTAGTTTTCTATAGGCTTCTACTTTCTCCACTAGCTCTTTCGTGTAGCTAGAATTAGGCAATTCATTTTGGTATTTCTGAGCCAGACTGTCAAGAAAAGCGAATTCATTTTCTTCATCAATGAATGAAGTGGAAAGAATGCCTGCGATCGAGCCATTCATTTGCATGATAGCCGTTTTTATTTTATTGTCATTAGCAGCTTTCATTTGCATAAAGCGACTCCTAATATCCTCGAGCAATGCCATGTCACCACTATTTCTGGCATTCATAAATTCTCCATTGAGTGCCTGTGATTGTTTTTCGAAGTCTTGTTTCAATGTAGTAAGCCCGTAGATATAGTCCATATCTTTTGAGCCTGTTACTTTATATCGGCCTCTTGGGTCATTTTCATCTTTCACTAACTGAATATCAGTTTGGTCGAGAATCATATTGGTGACATGTCGATTGTAAAAATTGAGTCTGTAAAAACCAGGTTCTGACACTTTAATGGTTCTGTTGTATGCGCCGCTTGGATCCAATTGAAATGAATCGACTACCGTCAACTCATTGTTCATGATCAATTCTATTTTGACTAACTGATCTTTGACAGGGTTTTCATATGTTCCTGATATGGATACTCCATCCTTCTTTGTGCAAGCAGTAGCTAAAACTGTAAGGGCTAATACAAAGCCTAAATTTTTTCTCATCATCATATTTTTACCGTTCTCAACAATTGGTGTCAACGAAATAATTCTCTTGTTGTTTATTTTTCTAATAGCTCAGCTATTAATTTGTTGGCCACTTTTGGATTGGCTTTACCGCCAGTCTTTTTCATAACTTCTCCCATAAACATTCCCAACAATCCCTTCTTGCCACTTTTATAGGCTTTCGCCTTGTCTGGCATACTGGCAATTACCGCTTCAATAGTTTTAACTAGCTCGTCCTGGTCATCGCTTTGCAGCAATTCCATTTGTTTAGCCATCTCCAAAGCAGATTTGTCTGGAGATTGAATTAAAGCTGGCAACAGACGAGTAGAAGCCATCGAGAAACTCACTTTGTCAGTCGCTACTAATTCAATGATCTCAGCAAGTAAAGTGGGTTTTACTACAAAATCCTGTATTTCTATATTCGAATCATTCAAGGCACTTTTGATTGGTCCGATCATCCAATTTGCAATACGTTTGTAGTGTTTGGTCAGCTTTGTTGTTTCATAGAAGTAGTCTGACAGTTCTTTCTGATCCGCTATGATTTCAGCGTCGTAAGCGCTCAATTCATAATTGTCCTGCAAGTCAGCCAATACTTCGTGTGGAAGTTTGGGCAAGGTGGCCTTTACTTGAGCTACCCATGATTCATTTACATGAATAGGAAGCAGATCAGGGCAGGGGAAGTAACGGTAGTCATTGGCTTCTTCTTTCGTACGTTGACCGGTGGTTGCTCCCGTGTCATCGTTGAATCCTCGCGTTTCTTGTAGTACTGTTTTTCCAGCATCCAATAGCGCAGACTGTCTTTCGATTTCGTGATTGATCGCCCGTTGCACGTTTCGAATGGAATTCATGTTTTTGATTTCCACTCTCTTACCGAGTTGATCAGAACCTTTGGGTTTTAAAGAGATATTAGCATCGCAACGCAACGAGCCTTGCTCCATATTGCCATCGCCTACATTGATGTAGCGAACGATCTTTCTGATCTCTGTGAGGAGATTCCCGGCTTCCTCTGCAGAACTGATCTCAGGTTCAGTCACCATTTCAATCAAAGGCGTACCAGCTCGATTATAGTCTAAAAGAGAACCTTCGTGTTCAGCATCATGAGAGGACTTACCAGCGTCTTCTTCGATGTGGATTCTATTGAAATTGACTCGTTTGATGCTATCACCACTTTTTACATCGATATACCCACCTCTGCAAATTGGGTGTTGGTCTTGCGTGGTTTGATAACCTTTCGGTAAATCTGGATAGAAATAATTCTTTCGGTCGAATGTGGTATATGAAGCAATGTCACAATTGATGGCCAATCCCATTTTGATCGCATGACTAATCACGGATTTGTTCGGCTTTGGTAAAGTACCTGGGTGCGCCAAAGTAATCGGACTTACATTGCTATTAGGACTATCGCCAAAACTGTTCTTGTCAGCAGCAAATAGCTTGCTTTCCGTATTCAATTGTACATGAATCTCCAGTCCTACAACCAGATCGTATTTTTCTAATATGTCTTTCAAAACCTAATTAATGATTCGTTTTTTCGTCTATGATTGCTTTGGCTTTAGTTACCACATTAGACAATCCACTGATGTCCTTGCCTCCAGCAGTTGCATAAAATGGCTGACCCCCACCGCCGCCTTTGATTTCTTTTGCTAGTTCCTTGATTAGGTTTCCAGCATGGAGATCTAGTGATTTCACCAAATCTTCAGAAATCATAATTGAAATTTGTGGTTTACCAGCGATATCCGCTGCCACTATCATTATCAGGTTATCTACTTCGTTTTTGAGCTCGAAGGACAGCTTTTTCAATCCCTCGGCATCAGGTAACTGTGCTTCTGAGATCAATACATTGTATCCATTGACAGATTGAATGGCCTTTTGCAAAATGCCTTTCTGTGCTCCTGCTTTTTCAGCATTGATCGTCTCTATGGTTTTGGTCAGCTCTTGCTTTTCTTTCACCAAAGCTTCAATCGCTTTCAATGTGTCTTTTGGATTATTTAGTAGCTCATTAACTTGAGCAACCAACTCATTTTGTTTGTTGTAATATTCTTCTGCTTTGTCCGCCGTAATGGCTTCTATTCTTCGTACGCCTGCAGCTACCGAGCCTTCTGATACGATTTTGAGCATACCAATAGTACCAGTCGCTGGCACATGTGTACCGCCACACAATTCTACAGAGTAGTCTTTGTCGAATGTAATGACTCGTACGAAATCACCATATTTTTCACCAAACAGTGCCATGGCGCCCATTTCTTGGGCTTCTCCGATAGGTACATTTCTTTTTTCGTCAAGCGAAATGTTTTCTCTGATTTTTTGATTGACGATTTGCTCTACTTTGGCAATCTCTTCATCAGTCATCTTAGAGAAGTGAGAAAAGTCAAATCGCAGTACTTTTTCATTCACCAAAGAGCCTTTTTGCTGTACATGTGTACCTAGCACCTGTCTCAGTGCTGCGTGGAGTAGGTGAGTGGCACTGTGATTGTTTTCCGTAAGCTTTCTTTTCTTACTATTCACTACAGCCTCAAATTCGGCCTCCAGATTTTCTGGCAATTCTGTAGAAAAGTGAACGATGAGGTTGTTCTCTTTTTTTGTATTGATGATGCTGATTTTTTTGTCTCCATCAGCAATATATCCGGTGTCGCCTATTTGTCCGCCACTCTCAGCATAGAAAGGTGTCTGGTCTAAAACTATTTTGAATAGTTTCTTTCCTTTTTCTTCAACAGCCTGATATTTTACAATCTTAGATTTTGAAGTCAAAGATTCATATCCTAAAAACTGAACCTCTTCAATAGGTTTCAATTCTATCCAATCACCAGCCGAAGTCTCAGCCGCTTTCTTAGATCGGTTTTTTTGAACCTCCATTTCTTTTTTGAAACCTTTTTCATCTACACTCAATTCATTTTCACGAGCGATGAGTGATGTCAGGTCAAATGGAAATCCGTAGGTGTCGTAAAGCTCAAATACTACCTTGCCATCAATGACCTTACTGTCTTTTTTCGCTTCATTAATGATAACGTCGAGTTTAGATAAGCCCTTGTCCAGTGTTCGTAAGAAAGAAGACTCTTCTTCCATGATTACTTTACCAATAAAGTCTTTCTGCGCGATAAGCTCGGGGAACACTCCATCAAATTGCTCTGCCAAAAGCGGAACTAGTGTGTGCAAGAAAGGCTCCTTGAAATTCAGGAAAGTATAACCATAACGTACAGCTCTTCTCAAAATCCTTCTTATCACATAGCCTGCTTTGTTATTGGATGGCAATTGTCCATCTGCTATGGCAAATGATATGGCACGCACATGATCAGATATTACACGTAGAGCGATGTCTGTTTTCTCATCATGACCATATTTCACTTGCGCTTTATCAGCTATGAAATTGATTAGAGGAGTGAAAACGTCCGTATCATAATTAGACTTCTTGTCTTGAATGGCCATAGCCAATCTTTCGAAGCCCATGCCAGTATCCACATGCTGAGCGGGAAGAGGTTTCAATGATCCATCAGCGAGCCTGTTGAATTGCATGAAAACCAAATTCCAGATTTCCACCACTTGTGGGTGATCCATGTTTACCAAATCTTTCCCTGGAATTTTTGCTACTTCTTCATCTGACCTAAGGTCGATATGAATTTCGGAGCAAGGGCCACATGGTCCTGTATCTCCCATTTCCCAAAAGTTGTCTTTTTTAGAACCGTTAATGATTCGGTCTTCTGGAATAATCGCTTTCCAGTAGTCGAAAGCTTCTTGATCCAACTCCAGTCCATCGGTTTTATCTCCACCAAAAACAGAAGCGTACATTCTATCTTCTGGAAGTTTAAACTCTTTAGTGAGCAACTCCCAAGCCCATTCGATAGCTTCTTTTTTGAAATAGTCTCCAAATGACCAGTTACCAAGCATTTCAAACATGGTATGGTGGTAGGTATCCATGCCTACTTCTTCGAGATCGTTATGCTTACCCGAAACTCTAAGGCATTTTTGCGTGTCTGCTATTCGATTAGAGGAAGGCTCAGAGTTACCTAGGAAGAAATCTTTGAATTGGTTCATCCCAGCATTAGTAAACATCAATGTAGGGTCGTTTTGTATCACCATAGGGGCTGAAGCCACTATTTCGTGCTGCTTTTTTTCAAAGAACTCTAAAAACCGTTTTCTTATTTCTTTCGATTCCATCTAATCTATTGATATTCAATTACTTAAAATTGAATTTATTTGTTATTTAAAAAAATGTATTAAATTGCGAGCAGAATTGTAATGCTAACAAGCCGTAAAAATAGAAATATTAGCGACCACCCGAAAAACGAAGCACAAAGTTAGGATATTCTGATTTAATATGGCTAGAATAAAATACTATTACGATACCGAATCTTGTAAGTACGAACGCGTAAAAGTTTCTACTTGGGACATTGTTCTCAATTCATTAGGATTTCTTTCATTTTCATTGATTTTGGCAGTAGGCATTTTCTACACCTATAATCTCTATTTTCAATCTCCTGTAGAGGCTAGATTAGAAAAGGAGAATGAAGAATTGAAGTACTATTATGAGTTGTTGCAGAGCGAATTGGCTGAAGCATCAGATATGTTGTCGTCACTTCAGGAACGAGATGATAATGTGTACAGAGTGATTTTTGAAGCAGAGCCGATTCCTGCATCTATCAGAGATGCTGGAGTAGGAGGGGTAAATCGCTATAGAGAGATCACGAGCAAGAATTTGGAAAAGGAAGATTTGGTTATTGAGCTGCACCAAACTTTAGATAAACTGAAGAAGCAGATGTATATTCAAACGAAATCTTATGATGAACTATTGGATATGGCAGCCAATAAGGACAATTTCTTCGCAGCTATTCCAGCTATTCAACCAGTATCCAATGATGAGCTGAAGAGGTTGTCTTCTGGGTATGGTATGAGAATACATCCAATTTTAAAGGTTAGAAAATTGCACCCTGGAATAGATTTTTCTGCCCCAAAGGGAACACCCATATATGCAACTGGAGATGGAGTTGTACAGCGAGTTAATGTAAGTTTGGGAGGATATGGCCGACAGGTTGAAATTGATCATGGGTATGGCTATGTGACTAAGTATGCACATATGGAAATGTTTAATGTGAAAAAAGGACAAAAGGTAAAAAGGGGCGAGTGCATTGGATATGTTGGAAACTCTGGACGATCAACCGCTCCTCATTTGCACTACGAAGTAAGAAAGGATGGTAAAATCATTAACCCGGTTCATTATTTCCACCAAGATTTGAATCCAACGGAATATGAAGAGATACTAAGGTTAGCTTCAATTGAAAATCAAGCTTTAGGTGATTTTTAATTCATTCAAAAAAATAAATTAAAACCTCGACTGTTCAGTCTAGGTTTTTTTATACCTGTGGGTCTAATGTGGAAAACTTCTGACCTCTTCATGGCGACTAAGTCCCGGGTCAATTCTAATTTTGGAAAATGCTTAGAAATCTATTCTATGTATTTTCTATCACCCTGCTGATGATGGCTTGTAAGTCGCAAAAAGTGGTTTCGACTTTACCTGTTGAGGTAGAGACTGTGGCCATTGATTCAACTTTACTTGAGCCGAAATATTGGATAACAGCCGAATTGGATACTTTATACTCTTTGGATGAAGAAGTAGAAATAGCATTGACCCGTGTGATTAAAGATACCCTGACTTTGATAGGAGTAGGTGATATTATGATGGGGACAAATTTTCCATCTGAAAGATATTTGCCAGGGAATGATGGAAAGGATCTTTGGCTAGAGGTATCTGATACTTTGCGTCAAGCAGATGTCACTTTTGGAAACCTCGAAGGAGTCATTTTGAACGAAGGCGGAGATCAAAAAAAATGCAGAAACCCAAAAGTGTGTTATTTATTTCGTTCACCTGAATCCTATCTAAATAATCTTGTAGTGGCAGGGTTTGATGTGGTAAGTTTGGCTAACAATCACGCTGGCGATTTCGGCCAACCTGGGCGAGACAATACGATGAGATCTTTAGATTCTTTAGGGATTAATTATGCCGGATTGTTAACTGCACCTACCACGACTTTTATGGTAGATGGCATGCGGTATGGGATGGTGGCGTTTTCTCCTAATATTGGAACCGTGAGTATTCACAATCAGGAAAAAGCTATAGCGTTAGTTGAGCAGTTGGACTCACTGGTGGATGTTGTGATCGTGTCTTTTCATGCCGGAGCCGAGGGGTCAAAACATGAACATGTAACCAGAAAAACAGAAATGTTTTATGGTGAAAACAGAGGCAATGTATACGAGTTTGCTCATTTAATGATTGATCATGGAGCAGATGTGATCTTTGGGCATGGACCTCATGTGTCTAGAGCGATTGAAGTATATAATGAGCGATTTATAACCTACAGTATGGGTAATTTTTGTACCTATGGAAGGTTTAATTTAAGAGGTGTGAATGGCATTGCACCTATAGTGAAAGTAGAAACTAATTCGGAAGGTAAATTTCTAAGAGGTCAGTTGATTCCAATCGTCCAGCTAGGGGCGGGTGGACCAAAAATTGACTCTAAAAAACGAGCCATTTCGAAGATCAGGGAGTTGACTAAAAAAGATTTTCCCGAAAGTAATTTATTGATTGACGATTCAGGTTTTATTACCTATCTTAACCGCTAGAACTGTGCCGTACAAAGAAAAGGAAATAACGAAAAGATATTACACCATTGGCGAAGTAGCCGATGATTTAGGTGTAGCTACTTCACTCATTCGCTTTTGGGAAACAGAGTTTGATATCATTAATCCTAAGAAGAACCGTAAGGGGAACAGGCAGTTCACTCCGGAGGATATCAAAAAAATAAAGATGATTTATCATCTGGTAAAAGAGAAAGGTTATACCCTCCATGGGGCAAGAGATTTTATTAAAAATGATGCCAATGCAGCTATGGAGAAGATTGATATGATTCAATCACTTAAAAATATTCGTGGATTTCTTTCAGAATTACGCGACAGCATTCAGAGAAGTTAATTAGCTAAATTTTTGTTGAATTATTAATTTTTTTCATTCTATGAATGAAAACGAAAACAGCTATGTGCTGGCGCTGAAACTCACGCCTGGCATTGGCGATGTTTTGGCTAAACAGTTGATCAGTTATTGTGGGTCTGCCTCTGCTATTTTCTCAGAAAAGAAAGGAGCCTTGCTTAAGATTCCCAACATTGGTGAAAAGACAATCAAAGCACTCACTTCAGGGAGTTTCATTAAGCAGGCAGAAGCAATTATTCAAGATTGCGAAAAGCAAAAGATTGAAATTGTCCCATATTTTCATGCAGATTTTCCAGAGAGACTCAAGTCAGTGAATGATGCGCCCCTATTGATTTATACTAAAGGAAAGTCGAGTTTTTCGGAATCAAAAATGATTGGGATTGTGGGGACGCGAAATGCTACTAATTATGGTAAACAAATCACAGAAAAAATAGTCGAAGAATTAGTGCCTCACAATGCTGTTGTAGTGAGTGGCCTCGCCTATGGTATTGATATAGCTGCACATCGAGGTGCACTTAAGAATGATTTACCAACGGTAGCGGTGTTGGCCGGTGGGTTGGATAAAATCTATCCATCAGTCCACAAGAAGAGTGCCCTGGAAATGCTAGAAGATGGAGGTGGATGGATTAGTGAATATCCACCAGGAACTAAGCCAGACCCTCATAATTTCCCTTTAAGAAATCGAATCATTGCTGGAATGACGGAGGCGCTTATTGTAGTAGAGGCGGCAAACAAGGGTGGAGCTTTGATTACAGCTAATATTGCTTACTCGTACAACCGAGAAGTTTTTGCAGTTCCAGGGGACCTTGAAAGTAAATACTCAGAAGGGTGCAATGCGCTCATTCGTGCTCAGAAGGCCAATATATTCACAGGCATAAAAGATTTGGAGTATCTGTTAGGCTGGGAAAAAGGCGAGTCTAAACCTGTAAAACCTGTTGTAGATTTAAGTGCTTATGGAGAGTCAGAGCGTAAAATTATATCAGTGCTTGAGGAGTTTAAAACCGGCCTGCACCTGGATGAACTGAGCTGGAAGACTCAAATCAATGTGCATGAAGCAGTGAGTCATTTGTTGACGTTGGAATTTGCTGGGTTGGTTAAATCCTTGCCGGGCAAGAGGTATATGAGGGTCTGATTATTAATTGAGACTATCTGCCTAAGAATACCTCAGGAGCCATGTTCAACACATGTTCAAATACTTTTTTATCATATTTGATATCAATGTTGTGTTGTTCGAAATAAGCGAGCATGGTTTCGGTGGCAATATTCCCAACGAGCTTGTCTTCAGCCATTGGGCAACCACCAAATCCGTTGATGGCTCCATCAAATCTTCGACACCCAGCTTTGTATGCGGCGTCAATTTTCTCAACTGCCGTATCTAGGTCAGAATGTAAATGCACCCCAAATTCGATGCCTTCAAATTCGTTCGTTATGCTCTTGAATAAAGTTGTAATGTTTTCTGGATTAGAAACACCGATCGTATCAGCAAGAGAAATAATTCTAACATCCATTGCTTTCAGTTTGGATATAAACTCTGAGACATAAGGCATTTCATAAGGATCCCCATAAGGATTACCAAATCCCATAGAAAGATAGGTGACCAATGTTTTGTTGTGATCGTGACAAAGGTCCTGTATGATGTTGATTTGTTCGAATGCTTCGGCTATGCTCTTGTTGGTGTTGCGCTGCTGAAAAGTCTCTGATAGCGAAAGAGGAAAGCCTAAGTAGTCTATTTGTTCATGTTCACAAGCATCATGTGCGCCACGGGTATTGGCGATGATAGCCAGTAGTTTTGATTGGGTATGGTCTAAATCCAGATGGGCCAGCACTTCAGCTGTGTCCTTTAGTTGAGGAATGGCCTTTGGAGAAACGAAGCTTCCAAAATCTATGGTGTCGAATCCCACCTTGAGCAATTCGTTGATGTACTTGACTTTGAGTTCTGTAGGTACAAATTCATGCAATCCTTGCATGGCGTCTCGGGGGCATTCAATTATTTTCATAAGTGGATTTTTCAGCAAATTAATACCAAAAGATGATTCAAGAAAACAACCACTTTAATAAGAAGTGATATTCGTCCTGATTTTAAGTATTAATTGTGCATTAAAATATATAAATACCTATCTTTGCGCTCCATTCGAGTGAATGGGTCTCGATGAGTCGAGAAAAACACAAACAAAATGGCGCATTTTCCGAGTCCGGAATGACGCTGTAAATCAGGACTCACATTATAATGGAAAATAAAGAAGAATTAGAAAATCAGTCAACTGAAGCAGCTAAAGAAGCTGTAGTAGAAGAAACTGCTGCTGCGCCTACTGAAGAGGTAAAAGAAGAAGCACCTAAGGCTGAGAAGAAAGCAACAAAAGCTCCTAAGACTGAAGTGGCTGTTGTAGAAGACGAAGAAGAATTTGACTGGGACAATGTTCAGCCAAAAGGATTCGGAGACGGATACAACAAAAAGCAAAGAGAAGATCTTGAAGCACTTTACGGAGATAGCTTAAATACTATCGAAGAAAAGCAGGTAGTAGAAGGTACTGTTGTGAGTATGACTTCAAGAGACGTGATCTTAAACATTGGATTCAAATCTGATGGGTTGGTATCAGCGTCAGAATTCAGAGATACACCGGACCTTAAGCCTGGTGATACTGTAGAAGTTTACATCGAAGAGCAAGAAGACAACAATGGTCAGTTGGTTCTTTCTAGAAAGAAAGCGAAGATCGTTGGTGCATGGGAAAAAATCCAAAAGTCTGCCGACGAGGATTTGGTCATCGACGGTATGGTGAAGAGAAGAACCAAAGGTGGTTTGATCGTGGATATCTATGGAATCGAGGCGTTCTTGCCAGGTTCTCAGATCGACGTGAAGCCTATCAGAGACTTCGATATCTTCGTAGATAAGAAAATGGAAGTGAAAGTTGTGAAAATCAACTACACTAACGATAACGTGGTTGTTTCTCACAAAATCTTGATTGAGAAAGATCTCGAAAAACAAAAAGCTCAAATCCTTGAGAACCTTGAAAAAGGTCAGGTACTTGAAGGTGTGATCAAAAACATGACCAATTTCGGTGTATTCATCGATCTTGGAGGTGTAGATGGTCTACTTCACATTACTGATATCTCTTGGGGTAGAGTAAATCACCCAGAAGAAGTATTGAATCTGGATGAGAAAGTAAATGTTGTTGTTCTTGATTTCGACGACGACAAGAAGAGAATTTCTTTGGGTATGAAGCAGTTGTCAGAGCACCCATGGGATTCACTAGACAAAACTGTTGAAATCGGATCTAAAGTGAAAGGTAAGATTGTGAATGTAGCGGATTACGGTGCGTTCTTGGAAATCCAGCCTGGCGTTGAAGGTTTGATTCACGTTTCTGAAATGTCATGGTCTCAGCACTTGAGAAACCCTCAAGATTTCATCAACATTGGTGATGAGCTAGAAGCTGTAGTATTGACGATCGATAGAGACGAAAGAAAAATGTCTCTAGGTATCAAGCAATTGACTGAAGATCCTTGGACTAAGCAGGACGTATTGACTAAATACGCTGTAGGTACAGATCACAAAGGAATCGTGAGAAACTTGACAAACTTCGGATTGTTCATCGAGCTTGAAGAAGGTATCGACGGTTTGGTTCACGTATCTGATTTGTCTTGGACTAAGAAAGTGAAACACCCTTCTGAATTCATCAATGTAAACGAAGAGCTAGAAGTAAGAGTACTTGAGCTTGACGTAGACAACAGAAGATTGGCACTAGGTCACAAGCAATTGGAAGAAAACCCTTGGGATACTTTCGAAACAGTATTCGCAAGAGGAACTTCTCACAAGTGTACAGTGACTAACATCATCGACAAAGGTTCAATTCTTGAATTGCCTTACGGTCTAGAAGGATTCGCTTCTACTAAGAACATGAAGAAGGAAGACGGTTCTAAGCCAGCAATTGGTGATAGCCTAGACTTCGTAGTAGTTGACTTCTCTAAGGATGACAAGAAGATCACTTTGTCTCACGTAGCAACTTACTCTGACGAGGTAGTGGAGAAAGCTCCAGCACCTAAGAAGAAAGCTGCAGCTAAGAGCAAAGGAGTAGACAAAGTAAACGCTGATTCTGAGAAATCTACTATGGGAGATATCGCGGCACTTTCTGCATTGAAAGAGCAAATGGAAGCTAGCGCTACTAAGCCTGCTGCTAAGAAAGCTGCCCCTAAGAAGGCTGCTGCTAAGAAAGAAGAAGATAAAGGTGAAGCTGCTGAAGGAGCTGAATCTTAATCAGAAATATATTTAATAGAAAGGTACACTTCGGTGTACCTTTTTTTTGTGCCTTGCGTTAAGAAAAAAGCGATTTTTTAGCGAATAGAAATAGCAAATTGTTTGCAGGGGATTTAATTAATTCTAATTTTGTGTCTCCAAAAAATGGTCCTGTGGCCGAGTGGCTAGGCAGAGCTCTGCAAAAGCTCGTACAGCGGTTCGAATCCGCTCGGGACCTCACTTAAAGACTACTCATTGAGTAGTCTTTTTTTGTTTAAACGTTTTTGATTCGAATCTTAGAGAAGGAGCTGTTTGAATCTTTAAATCACGAGGAACTATACGCGTGTCAGTGCGTATGAGTAATCGGCTCGGGACCTCAAATTTTAAAATCTAATTAACTGTTAGCTAATTAATTAGATTTTTTATACACCTATAAATTCTCTGCTATTAAATGATTAGGTCTTACCATGGATCTATACTATTGGAAAGTGGACAACTTGTATTAACGGTAACAGGGTAAAGCGTACTCGGGCATTAACATTAGGCAGGTAAGATATTTAGTTAGGTATTAAGGGTCGAAATATTTTTTTTAAATAGAGGGTAACCTTTTTGGCAAGAAGGTATTAATGGTGTGAAAAACAAACCTAAGCACCTTGATCAAAGAAGCCCTAACCTATATCGCTGACGATTTGGATACTTTCTTGAAAAGAAAGTATGTCACTTCTGAAAGAAGTGTAAAGTTGGGAAGTATTCTTAACCAGGATGGAAGTGTACCTGAAGAAAACAGAAATAAAATAATCATTTCTGTTATCAACCTTGAGCATGAGTCAACCATACCAAATGCTATTCACGGCAAACAATTTAAAAACCATTTTGATCAAGTAAATCCGCCTCTTTGTTTCAACGTCAATGTGATGGTGGCGGCACTTTTCAATAATTACGAGGAGTCACTCAAATTCATTTCTGGAGCATTATACTATTTTCAGGCTAAGAGCCATTTTGATGGCCAAAATTCTCCAGGGTTGGATCCTGAAATTTTTCAGTTGAGTGCTGAAGTTATGAAACTCAACTCAACAGAGTCCTTCAATTTATGGTCTTCCATGGGGACCAAGTACATACCGTCAGTCCCTTTCAAAATCAGAATGATCACCTTTCAAGGCGATCAGACTGAGCGGAATATCCCCAATGTTACAGCGGTTAAAGAACATGTTCAAGCAGACGTATGAAGGCATCAAAGTACATATTGTTGGCAGACGTAAAAATTTTACATACTTACTATTCAAATGGAATCTTTAGAGATTTGAAAGTTATCCCTGAACAACGTTCTGAAGCTTTTATTTGGAATCGAGGTTTGATCTTTAGAACGACGGAAACAGGTTTTTCCATTTACCATCTAGACGATTTTGATGCTGATTATTTACGAGAGCTGATCGCTTTTTTCGGGCAGTTTTATCTTCGTTTTCAGCTGTATAGTACCAATGAGCAATTTACGTTTTTCACTAACACCCCGTTGGATGAACTAGTTACATTCAGTTTTAGCAACAAAAAAAGTCTAGAGCAGGAGGCGACTAATCTTCTGGTACCTGATCATCAGATCAACTTATTTGAAGCAGAGTCCATCGGGCATGTGGATCTTTATCTTGATGAATTTTTGAGCGAGGAGAAGATCACTCCTAAGATTTATACCATACGATTTGAAGCAAGAAACACACAATGGAATTACTATGTAGTTTCTCCTGATGAGAGAAGCTCTTATGAGATCAATGATCCCGAGGGTAGTTTGTTGGATGGCCCTCAATCAGCTCAAATGCCCAATGGACAGAAGGCATTCCGCTTTAGTTCTGGGGATCAGCTTTATCCTATTCAGGAACGATACGAAAAAACATTTTCACTGAAAAAGAAAGATCATAGAGAAGATGACGAAGAAGTGCTCATAGAAAAGCTACCTACGGCGTCGCCCAGCTCTATTACGAATATTGAAAAATTGAATCAAGCTGAGTCAAAAGTGGCTCAGTCGACAATGTATATCTATTTATAAAACAAGAAACTTAAATATAAAATTATGTCATTATCACCATTGGCTACACAGACCCCCGGCGTTTATATTGATGAAGTAAATGCTTTTCCAAATTCAGTTGTAGAAGTTGCCACCGCGGTTCCTGCATTTATAGGCTATACACCGAACGCCGCTTATGAGGGAAAGTCTTATTTAAATAAGCCAGTTAAAATTACTTCGATGAACGAATTTCAGGCTTTTTTCATGGTTCCAAACCCTCCGGCACCAGCACCCGCTGCGAAACAGTATTTTCCTGAATACTACATTACTAAGCAGAAGAAAATGCCTGAGAAAGGACATGCCTATCATATCAACGGAGACATCTACACTGTGGAACCAGACCCTGGAACGATCTACTATCTGTATAACAGTATCCGTTTATTTTTTGAAAACGGTGGAGGTTCTGCCTATATCGTATCAGTGGGTCCCTATGGGACACCTACGAAATCACCAGTTACACCGGGCGATCAGATTGTAAATCCTAATGTTAAATTATCTGACCTCATGGGCGGCGTGGAGTTGCTTAAGAAAATTGAGGAGGTTACGATGTATGTTGTGCCTGAGGCTACTCTTCTTACTCCCGATGATAATAGCACATTGATGGAAGCGATGTTGTTGCAGAATGGAGATATGGGAACAGCCATGTCTTTACTGGATATCATTGGTGGTAATAATCCTGATCCGATTCTATACACACAGGACATTCAAAATTTCCGTAACTCTACTGGCATGAACTCGCTCAAGTATGGTGCTGCATATTACCCATTCTTGAATACGACCATTACTGAAATAGGTGAGATTGACTATGGTAATATAAATGGAGGGGATGTAAGCGCTTTGGCTGATATTGTGAACCCACCCGCTGCACCAAATGCTTCCGCTGAACAGATATTGGGTAATATCAAGAGTCCTCCAGCAGGAATGACTTCTAGTCAACTTAATCAAGCTCTGATGAACTCTAGTAAGCAATACAAACAAATAATGGGGATTATTCAAGAGCAAATCAACACGCTGCCACCAAGTGGCGCAATGGCAGGAGTATATACTCAGGTTGATAATACCAAAGGTGTTTGGAATGCTCCAGCCAATGTGACTCCCGTTGGAGCGGTCGGACTAACATTAAATATTAATGACTCTATGCAAGCTGGTCTTAATGTAGATGCGGTAAGCGGAAAATCAATCAATGCGATCCGTTTCTTTAATGGATTAGGCATTCTGGTATGGGGCGCTCGTACCCTTGATGGCAATAGTGATGATTGGAGGTACATTAATGTTCGCCGTACCGTAACCATGATTGAGCAATCTGTTAAGCTGGCTAGTCATCCATTCGTCTTTGCTCCAAATGATGCGAATACCTGGCAGACAGTCAAGAGTATGATAGAAAATTTTCTTGAAAATATCTGGAAGGAAGGGGCACTTCAGGGTTCAACACCCACTGACGCTTTTAATGTAGCAGTTGGTTTGGGTACAACAATGACTGCTCAGGATATTTTGGAAGGTACGATGAAAATAGCGGTCAAAATCGCTGTCACTCATCCGGCAGAATTCATTGTTATTGAAGTGGAACAAGAGATGGCTAAATCATAGGTCATTAGTAAGTAAAATATCTAAAAACATAAAACTATAAAATTATGGCTGGTAAAGACGGTAGTACCGAAAACAACATTTGGCCAATGCCCAAATTCAGGTTTTCCGTTGATTGGGGAACCATTAAACAAAACATTGCATTTCAGGAAGTTTCTGGATTAGAAGCTGAAACCCAGGTGATTGAGTACCGGGCAAGCAATAGCACCTTGTTTAG